>CAYUFW010000145.1:1513-5363 GCA_964443915.1 uncultured Pirellulaceae bacterium
CGCGCCTGCGACGCCTCGCCGCCGGCTTCCCCGGCCGCGTGGCCGTCGAGACCGGGACCTTCGAAGCCGACAGCACGCGACTGCTACTGCAACGCTTCGCCGTCGTCCACACGGTCGAGCTGTCTTGGCCGCGATTCGAACGATGCTGCCATTTGCTGGCCGGCACGCGTGCCGTCTGCCATCACGGCGACTCGGCCGAGATCCTGCCCACGCTCAGCCTCCGCTACTGGGACGAGCCAATCTTCTGGTACCTTGACGCGCACCACATCCAGAGGCCGGCTGCCGATCGCTGGGACCTCCCGATCGCCGACAGCTTCCCGATCTGGTCCGAGCTGGAGACGATTGCCCAGCGCAACCAGCCTGACCGTGTCGTAGTAGACGACGTGCACGCCTTCGGCCGGCGCGAAAAGGGATGGAAAACCGTCACGCAGCAACGTCTGCGATCCGCTTTGCCGCGCATCCGCTACTGTCGAGTCTTGGGAGACCAATGGGTAGCTCAACTGGCCACCGAGCCATTGCCACGCTCAACGTAGGCGGCCAATCCCTGCACCCCGCCAGCCGCGAGTCCTTCGAGGCCGCCGCCGATCGCTGGAGCGCCGACCTGGTGATCTTCACTGAACCATTAGGCGAGCGGGGCGGCGTTAGCCCCCCGGTGCACATCTGGTGGCAAAAGACCTTCGCCATCGAGCACCTGCAGGACTACGACCAGGTCCTGCAGCTGGACGCCGACATGCTGATCGCCGCCGACTGTCCGCCACCATGGAGTCTATCACCAGCTGATAGACTTGGAGTCTGCCGAGACATTCAGCACCGCCGCCAGTTACGGTTCATCGGCTGGCTGCAGCGGCAATACGAGCCCTGGTACCAGATCCTACGGTCGCCACGGCTACGCCCGGCCCAGTGCCTCAACGCCGGCCTGCTGCTCTACTCGCCGGCGTGCATGCTCCCCTGGTTCCGCCTCTGGCGAGCGATCGGCGCATCCCAGCACTTTCCGCCGTGGGGACTCGGAGACCAGGGCGTCCTGTGCCTGCTCGCCTGGCGTTTCGGCCTGCCGATCGCGGTCCTGCCGAATCGCTGGAACCTAGTCCACGCCGGCACCGCCTTCCGGCCTGATCTGCCGCGCCGAATGGGTGCCACCATCTACCATTTCTGCGGCCACCGCCATTCCCGCGCCGCACGCATTGACGCGACCACCTGGCGAGGCACCAGGTCGGAAAAGTAAATCGACGGCGTGATGCTGCGGGACTATCCTCGGGTCGAGATAAGCGAGCGTCACGGACCGGCTCGAGTGGCCGAGCAGCTCCGTCGCGTTGCCCCCAGCCGCCTCATAATGGGACGCGACCGACCGCCGCATCCGGTGGAATTTGGACTGCGAATTGTGAGGCAATCCAGCCTTCCGCAGCAACCGGCTGTACCGGTTCCACAAGTACGTCCGGCTGTACGGCCAGGGGAAAATCTTTGCTCGCTCGGGCAGCAGGATTTTTCGAAGCGACGCAATCGTGTCCCCTGCCAACCGATACAACCGATCTCTCCGTTTCCCCTTTCGCAGCTCGGCCGGCACCAGTATGTATCCCGCGACCAGGTCAGCGTGTACCCATTCCAGATCCCGAATCGCGCCGATCCGCTCCCCCGTGTCCCACGCGACCAAGTGCAGCGTCCGCCACCAGTCCGCGGCCTCCACCCCGCCGATCGTCCCCGTCTGAACTTCGCACGCGGACATTAACCGTACGATCTGATCAGCCGTCCACGCCTGCGGCACCCGCTCCGGCTCGACTTCCGCTTTGACATCCGGCCATTCTTCGACCATGCGTTTCCGCGCCGCAAATCGCCACATGGCCAAGAGATTCGATCGCTCTTTGTTCACGGAAAACGGACTGTGCCCGGTCCGTCTGTACCAATCGAGAAAGCGATTCACGACCAAATCGGAAAAATCCTTGAGCGTTGGCGTCCGAGCTAGGAACCGGCCAAACGTCCGGATCGTCGTGCGGTACAGCCGCCGCGTGTTCTCCGTCCGCGAGCGCAGAAAGAGAGGACAAAACCAATCCGCAAAGAACGATTCGAGGGAGAGATTGTCAGTCACGGTGCGTAGCTTGTGAGGGAAGTACCCTAGTATTCCCTACGCTAACGCTTCCTGCGCTCCTCAGTCCGTGCCTTTTCCAAACCAGCTCTTTACCGCAGGTTCGAATCCTGTCCTCTCCGCTGGCTTTTCTAGCGTATTCTCGCGATACGTCGCGAGATTCAGCACAAGTCCCTGCTACGGCAGGGACTTGTGTCGTTTCTTGCGGTACCTCGCGCGAACTCGCGGCGGGCTGCTGCACCGCCTTTTGCAGCGCTATTTCTGCATCCCGTGCACCGCTTTTTGCAGCGCCATCTCCTCTCGGCGCGGCGGCCTTTTGGAAGTCCGCATCGGTGGGCGCAAGGTAGTGCTTCAAGGCGATCTTTGGTGTGTTCCCCAGCCACTTCGCGACGACGTGAATGGGGTACTCCTCCATCAACTCCGTCTCTCGGCTCGCCCGCAGGGAGTGGAACAGCCGCGGCCAGGGCTTGAGCCCGGCACGGGTGATGATCCGCCCGAACTGCGTCCTCAGGTTGCAGTTCCGCCAGCCATGATCCGTCATCTGGGCACGGAACCTCGTGGTTGCAGCAATCGGAAAAGGGTGCCGATACCAAAGGTGTCGCAGTTTCCAACTCAGTCGCGGCTGGCCTTGGGAAGTATCTGAATTGTTCGTTCTGCCCGGCTGCCACGGCCCGCGGAGTCCCAGACGATCAGCGTCACGCGGTACTTGCCAGGCTTCTCAAAGGCGTGCTGCGGGACGGGCTTCACCTCCGGGATGCCATCCCCGAAGTCCCAAAGCCGTTCACTGATCTGGCTCGCCGTGGCTACCGTTTTTAGGCGTTCAGGGCACGGTCACCGGCCGCTCGTGCCAGCCAACGACGTCCTTTATACTGGGCGAGGATGTGATCCGCTTCCCCTCTGGATGAAGATGTACGCGATGATGTGCCAACCAAGAACAACCCTCTTCTGCCTAACCTGCGTCTTGGGAGTCGCCTTTGCGTTAGAAAGCCGCGGGTTGGCCCAGGACAAGTCCGCGCACGCTTGGCCGTGCTGGCGAGGCCCCGACCACAATGGGGTTTCCTCCGAAACCGGTTGGAACCGATCCTGGCCAGCCACCAAGCCCAAGCTCCTCTGGAAGGTGTCAGTGGGCAGCGGGTTCTCGTCCTTCGCCGTATCGGGAAACCGAGTTTACACGATGGGCAACACCAAGGACGTGGACACCGTTTTCTGCCTGGACGCCGAGACCGGGAAATCCTCGTGGAAGCACGCCTACCCTTGTCCGTTGACTCCGCTTTCCTACGAAGGCGGCCCCAGTGCTACCCCGACAGCGGAGGGCAATCGGCTCTACACGCTCAGCAAGTCCGGGCACGTATTCTGCCTTGACGCTGCCACCGGTGAGGTCGTCTGGTCTGAGAAGCTCGATCCGGCACCGCGGCAGGAAGGGGACTACGCTGTGGACTGGGGATATGCCGCCTCGCCCCTCGTGCTCAGCGAAAAGCTCATCCTGAGCGTCGGCTGGGCTGGCATGGCTCTGAACAAGAACAACGGCCAGTCGCTCTGGGACAACGGCCCCGGCCGCCCAGGTTATTCCTCGCCTGTTCCGTTTGTCTTGGACGGCCGGCAGCGGTTGGCCATGCTCGTTGCACGTGGCGTCGTATGTGTTGACGCTGATTCCGGCAAGCTCCTGTGGACCATTCCCTGGCGGACCACGTGGGATCAGAACGCCCCGGATGTGCTCACGTCCGCGGGGAAGCTGTTCGTTTCTACTGGACACGGCGTTGGTTGTGCTCTCTA
>CAYUFW010000145.1:5404-19131 GCA_964443915.1 uncultured Pirellulaceae bacterium
CACGCCGAAAGAAATCTGGCGAAACAAGAACATGCGGAATGAGCTGAGCAGCTGCGTACTGTGGAAAGGGTTCATCTACGGGTTCGACGGCAATCGGCTATCGTGCGTGGACTGGGCCACGGGGAACCGGCAGTGGTCGGAATCGGGGTTGGGGCGGGGCACGCTGATCCTGGTGGACGGACACGTGATCGTCCTGGGCGACCAGGGCAAACTGGTCGTGGCAGAGGCCAAGAGTGAAGGCTTCAAGGCACTGGGGACGCTTCAACTACCTGCCGAAGGCCGTTACTGGACGTCTCCGGCTTTTTCGGACGGGCGGATTTTCATCCGTAATGCCACCGGCGATGCGCTCTGTGTGGATGTGCGGAATTAGCGGCTGTGAGTCCAGTCGCAGGCTACGCCTTGTGGCCCCGCCAGCCGGGCACGCCGTCAGCCCCGTCAATGTCCGCAGCTGACGCCTACGTTCCGACCCGAACGTCGTAGGCAGGTCAGCACCAGGGAAAAGCGTACCCCTGCCAGACCGGGACGATGTCCAGCGTGTCGAAGACCTGGGCGTCGCTCGCGTCGATGACGCATCGAGCGGGACCTGATTCGACGTAGAACTTCGGCATCGGGTGAGTCCTTTCGTGCAGACGAGCGGATTGTCCTTGACTGCCATCTTAGATCGCCGGGCAAGTGACAAGTTCGGTCACTCGCCGCAGAATTCCGTGAGTTTCCTATTAGGGAAACCCACGGCCGGGAGCCCAAAGCCTTTGCCGCCCAGGCACGTCGCCGGCGCGGGGTCAAGCTGCCGGTCAGCAATGCCTGATCGACAGGCGAAACGCCTGATTGCCTGCGGAATTTTTCCTGGAACAGGGAATAAAACACGGGGTTCAGGCGTCTTCTACTTAGGGGCGGAGGCAGCCAACTTTCTGCGAACCTTTCTTGATTCTCTGTCCTCTCTCCAATACAGAAGGCAATCATCCAAGTAGAGCGACCCCCGCGGCCGCACAACCGAAGGAAACCGGAACCATGATGTCCTTGTGGTCGAGTCTCACCTACGAACGCACGTGCCAAGGGCGATTTGCCGATCAGCCGGCGAACGGACGCCCCGCGCACCCTCTGCGATTGTGACACTCGGCCACGCCTTGACGGGATCATCAAAGACCCGGTGTCACAAGTGACATCGGGTTTTTTGTTGGGCCGGTAGCTTAGACGGTAGAGCGCCTGGTTGAAGCCCAGGAGACACGGGTTCGAGCACCGTCAGGCCCACTTCGCGCTCAGAGTGCGCGCGGGACGCCCCGTCCAACGGACAGGCGCTGGGACTACGAATCCCGGCTGGGCTTGGGTTCGACTCCCCCACGGGGTACTGGAGACAGAACGTGGCGAAGCCTGGTTATCGCGCCAGGTCGGGGACCTGGAGATCGTCGGTTCAAATCCGACCGTTCTGACTGGCGAACAACTTCGGGATGTAGGGTAGCGGCAAGCCCACGTGTTCCGGGGACACGGAATCGTCGGTTCGAGTCCGACCATCCCGACTGGAAATAAACGGTAGTCGAGGGCTGGTTGTCCAGACACGGCTGATAACCGCGTTGTGCTGGGTTCGATTCTCAGGGCTACCACTGGAACGAAGTAGATGGGATTGAGGTGCTATCGCCTGCTGCCCGGCGTGTGGTAGTACACCTGCCGGGCTTTGGCCTCCAGTGGCCAATCCCACTCGGCGCAGTTGTGCTGGAAACGCACTGCGGACTGGTGGCCTACTACTTTGTTCCTGGCCGCGGCCCAGGCAGGGCCTCCAGTTCCCTGGCCATGGTCCGAGCGGTCTTCCCCACGGCACGCAAAGCAAGCACAGCTTCCTGCGCGCCGCTGCGGAGATCACCATCCGGCTTTCCAGTCTTGAGAGCCGCCAGCACAAGCTCACACCGCCGCACCCAAAGATGGCCATCGGCAGTGATCCGCGCCAGCCCGGCCTCCGCGGTCGCGGGCTTCTTCATCGGCCGGCCACCGCCGCCCCGACGGCCACCGCGCATCTGCCGGATGGCAGCATGCACCTCGGGCGCCGTCCAGCCGTTTTCCGCCGCTCGGCGTTGGAGCTTCTGCCGCTCCTTCTTCCCGTGACAACACAGGAAGTACGGAATGTAACCGAAATGGAAAGGCATCCCGTCCGGCTTCCGCAATCTGCACAATTCGTCAAGTTCCGTTGACGTGTACTCACGGGCGAAGGCACGGACCTTTCGAATCGTCGTGTGGCTGATGGCCTGCTGGTCGGCGAACTCCCGTCGCTCCCTGCGCGTGGGCAGCAGGTTGCACTCCAGGCCCAGCCGATGGTACTCGCGGAGCTTGGCGATCATTTCGTCGGCTTTCCGCTGGACCGCTGGGTCGTGCGGTGTTTGGGGGCGTTTCCGGGGCTTGCTCATCGGGATCGGCCTTTTCGGGAAATCGTAGTCACGGAAGGAACCGGAGGCGTTGTCCACTGTTGGGGTACGGGCAGGCCGCGAGGCACTTCCGTCCATCATACCGGCCAGGCCAACGGCATGCTGGTGCGACGGTCCTTCATCAGCATTTCATCGGTTGGACCGGGTGATGATCCCGAATCAAAATAGGTAATTAGAAACCTATTGTTGAGCAGGTCGGACCTCTGGAAACGGCCGTATCACAAGGCAGAAACCCTCCGACACAGCCCTGCGGCGGCGGGGCAACAACAGATCGGGACCGGAATGTTGACATTCGCCGACTGAACGACTCAGCAAGGCCCTCAGATTCGCGCGGACGCAGCGACAGGCTGAGTCGCCGCCTGGTGGCCTCACGAGACGGCAAACGCGAAGCACGCGGCTCTAACGCGGTCCCTGACGTCCCCGCCAGCCCGAACAAGCCCGGTATCGGGTTGTGGCTTGGCGGCTTGCCCTCGTCGTCGCCGTGCGGATCGGCTGCGCGCCACCGGTATGAGCAAACCGGGCAGGCCCGTCGCGGACCATTGGTTGGTACAATGACGCGGAACTGGACAATGGCGCCCGGCGTGAGCAACTGAGCGGGGCGTGCTCTTTCAGCCGCGGACGCGGAAGCCAATTTCCGCCAGCAAGCCCCGCAGACGCTCCAGGTGATCCCCTTGGATCTCCAGCTCGTCATCTTTGGTCGTGCCGCCGGCCCCGCAGGCGGCCTTGAGCCGGCCCAGCAATCCTGGCAGATCGTTCTCATCCGCCGGCAGGCCGCGGACCACGGTAACGACCTTGCCCCTCTTTCGTTTCTCGACGTTGAGGCGGGCCGTCTGCTCCCCGGCTGGCGTCAGCACCTTGGGCGGCGGCGGGCAAGTGCAGACTTCTTCCAGCTCGCCGCACCGCTCGCAGCGTGGGGGCCTGTCCCATTGGGTACCCTCGAACAGTCTCATCCTGCACTCCGATTCAGTCCTGCCCCCCCCGACAACACTCATCGCGTCGTTCGCCGGAATCTGGCCACAATGCAGTCCCCGTTGCCCCAGCGACCATCGTTGGTGCCGGCGAACGTCGCTTGAACGGCGTTCTTGACGGGCCACCCGGGTCCGTTGGCCGCACCGGTCAGGCAAAGGTCGCCCTGCGGCCCGAGGCAGGCCGAACGCGCAGTGTCGAAAGCTCGTCCGCCCATGTACGTGGAATAGATCAGACGGCTAAAGTCAGCCGATAGCAAGACGACGAAAGCATCGTGGTCTCTGCCGTGCGTCGGCTGGAACGCATCTGGCGTCGTGGGGAAGTCGGTAGAATCGGTTACACCGACGAAGAAGACGTTCCCGGCTGAATCCACACAGATACCGTCAGCGCCGTCCTGGCCGCTACCGCCTATCAGTGCGCTGCGCACCAGCGCACCGGCAGTCGAGAGCTTGACGACGGCGACGTCATTCGGGCCGGCGCGGCGGCCGAAGGCGCCGGGCGTGACGGGGAAGTCGGGCGAAGCGGTGCCCTCGCGCGAGAATTTCATCACGAAGGCATCGCACAGCCCGGCCTCCCCGATCTCCTTTCCGTCCGCGTGGAAGGTGCGATCGTAGGCGCCCGGCGTGGTTGGGAAGTCGCGGGAAGCGGTGCCGCCCACAACGTAGATGTTGCCGTGGCTGTCGGTGCAGATGTCGCGGGCGTGCTCCCAATTCTGGCCGCCGACGTAGGTGGAGAAGGCCAGCTCGTAGCCTCCTGGTTCGGCCGGGTGTGCCGTCACGGGGAACCCAGCCCAGATCAGGCACAAGGCACAGATGATTCCAGTGGATTTTCTCATGACGCAGCTCCAGGATGGTCAGCAATTGGGCGCATTGTACCCAGCGGACTTGGCCCGCAGCACATGGCGCGACGATTTCAAGGTGGAGACGCCAAACCATCGCCAGTGGCACGCTGCAATCCACCGCCCAATCCGGGCACCAATCCCGGCAGCGGTCCCGGTAGAACTGGCGGGGCTACCCAGCGCCGAGGCAGTGCGCGAGATAGCCGTCCTTGCCGAGAAGAAAATGGGAGAAGGGAACCGCCCCGGAGATCGCTGGGTGATCGCCGGGGCGGTCTAACGGTGATGGAAGATGGGACGGCGAAGGCACTGGATATGCCTTTCCAACGTGGCGTAGCCGTTGGGCGGATCTGTGGGATCTCAGAGCCGAGAAAAGGAATCGCGTCGTCCCAGCGCGGTCATGGAATCGAGCGGCAGGACAGCATGCAACGAATCGTTGCGATCCCAGCAATTGCCGCACGGCAGGCGGAGAGGCCCGGTGGTCGCGAGTAACCTTGGTGAGGTGCTACTCGTTGTCGCTGTGACGGTCCACGAAGACGTGGATTTGGGCAAGAATGGCCCGGAGATGTTCGTCACTCAGTGTGGGCCAGCGCGACAGTAGATGGGCGGATTCTTCCGCAAGTGCCTCGGCGGTTTCAACTGCACCGGATTCTGCAGCGCCTGCCGCTGAATTCGCGTATTTCCCCACGTTTTGCACAGGTGTTCGCGTCCTGTCCTCTCCGCTTTGATTTTTGACGCCATTCGCAAGTCGCTTGTAAGCAAGGACTTACGAAGGGCGTCTTGCGTTTGTCCCAGTGACTGGGACAAACACTGGGACAAATCCGACCCTTCAGGCCACCTGCCGCCGTGGTTGACACGCCGGTTCCGCGGTCGCTGTTGATCGATTTCTCCCAGTTCATCTTCATCGCCGAATCCCACCTATCGCCCGGCCCGTCGCAGACGCCGGGGTTTGAAAAACGAGCAGGCGTCACTCATCCTGACCTGAACGCCCCTGCTCATTGGCGTCCGGGTCCACGAAACTGATTTGCTCCATCCGCCGGAGGGCATCCTTGCGCCCCAAGTGCCGGCAGTGCTCGACCATCTTCGAGTCGGCGTGGCCGACCCACTCCCGAATCTCGCCCTCGGAGGCGCCGCCCAGGAAAGCTTGACTGACAAAGAAGTGCCTGAAGCTATGCACCCTGCCGTGATTGAAGCCGATCTCCCCATCCGGTGTCGGGAACTTCTCGGCGAGAGGTTCGATCACGTCGCGAATGAACACGGTCAGCACGTTCCGGGGACGGAGCTGGCCTCCGCGCTCGGCGTGAAAGACCCGCCCATCCGTCCCGCGTGTGATGGTCGCCAGAACCTCGCGCAGCCGAGGGTGGATGGGGATTTTGCGCGACCGCTTTCCCTTGGTCGTTCGCATCGTCCCAGCCAGCCGCTTACGCCGGCTGGCACGCTCGTCGGCCACCGTGATCACGTTGTTGGCCAAGTCGACGTCGCTCCAGCGCAGGCCAGCCAGTTCGCCAATTCGCACGCCCAAGTGAGCCAACGCGATGATGACGTGCGCCAACCACTGCAGACCCGAAGTCGATTCGCAGTGCTTGATCATGGCCCCGACCTCGCTGCGGGTGTAGCAGTACGTGTCGGTATCTGAAGTACGAGGCACCGCCCAACAGTTGGGGCAACGTCGCCGAGATTGAATTCTACAGCGGTGACCGCAAGATTTCCGGCACGGCCTTCGGAACTGCGGGATCGAAGGACCACCTCGGCAACGATTTCTTGAAAGCGTTGGACGGGGACCAGACCGCGTTCTTCGACGGTATACCGCATCGGCCGAGCCAGACGGAACGAAAAGGCGGTCCGCACGTTCCATATCGGCAACCGCCTGACGGACACCGTGGATGGTTGGTTCAAGCCAGTGGCGGAGAGCGCCTACCGCAGCTTGGACTTCCACCGTTTTACGATTCCCGCCGCGTCCACCGACTGGCTAGTCCCCGCGGAGCAATTCTGCAATGCCGTAGGTAAAGAACGTGCCGAGGCCGAAGTTCACCAGTTCCTCCTCCGGCTTGTACTGCAGCACCAGCGTATCGCCGGCCTGCACCAGCGGCCGAGACTTGGGATCGCGGATCGCCCGCGATAGATCCACGGCGATGATGATCTGATCGTTGCAGGGCGTTTTGCGGAGAATGAACAAGCGGCCCGGTGGTACCCCGCCGACACTGCCTGCGCCGAAGCCGCCGCCGAAGCCGCCGCCGCCACCAGAGCCACCGCCGTAGATCGAACCGCCTCCGAAACCGATGCCGTTGCCTCGATCATTACCGATATACGCCATGGCCTCGATCACGTCCAAGTCGCGGTCGCGAGGCAGTTGGTGCATGCCCCCGCCCAACATTCCGCCCGTGTAGAACACCTCCGCGTCGCGGCTTTCCACCATCACGATATCACCAGTCTGGAGGATCACGTCCTCGGGATTGAAGGTCGGAACCTGCCCCTGGGGCAGCCGCAGTGGAATGCGCGTGATTGCCGGATCCTCCGGCAAGGGCGGAAAACACAAACACGGATCTGCGGGGCGGCACGCATAGAACTCTTGGACGAAGGCATCGCGGCGGCGCGCGTCGGCCAAACTCCCCCTGAGGATCTTGACCTCATTCTTGGCGCTCTCGCCCGGCAGGCCGCCCGTTCTCGCCAGCGCGTGCAACACGTCGTTTTGGTAGGCCGGCAGTTCGACGACCTGGCTCTGGGTCGCCGCGAAGTTCATGCTGCCAAATCCGCCGTGTGGCCCCGCCTGCATGGTCGGAGACAGTTCCTGTCGCATGACGACGATCTTGTAGGTGCGTTCCTTGATCAGGCTGACGAAAATGCGGTCCTTGCCGGGACGCAAAATCTGCTGATCCACGGTGTACGCTTTGCGGACTACATTCTCCGCTTGGGTCAACGTCAGGCCCCGGACCTTAAGCGGCGGCACCAGCGGCAACGGCAAGGTCCCGTCCTCCCGCACCGGGACCGGAAAACCGATCGCTGGCGGCAGATCGCTCTCGCTTCCTCCCCCGTTCCCCTGGGGCATGTGAAATGGCGGCACGCCGTCCACCTCGCCCAGCACGCCTTCGATGTAGATGCCGAGGATGTCGCTCGTGTCCAACAGGTACTCGCGCGGCGGTTCTTGACGCAGCCGGGCGATGTCAATCGGCACCAGGTTGTTCTTGGGAGTCGCCAGGAACTGCGGTGGCAAGCGGTGTGCAGGAACACCGCTGACGGGCGACAGAATCGACTGGCAGCCCGTGCTGATCGCCAACAGCAAGAGGATACCGCCCATGAGCCGTCGCCCCCGCGACGTGCGAGGGTATCGGCCATCCTCGGCGGCCCCGTTGATCGTTCGACGCAAGTCCTTCTCTTTGGCACACATGGCTCTGCTCACTGGGTCTGCTCACTGGGTCTGCTCGGAAAACCAGCCGTCCACGGGTCCAAGGCGATGTCCGCCGCGTCCCCTTCCAACTCAGTTGCCGCCTCCGCCGTCAAGGGGCGGATGTCCGGTCGGACTGGGCTTCCCAGGGAAGGGGGCAAGGGGTACGGCCACGGTCCGCCGTTCGCCTCACGCCACGGAGAAGACCCCACCGTGCCGGCCACGACGTGTTCGTCGGGAGGAACCGGGAGTTGGTAAGCGGTGCGCACCGTGTCAGCTCGACCAGCCATCGGCGGCGGGAAATCGGAAGCCGGACGCCGAGTCGCGGCGCCGTTTGCCGGAGGCGATCTGTCGGACGGCGGCAGGAATCGCGGCAGACTCCCGTCGTTGGGAACTCCAGGCGGCGTCGGCAGGATATCCATTGGCTGAGCGTTCGGACCGAGGACCGGGCCGTTGCTGGGCTGCGGAAAACACGAGCCGTCACAGCGTGGGATCTGGGCTTGAGCGAATTCCGGCGCGTACTGTTGCTCGATCACGTGCGACACCGGGATCTGTCCCCAGTTGCCTGCACAATCCGCCTCCGCCGCTTGCGCGCCGTGCGGGTAGCCCGCGAACCAAGCCGCGATCTTGGCTTGGCCTTCCGGGCTCTGATACTTCCAGCTCCAGTAGCTCCGCGGAGGCAAAGGAGGCGGACACCCGTTGCTGCCGGCGGCCACATCACGGTATCCGGCCCGAAAACCCTCCCCAAAATCGTGGAGTTGCGCTTCGCAAGCGTACTGGGCCTTGTGGGCATGCCAAGCCTTGTTCGACCAAACGTAGTTCCGCCAGCCGACGACGAAGTCATCGGTGCAATCGTTGTACTGGACGTAATCCCGCACACCCTGCAACGTCGAACAGCCCCCGCCAGCGCCCACCAGCACGCAGGCGGCGAGCGTCCACAACACGCGACTGACGAACACGACACTCGGCCTCGACTGCCACTTGAATGCCAGCGTCTGGAGTGGTGCTCGTAATCTCCCCACGTGGTCCATCGTCATAACCCCTCGCGGCTTCTTATCTTCCGTTGTTGGCAGTCCACAAACGACGCGATGGCCTGTCTCCTGCAGCCTCACTCTGCAGGAGAGGAACTCAACGGATGATCGGTCCGTCCTGCCTATTCATCGTCTGACGCTTGTAGCGGATTGAACAAAAAAGCCGATTGGGTGGTTCTTGACAATCCACCCACGGCCACAACAGAAGTCTTCTCAGAACAAGCAAAATCACCAGCTTATCTATCCGATGCCCACCGGCTGGATTGAAACAAGGCAGAAATAGTATTTAAGGTGCAATCAATTTCAACTATTTGGTGTTAATTCGGACGCCGGAACCGCCCCCTGGCGGCTTGAAGAATACGGGCCCTCCCTGCGAGCCGTAGACGCAGAAAGCAGGGAAAATGGTTGCTGCGAGATGTCACACCCCCCCCTTCGCGGACTGTTTGGATCGACCGACTGGCGGTTCTCGTCGTCAGATATTAAGCAATTTGCATGTTTTGAGATAACTACGAAGCCTGGAGATATTTTTGGAAATAAACGTTTCGGTGGTATTGCATTGTCGAGATGAACGACTAAATTACATCTGTTGATGTGGGGGGGGCCTTTTTCCTATACAAGGGAGCAGCATGAGATTTCTTGGGGAGGGTGGAATTCTATGAAGACCAAGTGGGCGCTCAGCGTCGGCGTATTAGCGTTGATGGGGTTGATCGGCGTGACTTTGGCCGAGATGCAGACCGCTCAGGACGGGCAGGCCAAACCAGCTGCGGCGCAGCTGCCTGAGTTGCCAGCAGCAGCGGAACCGGCGACTGCGCCTCCAACCGAGGTCCAAGCACCCGCGGCACGAGCCGTGCCGTCAGTAACGGACAGTGTCCGGCGTTCGGTCCTGATGCCGCCAGCGAACGGGTCGGACCTGCGGGCCAACCCACGGCGAACACGGGGGCTATACATTCGCCCCGATGGGAACACGGTTGGTCGCGTCAACTACATCGATCGGAGCACATTGCTCTTGGTCCCCGTTCCCAACGCGATGGTCAGTTTCCTGCAGGACCGCAAGATCGTTGCCCAAGGGCTGACGGACGCGAACGGCATGTTTGCGGTGTCGGGTTTAACGCCTTGGGCTGTCTACTCCGTGACCGCAGCCTCGCAGGATTGGGTCTGCATGTTCTCGACCGTAATCCGGCCGTACGATCATGACGCCGACTACCGGGATAGCTTGAGGGCTCCGGCGAAGCGTGTGGGTTTGAGTCCCGGCTGGGTGAACGAAATTCGCTTCGCCTCGCTGACCAGCGCCGCGGACGAACCCACCGCGGCAGACGCCACGCCTCCGACGGACGCGCCCGCGGCGGCTCAGGAAGAGGACCAGGCGGGCGGTGAGAATCAGCCGCCGGCTGCAGGGGGCGCCAAGCAGGACGCCGAGCAACCCCAGGCCGCCGAAGAAGACGACGGAACGGATGACGACTACTTGGACTACGAATTTCACGAGTTTCAGCTGCTGCCGCGGGATGACTTTATCGTCGCCCTGCGCGCGGGCCTGTTTGGTTTTGACGTCTTCGGTTTGCCGCCAGGCATGCCCGGTGTGGGCGGCGGCGCAGCGGGCGGCGGTGTCGGCGGCGGTGGTGGTGGTGGCGGTGGTGGTGGCGATCTGGGCGCGGCCTTGCTTGGCGCAGGGATCGGAGCCGGAATCGGCGCCGCGATCGGCGCGGGCGAAGAGGAGCACGAGATGGCGAGCCCGTTCCAGCCTTGAAGAATCGTACCGACAGAGCCGGCTGGGAGCCGGTCACACCAAGAAAGCAGGCAATACAGGTGGAGCAACTCGGCACACTGATTTCGGTCAGCATCGGCTTGGTCGGTTTGATCGCGGGATACTTCCTGGGCTATCGCAGCGGGGCTGTGGCTGGCGAGTTAGCGGCGCTGAAGTCGATGCGACGCCACGACCGACACGAATCGCGCTCGCGAGCCCCGCGGGAGTTGGGGGATGGCCAATAACCCAGCTCGCCAGCAGCATGCCGAGCAGGTGTTCGAGCCTGGGTCCCGCTGGTTACCCGCGATTTCATAGTCTGCAGCCCACGAACAGCGTGGGGCAGGGCTGTACTGGAGCAGCCGGAACGACGAGTCGGATTCTCGTTTGGTCCGATATGTCACGGATGGTGAATCCGCTGGAAGGAACACACATCCGCGATGCCTTCGTTGGAGAGAGACAATATTCGATTCCGGGGACGGCGATCACCGGGCGCGAGTTCGCAGCGGATGCTACGCGCTGGTGCGCCGCTGTCGATCATTGCCCAAGTCGCTGCGCTTGGGTTGATGACGATTCCCGCGTGGCTGCTGGGCGGTGTCGGGGCGGACACGCAGTTCTGGCTGTTCGTCGTCGGGACCTGCGCCACGCTCGGTTGCTGGGGCACTTGTCTCGGCCGGTCGGCGTCCACCCATCCTCTTCCTGCGGCCTTGATCCCGCTGGTTCTAGCCGTTGCGCTGGGCTCGCTGCAGTTGCTTCCGCTGCCCGCCGCGATCCATCACGGGGTTTCGCCGCGTACCCAGCGCTGGTGGGAGGATTTGGATCCGAGAATGGCCCCCGTGGCGAGCGGGGTTGGGAGCGCGCAGCAGTCAAGCGACGAACATTTGTCTCCCGGACGGCGTCAGTCCGACGAGAATTCTAACGCGGCGTCAAAGGGAGCGGGAACGCCGGACGGAGTTGGCTATCCGATCAGTCTTTATCCGGCATCGACACGTCGAGACGTGTACCTGCTGGCGTTGGCATTGGCGGCATTTCTGCTCGGCGCGACCGTCTTCGCGAGCCGTCTGGCGTTTTCCGTCGCCGGGATCCTTGTCACACTCAACGGCGCCGCGTTGTCGTTCTTCGGCCTGGTGCAGCAGCTGACCTGGAACGGCCAACTGTTCTGGTCGATCCCGTTGACCAGGGGCGGAGTGCCCTTTGCCAGCTATGTGAACCGGAACAACGCCAGCGGCTTCCTGAATATCTGCTTGGGTTGTGCCGTAGCGTTGAGCGCGTGGTCTTTGGCGCGGCGTTCCGGCGGCCACGTAAGGAACGCTGACAGCCCGGCGTCCAAGTTAAGTGCCGGACGATATTTGTGGTCCGTGGTACGGCGATGGGTAGGCCGAACGCTGCGGGCCTTGTCCCGGCTGGACGCAGTCGCTCTGGCGAGTCTGACGGCGGCGGCTTGCATTGCCGCGGGGATTCTCTGTTCGCTCTCGCGAGGCGGGATCATTGCGATGACGGGCGGAGCGCTCATCACGGTCGGAGCCGCGTCGCTGGCGGGGCGCAAGAGGCGAGTTCGGACGGGAGCCGTGATCTTGGCCGCCGCCGCTGCCTGCTGGTGGTCTATTTGGGCAAGGGGGCCACGGTCTCGCAGCGGCTGGCCACGGTGCTCAAGGAGCCCACACTGCGGGCCGACGCACGACTGGTGCATTGGCAGGACGGCTGGCGCGCCGCCCAGGACTTGTTGCCGGTCGGCAGCGGGCTGGGGACCTACCGCTATGTCTACCGCGCGTACCAGCAACGCGCTTCCGACAGCTGGGCCTACCACGCCGAGAACCAGTATTTGGAGGCCCTGGTCGAAGCCGGGCTACCGGGACTGTGCGTGCTGCTGGCGACCATCGGCCTGGTGGCCTTGGCCTGCTGGCGGCTGTTGAAGCATGCTCCCGACGCCGCGACGTACGCGCTAGGTCTGGCCGGCACGTTCGCCTTGTCCAGTCAGGCGATCCACGCGTTTTTTGATTTTGGGCTGTACCTGCCGGCGAACATGCTGCTGCTGGCGCTGGTGTGCGGCGCCGTCTGCGGCCGCGCGGCACGGATCGAAAGTCGCGCTGGGTCGCCATCCGCTGGGGCCGCACGTTGGCTTGAGTATCTGCTCGCCCTGCCGCGACTGCGGCCCCTTGGGGCATCCTGTTGTGTGGCCTTGGCCGGCGTGTTGTTGCTTGCCTGTGGCGAGGCTCGTCGCGCCGTGGCGGTCGAATCGGCATTGACATCTGCCCGGCCTCGTTGGACGGTTGTCTCGCCCGTTTTCCGGCTGACCCGCCGAGCGCCGTCGAGGACGTGGAAGCGCAACTCAGGTTGGCCCAGTTGTGGACCAGCCGCATGCGTGTCGGGCTGGTGGAGGCGTTGCGGCGGGAGGGGGTTGCCGGCGCGTCCGAGTCGGCGCTCTGGGCGGCGACCGACACCACCCATCTGCACGGCCGGATGCAGCAATTGGTAGCCCAGCAACGGACGGCGGAGTCGTCGGCACTGCGGACGTCGCGGCCCGTCCTGGACAACCTGTCGCACGCGCTGGCACACTTGCGAACCGCTCGCAGGTTGTGCCCGTTGGTGCCCGAAGTACACCTGATGCTGGCACAGTTGACGATCTTGGAGGCGGAGGAAGCCGACAATCGAGCGGATTTGCGGCGCGTGCGTCTGACGGCCTGCGGTCAGCCCGGAATCCTGACTCGATGCGGGTTGCTGGAACTGCAGGCCGGCCGGATCGTGCCGGCTTGCGAAACTTGGCGGAGGAGTCTGGAGTTGGCCGGGGAGCAACTGCCCCAGATCATCCAGACAGCTCGGCCTCACATCGATCTCGCGTCGCACATCCGCGAATTGCTCCCCGATTCGCCCCAGTGGATCCTGGATGCCGCCGGCACGCAGTTCCGTGCGGAGGACGACCGTCAAATTCGCCGCGCGTTGTTGGCCAAGGCCGAGAGCCTGGTGGCCAGCGGCCGCGAGGACGACGCCCAGGGACGCTGGTTGCTGGGACGGATTGCCCTGTTGCGAAATGATTTTCACCGGGCCGCGCTGCTCTTCACCCAGGCGCTGGCGATGCGCCCGGACGAAACAGCTTGGCGCTTTGACCTTGCCATCGCGTTGAAACAATCAGGACGATACCAAGAGGCCCAAGAGCAGGCTCGGGTATGTGTGCGGACGGAGCCGAACAATGAACAGTACGAAGCATTATTGCGCGAAGTGATCCGCGCGCAGCTTTCGCCGAAACGCCGCTCCGGCACGGACATCTGAGTCCGGCCGCGAGTGCCAACGGCCGCGTGCGGAACACGCGAGAGAAAGCCGCGCCGAAAAAAGGGTGCTGTCACCCAAGGGAACGGAGTGCGCGCCG
>CAYUFW010000146.1:0-2551 GCA_964443915.1 uncultured Pirellulaceae bacterium
GGGCCGCCGAGCGGAGTGCGCTCGCCAAACGTCAGCACCCGCGTGTCGGCGTTGCCGCCCGTCACCGTCCACGATGACGCGGCCGAGGAGAACTGGCCGTTGGCGTCCAGGGGCAAGGTTCCCTGGGTCGCCACGTCGATCCCGACGTCGCGGAAGGCGACGTTCATCGTGAATTCCTGTCCTTCCAGATCCACCGGCTTTCGAAGGCCCCAGTCGGCCGCGGCCGTGCCGCTCGCCCCGCCGGCGCCCAGTTGCCGCTGCTCTGCAGATCCAAGTTGGCGTTCAGAATCCGGATGGCCGCGGGATTGGCCAGATCCACCACCACGTCGACGGTGCCCGCGACCGTCGCCCGGTCCGAGACATCGGTTTGTTGCGGCGTCCCGTCGGTCAAGGCCGCGCCGAGCGAGCTGCCGGCCGCCACCACGGAAAACCGGGTCGCCCGGACCAGGTGAACCGTCTGCGGCGCTCCGAACGCGATCTGGGCGGGGTGGATATTGCCGATCACCTCGGCGTCCGCCGGATCGGATTGGCGGGCCACCGGCAGCCCGGCACCAAGCGCGAACGTCTGCACGCCGGCGTCCGTCACCAAGAACTCGGCGTAGCCCAGCCGCACGAACTCGGGCTCGATGCCGAAGTCCGGATTGATCGTCCCGCCGCCGAAGTTGTCCACGAGGCCCGCGGCGTTGTCGATCGTGCCCGTCGCGAACTGGCCGCTGCTGAACGGACCCTCATGGTGCAGTCCGTCCGGCTTGCCGTCCTGGTCCGCGTCGGTGTCCACCGCCTGCGAGCGGGCCGGATCGAAATGGATGTCGAAGGCCCCCCCGGTGATTCCGTTGGTCACCGCCCCGCCGGTCACGGTCGAGGTCAGGCGGTCTTTCAGCCAGACTTCGACGAACAGCGTTTCGCCCACCACAGCCTCGGTCACCGACGGCGGCAGCGTGGCGGTTCCGTTGGCTTGCGTCAGGGGCGTCGGACTGCTCCGCACCACCAACTGCGCGTCGATCGTCGTCTCCGGCACGGGGACCAGGGTGAAAACGCCCGTCACCGTCAGCCCCGCCGGGTCCCGGGCCTCGACCGTCACGGCCGACGGCGTCCGGTCCTGGTTCGACCGGTACGCAATCAACGTTGCTTCCAGATTGCCGTCGACCGTCCGCACGTCCTGGAACGTCGCCGGATTGACGCTGGAGGAGCGGATGGCAAAGGTCAAGGCATCGCCGTCCGGGTCGGCGAAGAAGTCCTGCAAGGCGAACGTCGCCGTGAACACATCGGGATCGACGCCGGCGACGCGCTGGACGTCCGTGTCGTGGACCAGGAGGACGGGGTTCTCGACGAGGCGCCGGGGCGGGTCGTTCACACCGGTGACGGTCACGGTGACCGTGCCGTCGGCCGAAGCGTCTCCGCTAAGGACCGTGTAGGAGAAAGCATCCACGGCCGTTTGCCCCGCGGCCAGGGCAACCAGTTTCGAGGCGTCTCTCGGATCGTACAGCAACGAGCCGTCCGTCTCCAGCGAGACGGCGGCCCCCTGCGCCGAAATGAACTGGGCCCCCACGACGCTCAGCGGATCGCCGTCGGGATCCAGATCTTCCCCGGCCCCGTTGTCGGCCAGGACGTTCCCCGTCAGCGTCTGGTCCGCCAGGACCTCCAATTGGTCGTCGCGGGCCACCGGCGGATCGTCGACCCCCGTCACGGTGACGGTCACGGTGCCCGTGGCGCCGGCCCCGCCGCTGTCGAAGACCGTGTACAGGAACGTGTCATCGGCCGCCGTGCCGGGAGGCAACTGCCGAATCGCGTCCGCGGCACGGGGATCGTAGACGAACGAGCCGTCGGCGTGCAGCGTCACCGCGGCGCCCAGGGCGCTGAAAACGTTCTCCGCCGTCACGCTCAGGGCCGTGTTTTCCGGGTCCGTGTCGGGGCCGTTCCCGTTGTCCTCCAGGACGTTTCCCGCCACCGTGGCGCCGGCCGAACCGCTGAACCGGTCGGTCCGGGCGATGGGCGGCTGGTTGGCGGCGACCGTCACCGTCACCGTCGCCGACGAGCGGGCGCCGGCGCTGTCCTCGATCGTATACGCGAACGTGGTCGTCGCCGTGTCGTTGCCCGTCAGGTCGTCGAACTGGCCGTCCGGATCGAACGTGACCACCGCGGCGGTAAACGTCACCAGGCCGCGGGTGCCCGCCGTATCGACCGCCACCACGCTCAGGACGTCGCCGCCGGGCAGGTCGGGATCGTCGTCGTTGGCCAGCACGGCGATCGTCGTCGGAGTGACGCTGTTCGCGGAAACGGCGTCGGGCAACGCGACGGGCGGATCGTTGACTCCCGCCAGCGTGACCGTGACCTGCGCCGTGGCGGTCTGGCCGTCCTCGTCGCGGACGGTGTACGAGAACGTGTCGTTTGCCGTCGCTCCCTGCTGCAGCGCTTGCACGCCCGGACTGTTCCTGCCGTCGTAGGTGAAACCGCCGTCGGCTGCCACGCTGACCGCGGCGCCGAGCCCGCTGGCGCTGTCGTGGCCGCTGACCGCCAGCGTCGCGGTCTGTCCGGCATCGGCGTCGGTATC
>CAYUFW010000146.1:2561-19079 GCA_964443915.1 uncultured Pirellulaceae bacterium
GCACGCCGGGAGCTGCCACCTGCAGCCGCGTGTCTTCGCCGGTGCTGAACGCGTCGTCGCCCGCACGGGGGACGTCGTTCTTGCCGCTGACCGTCACGGAAACGGTCGCGGTGCTGACGGCGCCCTGGGCGTCGGCGATCGTGTAGGTGAAGGTGTCCACAACGGACTCACCGGACCGCAGGGCCTGCAACGCGGGCGCCGCCGTGGGGTCGTACGTGAAGCTGCCGTCGCCGCCCACTGTGACGCCGGCCCCCAGCGCGCTGGCGGCATCGAACCGGCTGACCGCCAGTCCGGCCTGCTCGCCTTGGTCGACGTCCACGTCGTTGGCCAACACCCCCGGCGCCGGCAACACCAGAACCGAGTCCTCATCGGTCTGGGCGGCGTCGCTGACGGCCTGCGGGGCGTCGTTCCGGCCTGCCACCGTGACGGTCACCGTGGCCGTCGCCGTGGCACCTTGGGGGTCCCGGACTGTGTAAGTGAACGTGTCGGCCAGGGACGCCCCCTGGACCAGCGTCTGCAAGGCGGCGGAAGGGGCCGGATCGTAGGTGAATCCGCCGTCGGCCGCGACCGTGACGGCGGCCCCGTACACGCTGGCGGCGTCAAAGGCGCTGACGGTCAACTGGGCCGCCTCCCCGGCATCGGCATCCGTGTCGTTCGCCAGCACGCCCCGCGCGGCCACGTTCAGGGGCGAGTCTTCGTCCGTGGCGTAGCTGTCGCCGGCCGCCAGCGGGACGTCGTTGACGCCGTTGACTTGGATCGAAATCGTACCCGTGCTGGTGGCATTCTGGGCGTCCTTGACCGTGTACACGAAGGTGTCCGGCACGGATTCGCCCGCTTTCAACGCCTGCAAGGCCGGCGCCGGGCGGGGGTCATACGTCAGTCCGCCGCTGGCCCCCAGCGTGACCGTGGCGCCCAAGGGGGTGAGCTGGTGGTCTACCAGGCTGGCGACGCCGACGGGACCGGCATCTACATGCGCCGCTTCGACGCGGCCGGCGCGGCCTTGGGCGGCGCTGTCCTGGTCAACACCGAAACCGACAAGGACCAGCAAGGCCCGACAATCGCCATGGACGATGCGGGCAACTACGTGATCGCGTGGCACAGCTACGAACAGGACGGCAGCGACTGGGGAGTCCACGCCCAGCGGTTTAACTCCAGCGGAACCGCGGTGGGCACGGAATTCCAGGTCAACACGTACACCAACAACAACCAATCTGCTCCGCGCGCGGCCATGGCTGCCGACGGGCATTTCGTCATCGTCTGGCACAGCTCCACCCAGGACGGCAGCGGTTGGGGCGTTTACGGTCAGCGGTACAACGCCGACGGAAGCAAGGCGGGTGGCGAATTCCGGGTCAACGCGTACACCTACAGCGACCAGTCCGATCCGAGCGTTGGCATCGACTCCAGCGGCAACTTCGTCGTCGCTTGGACGAGCTATCAATACGACGGCTACGACATCTTCGGCCAGCGGTTCGCCTCGGACGGTGCGGCCATCGGCGGTGAATTCCACGTGAACACGTACACCAACGGGTACCAGCAGCAACCGCGTGTGGCGATGGCGGGCGATGGTGCGTTCGTGATCGCTTGGGGCGACTCGAATGGGTACGACGGATCGAGCTGGGGCGTGTTCGCCCAGCGTTATGCTGCCGGCGGTGTGGTGGTGGGCGGGGAATTCCGCGCGAATTCCTCCACCAACGGCGAACAGTACTATCCCAGCGCCGCGTGGGGTGTAGACGGCAATTTCTTGATCGCGTGGCAGGGCTATCAGGCGGACTGGGACTACGGCGTTCACGCACAACTCTTCGGGATTGGCCTCGCCGAGCCTGACCTGCTGCCGCTTTCCACCAGCGCACCTCTGGGCTTGCACGCGGGTGATCCGTTCACGGCGACGACCAGTTTCCGCAACCAGGGCGGCGCGGATGCGGGCGCGTTCAACGCGCGGTACTACCTGTCCACCGACGCGGTCATTACGGCTGCCGACACGCCGCTGGGCGGCGCGTTCCCAGTCTCTGGACTCAACGCCGCCACGACGGCCAACGACACCCGCACGCTGGACATCCCCGCAGGCCAAGCCGCGGGCACGTACTACTTGGGCATCTTGCTGGACCCGGACGGCGCGGTCACCGAGGCGGACGAGGCGAACAACGGCACGGCCGCGCAAGTGTTCGCCCAAATCGCCGTCTCGACTCCACCGGCCAAGTTGGACGGGCAATTCCGCGTGAACCGAACGATCCGCGGGGAACAAGGATCACTGAAGATCGCAGGCAACGCCAGCAACCAGTTCGTGGCTGTCTGGCAAGGGCCGAACGTGAACAGCTACGAGGGCACCGATGTCTACTTCCAGCGGCTGAACGCCTACGGTTCGCCCTTGGGTCCGGAGACCCAAGTCCATGACACGTGGTCCGGCTTCCAAGGCGATCCCGATGTGGCCGTCGCGCCGGACGGGAGTTTCCGCATGGTCTACGAAGCCGCCGACGCTGACGGGACGGGAATCTACCTGAGAAGGTTCAACGCGGACGGAACGCCCGCCTCCACCCCGGTACGCGTCAATACCGAAACTGCCGACGAGCAGACCAACCCCGCCATCGCCGTGGACGCCAACGGCAAGTTCGTGGTCGTCTGGCAGAGCCTGGGGCAGGACAGCGACAACTGGGGCGTCTTCGGGCAGCGCTACAACGCCGACGGGACGAAGGCCGGCGGCGAGTTCCCGATCAACACCCGCATCGCCAACGAGCAGCGGGACCCGAGCGTGGCCATGGATGACGCCGGCAACTTCGTCGTGGCGTGGCACAGTTACAACCAGGACGGCAGCTCGTGGGGAGTCTTCGCGCAGCGGTACAACGCCAACGGGACCATCGCGGGCGCCGAATTCCAAGTCAACACCTTCACAAACAGCGAGCAAAGTTGGCCCAGTGTCGCCATGGATACCGACGGCGATTTCGTCGTGGTGTGGCAGAGCTACCACGACGGAGACAGTTACGGGGTCTTCGCCCAGGTCTACGGCAGCGGCCTCGCTCAGCCCGATCTCGTCCCCGTGCTGACCAGCGCGCCGGCAGGGGCCAATCTGAATGCCATCCTCCGGGTCAGCAGCGAAATCCGCAATCAAGGCACGCAAGTCGACGCCCCCTTTACTGCCCGCTACTACATCTCTCCCGATCCGGTGATCACCGAGGCCGATGTGCCGCTGGGCAGCCCGTTCACGATCGACGGGATCGGCGAATTGGCGACGATCACCAACTCCAGCGAAATCCTGCTGCAGCCGACGCCCCCACGGGCCAGCAGTACATCGGGCTGCTGCTCGACTTGGATGCCGCAGTTACGGAAGGAGACGAAACCAACAACGGCACCGCCCTGGTCGGTTTCGCCCGCACGTTCATCCACGCTCCGCCTGCGCCGCTGGGCGGCGAGTTCCGCGTCAGCAGCACCACGAGCGGGGACCAAACGAATGTCCAGGCCGACAGCGACGCCGACGGCAACTTCGTCGTGGTCTGGCAGGGCCCGAACCAGCAAGGCTTCGGCGGCAACGACGTGTTCTTTCAGCGGTACAACTCGCTGGGCACGCCGCTGGGACCCGAGATCCGCGTCAGTCCCGATTGGCGCGGCGAACAAGTCAACCCCGACGTGGCGATGGACCCCGACGGCGACTTCGTCATCGTCTGGCACGACTACAATCAGGATGGCAGCTACTACGGCGTCTTCGGGCAGCGTTACAACGCAGCCGGATCGCCGCAGGGCGTGGAATTCCAGGTCAATAACTTCACCTACCACTACCAGGTCCATCCCCGTGCGGCCATGGACGCCGACGGCGATTTCGTCGTGGTCTGGCACAGCTACAGCCAGGACGGAAGCGACTACGCCATTGTCAGCCGGCGGTACAGCGCCAACGGCGTCCCGCGGGGCGACGATCGGGTCGTCAATTCGTTTATCGCAGGCAGCCAGGAATACGCCAGTCTCGACATGACGGACGACGGCGGCTTCGTGGTGGCTTGGCAGGACAACAACCAGGACGGGAGCGGCTGGGGCGCGTACGTTCAGCGCTACGACGCGTCGGGGAATCCCCTCGGCGGCGAGTTCCGGGCCAATACGTACGCCAGCAACAGTCAATATGGACCCGCCGTTGCCTACGGCAGCGGTGGCCGGTTCCTCGTCGCCTGGACCAGTGATTATCAGGATGGGTCGGGTTCCGGTGTGTACGGCCAGCTGTATGGCGGCGGCATCGCCAAGGCCGACCTCGAGCCCACGACCGCCAGCACGGCCGGGGGCTGGAACCTGAACCAAGGGATGTTGGTCAACGGTGCGATCCGCAATCAGGGCTTGGCCGCCTCCGGGACTTTCACGGCCCAGTACTACCTGTCCGCCGACACGACGATCACCACCGCCGACACTCCGTTGGGCGACGCGTTTACCGTCGCCGACTTGGCGGCCATGACCACGCTCGGCGACAGCCGCTGGGTAGCGGTGCCTGCGGTCGCGGCCGGCGACTACTATGTTGGCTTGATTGTGGACACCGGGAACGCGGTCGACGAACAGGACGAAACCAACAATACGTACAGCCCCTTGTTCACGGACCGCACATTCAATCTGGCGGCGTTGCCGGACCTGGGGCCCGAAGGCCGGGTGAACACGGTCACGGCCAACGATCAGCAGAGCGTGGATGTGGCCTTCGACGGCAGCGGCAACTACGTGGCGGTTTGGGAGAGTTCGGGCCAGGACGGCGGCGGCTGGGGAATCTACGGCCAGCGCTACAATGCGGCGGGCGAGCAGGTGGGGTTGGCGTTCCGAGTCAACACGACCACGGCGGGCGACCAGTTGCAGCCCAGCGTCGCCATCGCAGCCGATGGTTCTTTCATCGTGGCCTGGTCCGGCCCCGATGCCAGCGGCCGCGGCGTGTACGCCCAGCACTACAACGCCGCGGGAGACGCCGTGGGAACCGAGTTCCGCGTGAACACGTACACCACGAACGATCAAGACGAGCCCAGCGTGGCGGCGGACGGCAGCGGCAATTTCCTGGTGGTCTGGCAGAGCTATGGCCAGGACAGCGGCAGCAACGGCGGCATCTACGGCCAGCGCTACAACGCCGACGGGACGGCCAATGGCGGCGAATTCTGGGTGACCAGTTCCGGCAGCCCGAATCAACAGCGCCCGCACGCGGCCATGAACGCGACGGGCCAGTTCGCCGTGGCCTGGGACGACAACTCCACGGTCTGGGTGCGGGCCTTCCAAGCCAACGGAACGGCGCGGGGCGACGAATTCAA
Organism: uncultured Pirellulaceae bacterium; assembly: GCA_964443915.1. Lineage (GTDB taxonomy): Bacteria > Planctomycetota > Planctomycetia > Pirellulales > Pirellulaceae > Anammoximicrobium. Next base: position 7,814 of record CAYUFW010000146.1, read on the forward strand.
AGTCCACGACTACGACGATAACCAGCAGTACCTGCCCAGCGTGGGGATCGCCGATAACGGTGACTTCGTCGTCGCGTGGGACAGCTGGGGACCGGATGGTTCCGAATGGGCCGCGCAGGCTCGGCGGTTTGCCGCCGATGGCACGCCCCAGGGCGACGAGTTTACCGTCAACACGCGCACGACGACTCAGCAGGGCGCGACGGACGTCAGCATGAACGCCGCAGGCGACTTCCTGATCGCGTGGCACAGCTACCAGCAGGACGGCAGCAGCTACGGCGTGTACGGACAGCGCTTTGCCTCCGCGGGCGGCCGCGTCGGCGGCGAGTTCCGCCTGAACACCCAAACCAATAGCGAACAGCTGTATCCGTCCGTCGCCTACCGCTCCGCGAACGATTTCGTCGCGCTGTGGCAGAGTCAAGGGCAGGACGGATCGGGCTACGGCATCTACCAGCAGCGCGCCGGCGTCAACTCCGTCAACTCGCGGCCGAACCTCGTCGTGACGCAGAACCAGGTTCCGGGGACCATCGACCTGAATGCCACCGTGGACGTGCAAGTGACCGTGACGAACACGGGAATCGCCGTGGCGCCCCCCTCGACGCTGAAGCTGTTCCTCTCGGACGACAATGCCGCCGGGGACGACGTCGACCTGAACACCAGCGTCCAGGTCCCAATGCTGATGAACGAACTCGGCGGCAACACCTTCCAGACCACGCTCAGTTTCACCATGCCGGCGACGGATCCCATCGGCACCGACCGGTATTACTTCGTGCTGGCGCTGGCCGACGCCGACGCTCAGGTCCTCGAAGCGAACGAGAGCGATAACCTACTCGCCAGCAACCAGACGCACCTGCTCATGGCGGATCTGCAGTTCTCGCAACTGGCGATTCCGTCCCAGGTCGAGCCGGGGCAGGAGGTCGAGGTCCAGATCACGGTGGTCAATTACGGGGACGCCAACGCAGCCGCGAGCGTCGGCCACCTCTGGCTGTCGGACGACAACGTCGCCGGCAACGCGGACGATCGCGATCTGTTCATCGATTTCAACGTTCCGGAACTCGTGCCGTACACCTGGCCCAACTACACCACGTTCCAGACGACGGCCCGGTTCACCTGGCCGGAAGTGGACCCGTTCGGGACGGACCGCAGCTACTACGTCGTCGGCGAACTCGACGTCACGGACCTGGTCGTGGAATTCAGCGAGACGAACAACACGCGGGCCTCCAATTCGACGTTCCTGATCATGCCCGATCTGCGCGTCGACTTTGTCGACGGCCCGGACGCGGTCCCTCCCGGCGAAGAGGTCAGCTACGACGTCCGCATCCGGAACCACGGCGAGAAGGCCGCGCCGGCGTCGAAGTTCCGCGTGTACCTCTCCGACGACGGCGTGGGCGGCAATGCGGATGACGTCTACCTGGATCTGGAGGTGGATGTCCCGGCGCTGGGGACCAGCAGCAGCGACGAGTACTTCGACGCCACGATCACATTCACCTGGCCGGTCTCCGATCCCTTCGGCACCGACCTGCTGTATTACGTGGCGGTGCAGGCCGATGTCGGCGGCGCGGTGCGGGAGAGCCGCGAGGACAACAATTGGGGATTCGCCGGTCCGATCGAGCTGATGGTTCCTGACTTGACCCTGCCCGCCGTCGTCCTGCCTACGACCATGTCCGCCGGCATGGAGTTGAACGCCCTGCTGACCGTCCGCAACGCGGGGGCGGAGGGCGTCCCGCAGCCGGCCACGGGACGCGTTTTCCTATCCGATAACGCCGTGGCCGGTGACGGCGATGACGTGGACCTGGGCGTCACCTTCGAGATCCCTCCATTGTGGGCCGGCGCGCAGCAGGACTTGTTGGTCGGGATTCCTCTGCCGGGCGTCGACCCGATCGGCAGCGACGGGGAATACTACTTCCTCTTCGTCGCCGACGCTCCCGACGAGATCTACGAAGGCCGCGAAGACAACAACACGCTGCTCTCCGCCTCGGTGGCCTGGGCCGTTCCGCTGGATCTGACCGTCCCGCCCAGATCACCCGCGTGGGCGAACGGGTGTTTCCGGTGGCGGCGTTCGGCGGCTCGCCGATCGGCCCGTTCCCGCTGGAGTACGTCGATTTGACTACGGCCGAAGTGATCGTGGACGGCAATCTCGTGGCGGTGGCGGACACCCAGAACGTGCGGATCCTCGACGTCACGGCCCCGGCGCTGCCCGCCGAGGTTTGGGCGACGGATCCCGGCGGGATTGCCGATCTGGCACTGGATCCGGCAGGCAAGCTGGCGTATGTCGCGGCGGGGCCGCACTTGGTGATCAGCAACTATGCCGATCTGCAATCCATCGCGGAGGTCGGCCGGTTCACGTTTTCCGGCCCCACGGTCGGCTTGGCCCTCGGCGACGACGTGGCCTACGTGCTGTACAAGGACCCCAGCTTCAACGGGACGGTGCTGGAGACGATCGGCATTTCCGATCCCGCCGCGCCCGCCTTCCTCGGCCGCCGCTTGATCTCGTTCGATCTCCGTCATCCGGCGGTCCACGGGAACTTGCTGGCGGTCAGCCAGGGCTTCGGAGTCCAGTTGTTCGATATCAGCAATCCGGTTTTGCCGCGGGCCCGCGGCTCGTTCTTCACCGGCGATGAAGTGCGCAGCTTGGGGTTCCACGGCAGCGACCTGATTGCCGTCACGAGCGATGGGGACCTGGGAACCAATTTGCAGGTGCTGGACGTCTCCGACCCGTTCGATCCGGCGGCCATTGCCACCGAAAACCTGACGCCCGGCTGGGCGGACGTGGCCGGCATCCACGTGTCCGGCGACGCGGCGCTGGTCAGTGCCGGCAACGTCGTGGCCGTCAACCTGGCCAACCGCTTCGATCCGGCCGTGGTGGGCGGGTTCCGCGAACCGTTCCAGTTGCAGCGCGTGGCCGTCGGCAATAACACGGCGGTGGTCTTGCAGCCCGATCCCAACGACGGTGGGACGAACGTCGACTTGATCGGCGTTTCCCAGCCGGCCACGCCGGTACTCCGCGGCGGGATGGCTTCGTCGGCCACCCTCCGCGACGTCCTGGTGGACGGAAACCTGGGCCTGCTGCGGCCGCAGTACTCGAACAATGGCTGGGACGTCGGCATCCTGGATCTCTCCGACCCGGACAACCCGCAGCAGGTCGGCATGTACCACGTGAATCAGACGATCCAGGATCTCGCGATCTCCGGCGACAAGGCCTATCTGCTGCTGTACGATGGAGGCCCGTTGCGGCTGGAGACGGTGAGCTTGGCGGATCCAGAGCAGCCACAGCGGCTGGGCTCCGTTCAGCTTCGCCGCAACGCCACGACCGGCGGGCCGGATTTGTTGGCGGTCAGCGGCGATCGGGCGTTCGTAACCAACGTGTCGGCGGCGTTAGCGTTTCCCAATACGGTGAACGAAGTGGAGCCGAACGATTGGAACACTCCGCACCACTTGGGTGCTTTTCCCAATCTGCCGGTGGCCTTGGGCCAGGTGTCGTCCGGCGACGGCTACGACTACTTCTCGTTTGCGGGCAATGCCGGAGATGTCGTGACGATTGAGTTGTTTGGGGCCGGCTCGGGCGTCGGAACGCTCGACGGAGACATCCAACTCTACGATCCAGACTGGAACGACGTGGCCTACTCGTCCGCTGGCGGTTTTGGAGGCGATCCGCGGATTTCTTCCTACCGGTTGCTGGAGACCGGCACGTACTTCATCGAGGTCGGCCCTAACTATAACTACGGCACTTACGCGCTCCGCGTGGCCTCGGCGCCGCTGACTCCCGGCAACGTTGCCATCGTGGATATCTCCGATCCGGCTCAACCCGCGACCGTCGGGGATCTGCTCGTCCGTCAAGGCGTGTCCGGCATGGCGGCCCAGGGCGCGTTGTTCTTCACCGTGGACGATCCGCCCCTGCTGCAGGCCTGGGACGTGGCGGATCCTGCCAGCCCGCAGCAGCTCGGTTCGGCCCAGATCGATCAGCCAGGACAGCTTTGGCTGGGCGGCAATCTGGCGTACATCGCCACGGAGCAGGGCGTGCAGTTCGTGGACATCTTCAATCCTGCGCGGCCGGTCACGCTGGAGACTTACCCGACGCCCGACGGCATTGCCGATTTGGCGGTGGACGGCACGCTGCTGCACTACGTGGCCGACACGTTCTTTACGGTCGCCGTGCGGCCCGCGGGCGTGCCGGCCCCCGATCTGGCGGTGACGGAGGTGACCGTTGATCCCGCCCTGCAGATCGGCCAGGACGCGGCCGTGTCCTGGAAAGTCCGCAACCTGGGCCAGGAAACGGCGCCGGGCGGCTCGTGGAACGACCGTGTCTACCTCTCCAGCAACGCGCGGCTGGACGCAGGCGACGTGCTCCTGGGTGAAGTGCGGCGCACGCCAGCCCTGGATCCGCTGGCCGTGTACAGCCAGTCCCTGACGTTCGCGACGGGAACCGTCGTGCCGGGGACGTACTTCCTGATCGTCCACACCGACGCGGACAACGAGGTCAACGAGCTGTTCGTCGAGTCCAACAACGTCCGCGTCTCCGGGACCATCGAGATCGGCTATCCGGATTTGGCGGTGACGCACGTCGAGGCCCCGATCACGGTCGATAAGGGCGATCCGTTTGAGGTTGAATGGATCGTGCAGAATCGCGGCTTGGCACCGGCGAGGGATGCGTCCTGGATGGACTCGGTCTATCTCTCGACCGAGGGCACGCTGGACGGCAGCACGGAGGTCCGCGTGGGCAAGGTCGAACACACCGCCGGGCTGGGCGTCGAGGCAACTTATCGCGGTTCGATCACGGTGGACACGAACGCCTTGGCGGACGGCACCTATTACGTGTTCGTCGTCACGGACGCCGATGGCGACGTCGACGAAGGCGGCGCGGAGGCGAACAATACGCGCCGCTGGGCGCGGCAAGCGGCCGTGGGCACGCCCGCCCTGACCCTGGGCCAACCGCACCAGGACACGCTGCCGGCGGCCGGCACGGAGCAGTATTACCGCGTGGAGGTCGAGGCCGGTCAGGACCTGTTCTTCACACTGGACGACCTGGACGACCAGGGATTCAACGAACTGTACGTCAAGTTCGGCTCGGCCCCCACCCGTGCCGACTACGATTTCCGCTACGGCCGGAACCTGGCCCCCGATCAGCAGATCCAGGTCCGCAACACGCAGGCAGGGACCTACTACGTCCTAGTGCGCGGCGACGTCGTGCCCGCTGGCGGGAGTGCCTTCACAATCACTTCCTCCATTCTTGATTTCTCGATCTTGGGACTCAGCGCGACCTACGGCGGGAATGTGGGTCCGGTGACGCTTTCCATTCGGGGCGCACGGTTCCCGCAAGATGCCACGCCGGTGCTCGTTTCCCCCACCGGTGCCCGGTTATCGCCCACCGTGATTTACCGCGAAGACGCGGACTTCCTCTTTCCGACTTTCCAACTCGCGGGCGTCGAAGCCACCACTTACGACGTGCGGGTTGAATCAAGCAGTGGCGCCTTCGCAGAGCTTCAGGACGTCTTCACCGTGCGGACGGGCCAGGGACCGCAACTTGGCTTTCAACTCGTCACGCCCTCGGCCGCGCGGTTTGGACAGGACTTCGTGATCACTTTGGAATATGTGAACCGTGGTGACACGGATGTCCCAGCGCCGCTGTTCTTCGTGAGTGGATCGGCGGGCACGGAACTCACCTACAATCACCGCACCGTCAGCGGGAGTCAGATGCAGTTGCTTGGTACCCCGTCAATAGGCCCCGCGGGCGTCCTTGGACCGAACAGCGGCGGTCGGATTGAGATAAGTTCTCGGGCAATCCCCGGCAACATGGAGTTTTTCGTCGATGCGCTGACTGATCGCGACGCCGCCGTCAACTGGGCTGCCTTGAAGGATCCGTTGCGTCGCGCTTCCATTTCCCAGGAGCAGTGGAATCTGATCTGGCCAGTGGTGGTGTCGAATGTCGGGACCGCCTGGGGCGATTATCACGACATGCTGCTCCAAAATGCGATCTTGCTGCCCAAAGAAATCGGAGATGAGCGGGACGCATTTGATCTCGTCCAGTTGGAGATCGACAAAGCCCTGGCCTCGTTGGTGCCGTCGATTCACGGTACGGTGAACGCGTCCGATCCGGGCTTGGACTTGAGCGGCCGCAAGGTCACCGCCTACAACTTGGGGGCCGGTTCTACCTATACCACAACATCTCTCAACGACGGTTCGTTCCTCTTCACGAATGTGGCGGCGGGGTCATACGAGTTCGCGTTCACCGGCGCCGTCGTTGCGCCGACGGCGCCTTGCGTTGTCTCGTCGGCTGACATGCCCAAGGACTTGACCTTGGATCTGCTGAAGGGGGCGGAAATATCTGGCGAAGTCCGGTCAAGTGGCACCGGCGCGCTCATCAGCAGGGCCAGCGTAATCGCGGTTGCAGAAGACGGCCGGCAGTACGCCACAACCACAGATTTGCTGGGACAATATCAGCTGGAAGGACTGGCATCAGGCAACTACACGCTGCTCGTTCAGGCCAACGGACGGGCGCGAGTCGCACTCAACGGTTTGCAGCTCGATCAAGATGCTCTGGTTCGTAACATCTCGCTGCCGCCCGAGTCCAGAATTCGCGGGACGATTGCGTACCGAGACGGTCAGGCGCCTGACGAGCAAGCCCAAGTCACGGCCTACAAGATTAGCGACCCCGAGCATTTGGGCGTGTTTCTCGGCGTGTTGCAGGGACTCGATTTTGATCTCACGAACCTATCGGACGGCGAGTACCGGATCGAAGTGGTCGCAGAAGGATATCAGACCGTTTCACTGGCGTCGATTTCCGTGGGAACGGGTGCGGTGCGCGACATCGGCACCGTGACGATGGAACTTGGGGCAAGCATCGGAGGCACCGTGATCTCGTTGGATCCAAACGTGGCCGCGGCGGGTGCTTCGATTGGCGTCTTCGCCGACGGCCTGCAGGTCGCGTCTGCGATCGTGAGAACGGATGCGACGTTTGAGGTGACGGGATTGCCGGCAGGCACGTTCACGGTCCAGGTGCTGAATCTGCAGCGTGAGGGTCTGAGCCCCGGCCAGAAAGTCACGCTGAATAAGGGGGAACAACGGACGGGGATCAGTCTGCAGATATTCCCAGGAGCGGTCATCAAGGGGACCGTGACGGACCCCGATTCCTCCGCTCCCCTTGCGGGCGTTCGCGTGACGGCGCTCGACTCGAATGGCCAAATGACTTCTGCCGTCACTGGCCCGGATGGGTCCTTCCGGCTTAAGGGACTGGCGGCTGGCATCCATCGCGTGAGCCTCGATACCAGCGGACCGGCGAGTTCTCACGACGTCGCCGTTGCTGATATCAACGGCGCTGTGTACGTCGCGAATCTCGGATTCCGCGGAACATCGCGATTGTCGGGCCGTCTGTTGCTCGCCGACGGGACGGCCGCTCCCTCTGGGGGCGTTGAGTTGTACGAGGGCGGTCGGCTGGTGACGGGGGCCACGGCAGACAGCTCCGGGCGCTACTGGTTCGAGTTGACGCGTGGTGGCACGTTCGAGCTTCGCGCCACAGCCACTGGCGCGACGTTCACCAACATGGGTAATCTCCAGGTGACTGCCGGCGTTGGTGCGACGATCGACTTCACGGCCGGGACCGGTACGATCAATCTGTCCGTCGCCGGTGCAGTCAGTGAGGTCAACGGGGCTTTGGTGTATCTGTACCGTGTCTTGGATGGAGTGGAGACGCTGGCCGACGTCGGACAGCTCTCCACCGAGGGTGCAGCGGCATTCCCGAATCTCGTCAGCGGCGTGTACCGCGCGACGGTCGCAGCCGCCACAGGGAATCGAGGCGCGACGGGCGAGGTCACCTTGGCCGCCGGGGCCAGCCAGACCATGACACTGTCCCTCGTGGATCAATACGTCGTAACCGGTCGTGTCTTGGACGCGGGAGGTGGGCCCGTGACAGCGGCCCGTGTCATCCTGTACGGGCCCGATGGTTCCGCCAAGGCATCATCCATGACAGATCGGGATGGCGCCTTCGCGGTTTCGCACGTCGATTCGGGCACCTACACCCTGGTCGTAACCGCGGAAGATTTCCAGGCAGAAGTCCGAACAGGGCTCGGGGTAACCGCCGACGTGCAGGTCAACGTCGCCCTCGACGAGGTCTCCGCGTCGATTACCGGGCGGTTGGTGGATTCCGATGGTCGAGCGATTGTCATGGCGACGGTCAGCGTTCGCGATGCAGAAGGTCGCGAATTGGGAACCGGGAGTCCCGGGTTCGACGGTGTCTTTTCAGTCGAAGCCGTAGCGAATGCGGACGTAGTACTTCTTGTCTCGGGGGCCGGATTCACAGATCAGCAGATCACCGGCGTCCATGCGAACTTGGGCACAACGGATGTAGGTGATCGGACGCTGCCGCCTGTCGCCCTGGGCAGCGCTACTGCCCCGGACGGCGTTGCCGTCCGGGATTTTCCCTTGGCCGCTTTCTTGGTAGAAGCTCAAATCGAGCCGCGGCTCCCCACTTGGCTGAAGCAGCTGTTCACGGACTATCACCGCAGTTCCAAAGAAGTGCGCAGTGTGTCTCCTCCCCCTGTGGAAAACACCCAATGCGGGCCGAGGAAAAGATGCGAGGGCGCTTATCAGGCCGTGGTGGCAGCCATTCCCAGGCAAGACTCGACATTCCAGCAGGTGGAACTTGCGGAGGACATACTCGACCCGACCATGTGGTGGGCGGGTGCAGTCTGGACGAAGAACATGGCGACGTCGTTCGCGGCTGCGCTCGGTCTTGTTGTGGCCGGCAAGGCGGCCCTCGGCGCTGCGGGGGTCATTGCTGTCGTCGAGCCCTCGAAGTATGTTGCGGTCACGCAAGCGATTGTCTCGATCATCGGCAGTGCGCAGAGTCTCTACGATACCCTAGGCTCCGCAAACAGTGCAGGATCGCCTGACGGGGCCGCCTCAGGGCTTGCGACTGCTCTGAGCGTCACAGCGGACGTCAAGAACATTACGAACTCAAAGGTTGACCTCATCCTCTCGCTCGCCAACCAGTCAAGCCCCGCCGCTTGGACAATCTATTCGAACGTCGTAGGAATCATCGGGAATGCAATTTACTTCCTCGGCGGGGCATTTGAAAAAGGCATCCAGGAGATGGCGAACGCAGCCCTCGAAGTGGAGAAGGAGCTGGAGAATTTCGAACAGGCCAAGAAGGCGTACGAGCAGGCCGTGGCAACGGCGAACTCCCTTCTGCAAGCCTACCAGCGCTGCCTGCAGAGCGGGTCGGGATCGCAAGGAGGATCTGGGGGACAAGGGACGCAGGGGGTTTGCTCCTTCGATCCGAACGACAAAGTTGGGCCCAATGGACACGGCGACAAGAACTACGTGACGCCGGGCACGCTGATGCCGTTCGCGATCTACTACGAGAATGATCCTGAGTTCGCCAGCGCAGCAGCTCAGATCGTGAGAATCGAGGACCCGCTCAGCAGCAACTTTGACTGGTCCACCTTTGAGCTGGGCGACATCAATCTGTTTGGGGACTTCGTGATCGATGTCCCAGATGGTCTAAGTTTCTACGAAACGATGGCCGACCTTCGTGAGAAAGGAGTCGATCTACTGGTGCGCGTGACGGCTGGCTTGGATGGCGAAACGGGCATAGCCAGTTGGCTCTTCGAGTCGCTCGATCCGGAGACCCTGGATGCGCCGACGGATCCGTTCGCGGGCTTCCTGGCGGTCAACGACAAGAACACGCATGTGGGGGAAGGTCACGTCGACTACTCGATCCGGACGCTTGCCGATCTCACCTCCGGTGTCGAGATCACCAATCAGGTGTTCAACTACTTCGACATCAATGAGGCTGTGCCCACGCCGATTACGTTGCACACGATCGACAACGGGCTGCCGACGAGCCGCGTGAGTGTGCTGCCCGCTCAGGTTCCGGACGATCCATTTACCGTTACGTGGAGCGGCACCGATGAAACGAACGGATCGGGGGTGGGCAGCTACACGATCTTCGTCTCACAGGATGGCGGGCCGTGGAAGGTCTGGCTGCGGAACACGGCGGAAACCTCGGCCTTGTTCACGGGCTTCGGCGGGCACCATTACGACTTCTACAGCATCGCCCGCGACAACGTGGGGCACGAAGAGCCGCCGAAGACCGCGGCCGAAGCGGGCACGGACGTGGACTTCTCCCAGTTGCGGGTCAACCTCGTGGAGACGCTCTCCAGCGGGTTCGGGTTCCATTTCCGCCGGCCCCTCGACCCCGACGGCTTGAACCTGTACGGCGTCGAAGCCCCGACCTCCAAAGGCAAGGGCGTCCGCGACGACTCCGGCGCTTCGCCGGACATCACCGTGGTCGGCCAGACCGTAGGGGCCGTCGCCGGCTCGCTGGTGTACGACCCCGGCAGCCGCCTGGTGCGGTTCGTCAAGACGGGAGGCCCGCTGGCCCCCGACGTCTATACCATCACGCTCCGCAGCGCCGACGACGGCTTCAAAGACACGGAGGGCAACCTGCTGGACGGCGACGGGGACGACCAGGCAGGCGGCAACTTCGTGCAGACCGTCACCGTCGCGGCCACGGCGGCCCCCTTCGTCGGCTGCGGCGATTTCACGCGCGGACCCGGCGAAGACGTGGACTTGACCGGCGCCGGGCTCGGCATTCCGCTGGTCATCAGCAACGGCGCCGGTCTGGAGTCGCTGGATCTCACGTTCACGTACAACCCAGCGCAACTGGTCTTCACCGGCGTGGCGATCGGCGCGGGCATGCCCGCGGGCAGTTTGGTCCAGGCGAACTTCAACGTGCCCGGCATCGTCTCGGTGGGGCTGCTTACGCCCACGCCGCTGCCGGCCGGAGCCGTCCAGTTGGCCACGTTCACCGCGGCGGTGCCGGAGGGGGCGTCCTACGGCGTCAGCCAGGTGATCGACGTGACGGGCGCACAAATGAACGAAGGCGGGCTGCCGGTCCGCGACGACGACGCGGTACACACCACCGCCTTGTTCGGTGACACGACGGGGAATGGGACGATCAGTTCTCTGGATGCCCAGCGGGCCCTGCGCGTGGCCGTGGGGCTGGACACGGGCTTTGCCGCTTTCCCCGCCATCGATCCGGTGCTGATCGCCGACCTGACCGGCAATGGGGCGCTGAGTTCGCTGGATGCCGTCCGCATCTTGCGGCTGGCCGTCGGCCTGCCGCCAGCGGCCCAAGCGGCGCAAGCGCAAGCCTTGTTGGCGTCGGCGGGGCAGCCGGCCGGCCTGGCGGAAGGCGAAGGGGACAGCGCCGCTGGCCCGGCGACGCGCAACGTGGACCGGGCTCTTGCGGCCGCGGACACGCTGACCGCAA
>CAYUFW010000147.1:0-18120 GCA_964443915.1 uncultured Pirellulaceae bacterium
AGACGGACAACACGCTGACGAACTTCAAGCCGGCACGGTCCTCGAAGGGTGTGGAGGCCAAGAACTCGCGGGCGTTGCGGACCGCGGAATCGCCGTGGCACGGTGTTTCGTCGCGGTCGTCGAGGAGCCGGCAGAAAAATGGGGGGCAGAAAAATGAACCATTTCGCTCTGTCGTCTTCCTGCCCCAATTTGCTTGCCAACCCTCAGACACCGCGTTCTGCCGCGAACTCGGCATCGAAGTCGTTCTCGCCTCACGCGTACGTGCCGAATTCGTGAGCGGCGCGGGTCATGGCGACAAAATTGTTCGTGGATTGCTGGAAGCGGCGGAGCGGAAACCACGGCCAACGAGTAGGCCGCGCCTCGCGGGCGTTGGACAGCCTGCCGGCACGGCCAACGAGTAGGCCGTGCCACACGGTATTGGACACAGTCTAACGGCACGGCCAACAAGTAGGCCGTGCCACGTGGGCTGCCGTCAGTCGTCCAGCACGCGCATCCGCACGCTCCTGCCGTGGACGCAGGACAGGCGGTCGATTTCCTTGGTCGCGCCGGCGGCGTCGCCTTCGGCGGCCGCGTGGGTCATGATCACCAGCGGGACCGTGTCGGCGTCTCCCTCCGGATCGTGCTCGTGCTGGATCACGGACGCAATCGAGATATGGTGCTGGCCCAGCACCCCGGTGATTTGTGCCAGCACGCCCGGACGGTCCTCGACGGTAAACCGGAGGTAGTAGCGGGACTTCAGCTTGGAGAAGTCCCGCATGGTCACAGGCGACTCGCGGTTGGACCACAGCTCCAACGTCTTGAACGTAATCGCGGTCCTCCCGACAGCCGTGTCGATCAGGTCGGCCACGACGGCGGAGGCCGTGGGCATCTGGCCGGCGCCAAGGCCGTGATAGAACAACTGCCCGACGGCGTCGCCGACGACGCTGATCGCGTTGTACGCCTCCCGCACTTCGGCCAGCGGGCGGCCGACGCGCACCAACGTCGGCGAGACGTGCAATTCGAGCCCCTCTTCGGCCAGCTTGGCGACGGCCAGCAGTTTGATGCGATAGCCTAACTCTTTGGCGTACCGCAGATCGGCCGGGTTCAGCTTGTCGATGCCCGCCCGCGGGATTTGGCTCCAATGGATGCGGACGCCGAAGGCCAGGTGGGCCAGGATCGCCAGCTTCTGAGCTGCGTCGGTGCCGTCCACGTCCAGGGTCGGATCCAGTTCGGCATAGCCGCGCCGCTGCGCTTCCTTGACCGCTTTGGCGTAGGGCGTGCCGTGCTCTTCCATCTGTGAGACGATGAAGTTGCTGGTGCCGTTCAAGATGCCGCGCAGCGACGTGAGCTGGTTGGCCGACAGGCACTGGCTGATGTTGGCGATGATCGGGATGCCGCCGGCCACGGCCGCCTCGAAGGCGATCGACCGTCCCAGTTCGCGGGCCCGGTCGAACAACTCCGGGCCATGCTCCGCCAACAGGGCCTTGTTCGACGTCACCACGTTCTTGCCGCTTTCCAGCAGCTTGAGCATGATCGTCCGCGCCGGCTCGACGCCGCCGACCACGTGGGCCACGACCTCGATCTTCGGATTCCCCGTAATCTTGGTCAGGTCGTCCGTCAGCAACCCTTGGGGCAACTCCACGCCGCGGGGACGTGTCGTGTCGACATCGACGACCGCCTCCAGCCACAACGTGCGTCCCGCGTGACGCGCCGTGCGATCGCCGCAATCCAACAACAACCGGGCGACGCCGGTACCGACCGTGCCAAAACCGACGATGGCGACTCTTGTTTTGTCCATAGTCCGCAACTGCCAAGAAAAAGAAGTCTCGCTTTTCTACTTCGCTTCGATTCTACTTTCCTGCAGCTTTCTCACCAAGGACCATGTCGACTCAAACGGCGGCGCGGGACCGTCGGCAGGCACAGGGCAGCGGAAAATCCCGTTTTACCGATACGGTCCTTACTTCAGCGCCTTCTCGATCGACTCCGCCACTTGCCGGGCCAGGACCTTCGAGCCGTCCGCCGAAAAGTGGACGTTGTTGGGGAGCTGGATCTGAGCCAGTTGCGGCAGGGCAAAGGCATACAGATCGTCGGTCGCGATCCCTGCCTCGTCCGCGATCTTCTTGGCCACGTCGTTGTACGCCAGCACGTCGGCGTTGTGCCGGGGCGGCGACGAACTTTCCGGCACGGGCGTCGTGCTGCACCAGATCAGTTTGGCCTTGGTCTTTTCCATCCGCTCGACCAGTTGCCGGAGGTTCTTTTCGTACTGGTCCAGCGGCACTTGATGCTTGCCGTCGTCCATGATCTTCAGGTCGTGCAGGCCGAAGTTGAAGTGGATCACGTCCCAGCGGCCGTTGCCCAGCCAGGCGTCGATCTGCTCGATCCCCCGAATCGTCGGCCCGCAATTGGTCGGCGGCCGATGCACGTTGGCTTTGCCGGAGAGCAACTCGCGGACCGCCAGCGTGTAGCCGATCGAGATCGAATCGCCGATCAGCAGCACGCGCGGCAGCCCGGCCACGTCCGCGATCGGGGCGTAGACCGGATTGGGCTGCGCCTTGCGCGGCTTGGCCTTGGCTTTGGTCTCCTGCGCGAGGCCGCTGGGCACAGGGGCCAGAAAGGCGATACTCAGCAAAACAAGCAGGAGTGATTCAGCGAGGCGTTTCATGAGTTGGGTCCTTGGGGGTGAGCGTTTTGAGTTCCGTGAGTTCCTGGGCGGTCAAGTCGATGACCGTACTTGTCGGCGTACCTCGGATAACGTTTGCCGAAGAACACTCGCCGCAGTCGCATTATATTCGTGACGCTCCATTCGGCACCAGCGGGGACACGAGTTTGCTCGACTGGTGCTCGGCGTACAGCGATACTTGTTCCACGAAACGTCATGGGGATGTATCCTTATTGTCAGACCGAGCCCGACGCTCGAGCGAGAACTACGTTCAAGAAACTAGCGTCCCATGTCTTACCCCCAGGAGAAACCGAGCATGACTTGCCCTCGCTTCCGATTCGCTGCCGTCTTGGCACCTTGTCTGTGCGCACTTGCCTTTGGCTCGACTTGCCTGCAAGCCCAGACGACTGGCAAGGTCGCGGCCAGCGTCCAGCCGTTCGTCGATCGCCAGGAACTGGCCGGGGCGGTGCTGTTGGTCGCGGACGGTGCCGAGGTGTTAACGGCTGAAGCCGTCGGCTGGGCGGATATCGCCGCGCGGAAGCCGATGCAGGCGGATTCCATGTTCTGGATCGCCTCGCAGTCCAAGCCGATTACGGCCGCGGCGCTGATGATGCTGGTGGACGAGGGCAAGCTGAGCGTGGACGATCCCGTGGAGAACTACCTGCCCGAATTCCAGGGCCAGATGGTCGTCGCGGAGAAGGACTCCGAACACGTGCTCCTCCGCCGCCCGAAGCACCCGATCACGGTCAAGAACGTGCTCTCGCACACCAGCGGCCTGCCGTTCAAGTCCGCGATCGAGGAACCGTCGCTCGATCGGTTCCCGCTGAGCCTCCGCGTCCGCAGCTACGCAATGACGCCGCTGGACTTCGAACCGGACAGCAAATATCAATACAGCAACGCGGGCATCAACACCGCGGCACGGATCATTGAAGTCGTGGCGGGGATGCCGTTCGAGAAGTTCCTGGGCGAGCGTCTGGTCCAGCCGCTGGGGATGAAAGACACCACGTTCTGGCCGAGTGAAGAACAGGCGGCCCGCATCGCCAAAGCCTACAGGCCGGGACCAGGCAACAAGGGTCTGGAGGAGACGACGATCGGCCAATTGTATTATCCGCTCACCGACCGCACGCAACGCTTCCCGATGCCAGCCGGCGGCTTGTTTTCAACCGCCCATGACCTGGCACGCTTCTACCAGATGCTCTTGAACCGCGGCCAATTGGACGGCAAGCGTATCCTTTCCGAAGCGGCGGTGAAGCAATTGACGACTCGTCAGACGCCGCCGGAGTTGGCCAACAGCTACGGGTTTGGCTTCGCCGTGGGAGACGCCACGTTCGGTCACGGCGGCGCGTATTCGACGAACACGACGGCGGATACCGCGCGCGGTTTGATTCTCGTCTGGCTCGTGCAACACGCCGGCTTTCCCGGCGAAGGCGGCAAGAGTCAGGAGGCATTCAAGCGTGCGGCGCTCGATGCGTTCGCCGGCGAGAAGAAATGAAGGCGGTGTGGTCGTCGAGGGCGGCGGGCGGGACGTTGGGTGTTCGCCCTCAGGATGCGAGAGGAGCGTGTGCCTATGGCCGAACGACAACGTGCCGAAGAGACGCGAAGCGTCTTGACTCAGTTGGACGCATCCATCACGGAGTATGCGACGCAGTTCGTCGATGCGCTGCTGGCCGCCGCTCGGCAGTTGGGCGTCAGCGATGTACACTTGCAGCCGTGTCCGGAGGGCCTGGATGTGGCCTGGCGACTGGACGGCGTGCTGCAACCGGTGGGCCGGTTCCGCCGCGGGGCGAAATCGGACGTCATTGCGCGGCTGAAAGTCATGGCCGAGTTGCTGACCTACCGCAACGACGTACCGCAAGAGGGCCGCATTCGCGGAACGGGCCAAGAGGTCGAGATGCGGGTCAGCACTTTTCCGACGCTGCACGGCGAGCGGGCGGTGGTGCGGTTGTTTGCGGCGGAAGGCCGGTTCTTGTACTTGGAGGATTTGGGGTTGCCGGCCGAACTGGCGGCGTCGCTGGGCCGGTTGCTGGCGGAGACGTCGGGGGCGGTCGTCGTCAGCGGCCCGGCCGGGACGGGCAAGACGACGACGGTCTACGCCTGTCTGCGGGAGATCGTGCGCGGCTCGGGCGGCCAGAAATGCGTCGTCTCGCTGGAAGACCCGATCGAAATGCGGGTCGAGGGCGTGGCGCAATCGCAAGTCCACGAAGCGGGAGGATTCTCCTTCGCCACCGGCCTGCGGTCGCTGATGCGGCAGGACCCGGAGGTGATTCTGCTGGGCGAAATCCGCGACCGGATCACCGCCGAGACCGCGTTCCAGGCGGCGCTGACGGGCCACCTGCTGCTGACCACGTTTCACGCCGGCAGCGCAGCGGGAGCCGTCAGCCGCCTGGCCGACATGGGCATCGAACCGTACCTGCTGCGGAGCGGCATCCTGGCCATCCTCAGCCAGCGGCTGGTGCGGCGGCTGTGCAGTTGTGCGAGTGAAGGCACCGATCCGGTCCAAGCCCTGGGACTGCCGGTGCAACGGTTCCTCCTGCCCGTCGGCTGCGATCGGTGCCACGGGACCGGGTACCTCGGCCGGATGGTCTTGGCCGAAATGCTGCAGGCCGAACGGAACGAGTTGGGCCGAGCCATCCTGGACCGCAGCGACGCCGGGCACCTGGAACAATTGGCGGTCCAGGGCGGCATGGTCACCCGCTGGCAGCGGGCGTTGGAGGCCGTCCAGGCCGGCCTGACCAGCCCGCCTGAGATTCGCCGGGTGTTGGGCTTTTCGGCCGACGCTTGAAGTCCGTGGCGCCAGAAGCCGGGCTTCTCCCATCCGTCGCCGTCAGCGCTGGACGCTCACGCGACATCGAGATCGTAAATCCACCGTCCCAGCGGCCGACGACG
Source organism: uncultured Pirellulaceae bacterium (assembly GCA_964443915.1). Lineage (GTDB taxonomy): Bacteria > Planctomycetota > Planctomycetia > Pirellulales > Pirellulaceae > Anammoximicrobium. Next base: position 5,525 of record CAYUFW010000147.1, read on the forward strand.
CCGGGTCAGGCGAAAGCGGCGTCCAAATACCTTCGATTCCTGAAAACCTTCAGCGTCTGTCTTCGCGACGAGCCACCCCGACTTTCCGCGGCGGTGGATGCGGAATAGGAGGCGTTCTCTGCGTGCGTCAACCAGCCAGAATTCGCGGACGCCGGCCCGCCAATACGCGCGCGGCAGCCGCACCGTGTCTTTGCGGACCGTACTGTCGCTCACGATTTCCACGGTCAGGTCGGGAGCCCCTTCGATCTCGACGTACCGGTCGAACTCCGCCCCCACTTTCGGAACCAAACGTGCGCGACCGTGCTTGAGAGACTGTTCGGAGACGAACACGATATCCGGTTCTGCGGACAAATCGGCAGCCGGGCAGGTGACGCGACTCCGGTCGGTGAGCAACTCGCCCAAACCCTCTGCCTTGACCAGTCCGGCCAGTACGCGAATGAGTTCGGTCTTGGGCGTCCCGTGACGAAACAGATCTTCCGGCGACATGTCCACCTCGATGCATCCGGCAATGAAATCGACCCGTCCTCGTTCGGGAAACCGCTCCGACATTGCCCATCGGCGGAAGTCGCTCAGGGACCGAATCGTTGGAATTTCAAGTTTTTCTTCCAGAAAGATTGCGGCTGTCATCTACCTAGCTCCCGATTGCTTTCACCCAGCTGTCAATCATTATACTCGTTCCAACCGCCTCATGGATCGGGGATCAGGTCTCGACGCAAGAAAACCTCCAGGTATCGTGACCGTCGGCTGTCGCGTCGCTTGATCCGCGGTAAAATGGCGACGCACCGGCCGCCATCGGGTTTTTCAGTCACGGAGGTTCCGGCAACAGGATCAACGTCTTGTCCACCGAGCCCACATCGACCGGCCTCAGCATCACGCTGGATCAGCTCGCCGCCCTGAACGACGAGATGGCCGCCTTGGCGCGTGCCGGCGTGCCGCTGGACCGGGGATTGTTGGACGTGGGCGGCGACTTGCCGGGAAGGCTGGGGAGGATCGTCCACCAGATCGGGCAGCGGCTGGAGCAGGGCGAAACGATCGAACAGGTGTTGGGCGACGAGTCGCTGCCGCCGGCCTACCGCGCCGTGGTCGCGGCGGGCGTCCGCTCCGGCCGTCTGGCCGTGGCCTTGGAAGGCGTGTCGACCGTCATCCGCCGGGCGGCGGAAATGCGCCGCATGGTCGCCGTGTCGCTCGTCTATCCGTTGATCGTGATCGCGCTCGCCTATCTCCTGTTCGTGTTCCTGGTCCTGATGTGTCTTCCCGTGATGCTGGCCACGTACCAGAGTCTGCTACCCAACGGCCGCGGGCTGACGATCCTGCAGTGGATCGTGAGCACGGCCCCGTCCTGGCTGCCGTGGCTGCCGCCCGTCGGGATGGCGGTGCTGGTCGCATGGTGGTTGCGATCCCAGTCGGCCTGGCGGTTGGAAGGCGGCGTTTTCCGACGGTCGGCAAGCTCTTGGGGGCGGGCCGGATGGCGACGTTGGCCGATACGCTGGCCCTGCTGATCGAACATCATGTGCCGTGCCATCAAGCCTTGCTGCTGGCGGCCGACGCGAGCGGCGACCGCCGCTTCCGCGAGTCGGTCGGCCCGCTGGCGCAGCGGTTGGAACGTGGGGAAGTGGTGACGTCTCGGGACCTTTCGGGAATGCCGCCGCTGCTCACCTGGTTGCTCTCTGCGCGACTCGATCAGCCGCGCATGGTGAGTTGCCTGCGGCGGATGGCCGACTCGCAGCGGCGGCAGGCCGAGTGGTTGTCGCGTTGGCTGTCGATCTACCTGCCGTTCTGGTTGACCGTCGGTATCGGCGGCACGGCGACGGCCCTGTACGTCTTGTCGGTCATCGGACCGTGGTGCCGCATGTTGTACGATTTGAGTGCGCCGTGAGTTGGCCGTAGTGTGTGTCGATTCGTAGGGTGGGTCGAGTCTTCGAGGCCCACCGGGAGAGAGCCGGCCAGCAGGATGCGGCCGCATCGGAATGGGGACCGTGTTCCGGTGGGCCTCGAAGACTCGACCCACCCTACGTGGATGACGACGGCGCGCGAGAGGTTGGAAACGGAAATGGAAGCTCCGGAAGCGAAAAACGCGAACACGCCGCCCGGCGGGAACGAACGCCGGCCGCTGACGGAGCGTCAGGCGGAGGCGGTAGCCCATGCGCTGGCGGACGCCGCCGGGGCGGGCCTGCCGTTGGCGGACGCCTTGCGTGCCGCGGCCAGCGAGGCGCCGGAGCGGCGCGTGGCGGACGAACTGTCTTGGCTGTCGTCTCAGATTGAAGCGGGCCGCCCGTTGGACGAAGTCTTGAGTTGGCGTCAAGCAGGCTACCCGCGTTACGTGGGCGCGCTGGTGCAGGCCGCCTTGCGCACGGGCCGCGTGGGCGAGGCGCTGGCCGAGTTGCTCGACTGCCAGCGCACGCGGCGCGAGATGTGGTGGTCGATCAAGGCGTCTCTGACTTATCCGCTGGTGCTGCTGGTGCTTGCCACGGTGATTGGCACAGCGATCTCCGTAGGTCTGATGCGTTCGTTCGTCGAGATGTTCGCCGACATGGAACTGGACTTGCCCGCATACACCCAGTTTTTCGTCTGGTTTCATCAAACAGGCGTGATCTGGGCCGTGGGCTTGAGCGGATTCGCCGTTGTGGCTGCGCTCGGATTGCGGCTGCTGGGCGGGGCTGCACGTTGGTCTCGCGTGGTTTCGACCCTGCCCCTGATAGGCGTGCTTTGGGACTGGTCCGGGATCGCGGAATTGGCGCGGCTGCTGGCAGTGCTGGCGGAGCAAGATGTGCCCTTGCCCGACGCGCTGCGGCTCGCGGCCGCTGCGGCGCGCGACGCGAACATGCGTCAGGTTGGTGGCTCCTTGGCGGCGGGCGTGGAACAGGGCGGCCGCTTGTCGGAAGTGATGTCCGCGACGCCTCGCGTGCCCGCCTCGCTGGTCCCGATCGTCCGCTGGGGCGAACGGGCAGGCCAGTTGCCGGAGGCGTTTCGCGTGGCGGCGGAAATGTTCGAGGGACGGTTGCAGATGCGGGCGGAACTGGTCCGCACCATCCTTCCGCCGTTGGTGTTCGTCGCGGTGGCGAGCGGTGTGTTGATGTTGCTGGCGGGTCTGTTTCTGCCCATGATTTCGATGATTCAGTCGTTCAGCTTTGGACCTGCGCCGGGTGCGATTGTGCCAACGGAGGTGATGAACCCGCTGAACTACGTCGCGGCGGCCGTGCTGGGGGCGGCGCTGTTGTGGGCCGTGAAACTGGTCTACGGCGGGCGTGGCGCGGCCAGCGACGATTTGGTCAAGCGGGCGATGCTGCTGGCCGGCTGGATTCTGCTGCTGGCGGGGACGCTGGGCGTCGTCGCCGGGGTGTCCGGGCCGCTGGCTCCGTTGCCGTTGTTGGGCGTCTTTTTCGCCGGGTTTGGGTATTTCAAGTACGTGACGGCGGAGCGGCGAGCGCTGTTGTGGGCGCTGGCGGTGGCCGCCGAGAAGGAGATCCCGCTGGAGCAAGCCGCGCGGGCTTTTGCCGACGAACGGGCCGTGCAGATCGGCATCCGCGTGTCGCGTTTGGCAGACTTGCTCGAGTCGGGCGTGCCGCTGCCGACGGCGCTGGATCTGACGCGGAATCCGCTGCCGGCTGACGCCTTGTTGGCCGCGCGGCTGGGCCTGGCGACAGGCTGTTTGGCTCCCGCCTTGCGGATTTCGATCCGGCACAGCGACTTCTCCGACCGGATGATGCGCGAACTGCTGGGCCAGTTCCTCTACCTGGTCGGCGTGCTGCTGGCGGGCTCCATGGTCGTCCTCTTCACGATGCTCAAGATCGTGCCCGTGTTCACCAAGATGTTTGAGGAATTCGAACTCGAGCTGCCGGCCCTCACCAAGTTCAACATCGCGCTGGCCGACGACGCGGCTTACGGTTTGCCTTTGGTCTGCCCGGTGCTGCTGATTCTCCTGCTGGTTACGGCTTCGTATTTCGTCCGCTGGTCGCGGTACGAGTTGCCCGGCTTCAGTTGGATCTGGCTCCGCAGCGACGCGGCGTTGGTGATGCGTGCTTTGGCCCTGACCGTGCAGCAGGGGCAGGAACTGGGGCCGGGCCTGCGTCTGCTGGCTCAGCAGTATCCGCGGCCGAGCGTGGGCAAGCGATTGCAGCAGGCGGCCGAACGCGTCGAACAAGGCGAACACTGGTGCCACGCGCTGCGGTCGGTGCGGTTGTTGACGGCAACCGACGTGGCGGTGCTAGGGGCGGCAGAGCGAGTCGGCAACCTGGGCTGGGGCTTGCAGGAGACGTCCGAAGGCAGCCTCCGCCGCTGGGCTTTGCGTTGGAAGATTTTGGTCAATGTGGCCTTTCCCTTTCTGATGGTGGCCCTGGGAGTGATGGTCATGCTGATCGTCGTGGGGTTGTTCATTCCGCTGGTGTCTATGATTCAGGGGTTGTCATGAGCAGACGCGGTCGGCCGAGAAAACACGCGGCGGTGGTGGTGTGCCGGCGGGCGGCGTTTACCGTCACGGAATGCCTGGTTGCCTTGGTGCTGCTGGGCGCCGCGGCAGCGCTGATGGCGCAGTTGGTCGCGGCGGTCGGCGTCCAGCGGCGCGTGGCGGACCAGCACGCGTTGGCGCTGCAGGAGACCGCGAATCTGCTGGAGCGGCTGTTCGCCCTTCCGTATGCGGAATTGACGACACAGCGTGCGGCGGAATTCCAGTTGTCCGAAGCGGCGCAGCAACGGTTGCCCGACGCTCGGCTTCAGATCGACGTCAACTCGACGGCCGGCCCGCCGGCGGCGAAGGAGATTCGCATTTCGCTTCGGTGGCTCGATCGCAGCGGACGGCACGGGGCGCCGGCGGAACTGACCGCCTGGCGACATGACGACGGGAGGAAGGGCTCATGAGGCGAGACCGTCAAGGGACGACGTTGGTCGAACTGCTCGTCGTCATCAGTGTCTGCAGTGTGGTGATCAGCGCCAGCGGGGTCTTGCTGCACAGCATGTACCGGGCGGACAAGGACAGCCGGCTAACGATCGAGGCCGGTGCGGCCGTCGCCCGTTTGTCGCTGCAATTCCGCCGCGATGCGCACGCAGCCAGCGAGGCGGAATTGCTGAACGAGACGAACGGAAAGCCAGCCGGCGTGGCGTTCCGCAGTTCATTTCAGCCGACAATCGCGTATCGCCAGCAAGGCCGAGCCGTCGTGCGGACCGCGAAACAAGCCGGCAAGGTCGTACACATGGATTCGTTTGGTTTGCCGGCTGGAACGGAATTCATCTGGACGTTGGAGAACGGCCAGACGCCGGTGGCTGCGATTCAGATCGCCCATCCCGCGCGGCGAGGAGTCAAACCGGCGGCAATGCTGCCGCAGCGGATCGAGGCGGTTGTTGGCGTGGTAAACCAGAGGAGCCGGAAGCCATGAACGAAGCGAAAAGGCGGATCGCCGGGAAGCCTCGCGGCGCGGCGATGCTAGTGACCGTCGTCTGCCTGGCCGTGATCGCGGCGTTGGGGGCGTCCTTGTTGAGATCGCTAGTCGCGGAGCACCGGCAGGCGCGGCTGCGGTGGGATCAGATGCAGGCGTTCTGGCTGGCCGAGTCGGCCGTGCAGCGCGGCGTCGTTCGCTTGGCCGCAATGTCTGAGTATGCTGGCGAGCAGTGGCAGGTCGAGGTGGACTCGAACGGTCGCCCCGTCCGAGCCCAGGCGACGATCCGCATCGAAGCCGTGGAGGGAGACGCACAGGCACGGCGGGTCGTGGCCGAGGCACGCTATCCGGCGGAGGGCACCGCGGGCGTTCTGCAGCAGCGAGAGATCGTCGTCACGTTGGACCAGGCGGGAGATACGCCATGAGTCGCACAAGTCGGGCCAGTCCACCTGCCCAGGGCGGTCGACCTCGTGGGCCGGGTGCGTTTACGCTGATCGAGATGCTATTCGTCATTGCGATCATCGGCGTGCTCATCTCGCTGCTGTTGCCAGGGATCCAAGCCGCGCGGGAATGCGCACGCCGGTTCCAATGCGCTCACCAGCTGAGCCAATTGATCACGGCCGTCCACAACTACGAACTGGCATTTGACGTGTATCCGCCGGGGACTTTGGAGAAGAAGGGGCCGATCCAGAACCATGCGTACGGTTACCATCACAGCTGGATCACCCAAATCCTGCCTTTCATGGAACTGCAGAACGAAGCCCGGATGATCGACCGCCGCGTAGGCGTCTATCATAAGAACAACGTCGAGGTACGTACCCTGCTTCTGCAGAGCGTGTGCTGCCCGTCGCAGGAGGCGGCCTGGGCCAACGGCTACAGTTCCTACGCAGGCGTGTATCACGACGACGAATCGCCGATCGACACAAACAATCACGGCGTCTTCTTTCTGAACAGCCGGATCACTTTCGACGATCTCAGCGATGGAGCAGCCCAGACGCTGTTCATTGGCGAAAAGATCACGGAACCGGGCGACCTGGGCTGGATGTCCGGGACGCGGGCGACGCTGCGCAACACGGGGGTGGTGCTGAACGCAATGGGAGCCACGGCTGGCGGCGGCTTCAACTGGGCGCAACAGGGGATCGATGTGGGCGACGGCTTCCCGGATATGCCTGACTACGATGCCATGATGCCAGGCGTCATGCCAGGAATGGAAACGCTTCCACCGGGCATGGAACCTCCCGGGGCCGTCCGCGAGACGAGGGCAGAGGACGACAAGCCCGAGCCGGAGAAGCAACCGCCGGGTCCGGGCCCGCTCTTGCCCATCGGCGGGTTCGCCAGCCCGCACGTCGGCGGCTGCCAGTTCGCCTTCGGCGATGGCCGCGTTGCACTGCTGTCCCAGACCATCGCGATCCAAGTCTTACGGCAGTTAGGCCATCGGTCCGACGGCAAGCTGCTATCCAGCGGGAGCTACTAGTTGTGAGCGTAAACGGACGAACATCGGGCCGGGCATATCCGCTCAGCGCGCTGCTGTTGCTGGTGACGGCCAGCGCCGTGATTATGGCTGTGGCGGCACCGATCGTGCGCGGGCCGCGAGAAGCGGGGTGGGGCGAGTTGTTGGCGGCGTCGATCGGCGGCGGCGTGTTGCTAGGGGGGCTGGGATCGGTACTCGGTTTGTTCCATTATTCCCGCTGGCGCGGCGTGCTGTGCGGTGCGCCTCTGGGGGGCCTGCTCGGCTTGCTGTTGGGGCCACTCCTCTTCGTGCCGCCGGCGAGTTTTCCGGAGGTCGTGCTGACGGCGCTGGGAGGCGCCCTGGTGATCGTCGGCGTCGCCGCCGTGGCCCGCCTGACCAGCGCCTCGCCCAAGCATCGTCCCGAGGCGGGCAGTCCTTTCCAAGAAACAGAAAATGGCGCCGCAGCAGAGCGACGCCATCCGTTGACTGAGAACCACGGCGCGGAACGGCGGATGCGATAGCGCCGTCAGCGCAGGACCAAATCAGGGCAGTCGCGTCCTGGACCCGTGCACGGCCTCCAGCGCGTGCGTGTCGGCCGGCTCCAGGCCGGCCGATTTCTCGTTCTCGCGTTTGATCGCCTCGTACACCTCCTGGCGGTGGACGGGGATGTCTTGCGGGGCCTGGATTCCCAGCCGCACTTTGTCGCCGCGAATATCCACGATCGTGACTACCACGTCGTCGCCAATGATGATGCTTTCGTCACGATGCCTCGACAACACCAACATCGTTGGCTCCTCTATGTCTTCTCTAAGTCTTTACCGAACCTGCCGGCAGAACGTTGTGCCAGCCGGCGTGGTCCGCTACCCGACCACCGACTCCGTTGCAAGTATCGGGCGGCGCTGCGAACGGCAATCACTCCCAGGCAGCGTGGCGGCGAGTTTTTGCCGGGTCCGTCGGGGAGTTAGGCGACCTTGCGCAAGGGCAGCGGGATTTTGGGGAGGGCGAGTTGTAGCGGTTGTTCGTCGCTGGTAACCAACTGCCGGCCGATCCGGCGATTCAAGTTGATGACGACGGGGCCGCGCAGGTTCAACGTCAAACCGGCCTCGTTCCGGCCGACCGAGACCAGCACGAAGGCTTCGTCGAGCACCGCCAACTCCAGCGGCGTCAACTGGTTGCGAGCGATCAGCACACGGTAGCCTGGAACGTAACGCCGGGGACTGACCATGGGCAGGGCGACGCGGGGATCGGTCAAGCTTTGCAGCCAGGCCACGCCGGAACTGTTACCGTCGGCCAACAGGACCCAATGGCGATGTGACTCAAAGCCGATCAACCCGCGGGTAAAAAGCAAAATGTCTTCGGGCAGGATTTCCACCGTACCGAAGCGCGACGTGTTGACTTGCATAGCGGAATCCGTAGGGGTTGGCGATTGGGCAGGCAGCCGAGAGGGCGTGGCGTTCTGCGGCAGGGGAGATGCTCGTACTATAGATCGGAAAAAAGACGCCACAAGGACAGCAAAATCGCTAAGACGAGAACGGGATGCGGGGTGCGGGATACGCGATTCGGGTTGCGGGATACGGAGTGCGCGGCCGGCCAGCGATCTTAACGCCACACGGGCGAGTCAGTTGGCCAATCCGCGCCGCAACTCGGCCGCAAACTCGACTCGCAACCCGCAACCCAAATAATCGGTATCCCGTAACCCGCATCCCGTCACCCGCCACCCGCCTTTCCGCTCAAACGCTGCTGCAGGTACTCGACCGCCTTGCGCAATTGCAGATCTTCCGCCGGAGGCGAGGCGGGGTTCGACGTATCCTCCGGCTTGGCGGATGCGTTTCCGGGGCCGGCGCCAATGTCCTTTCGGCGGCGGGCTTGGCGGACTGCGTCCGCCTCTTCTTCGGTCAGCTTCACTTCCAGCTCCGGGTCTGGGGCGACTCCCCACTCGGCCTCCTCCGGAGCGTCTTTCAAGCGATGGATATTCTTGCCGCTGGGGCGCCAATAACTGGCCGTGGTCAGCTTCAAGGCCGCGCGGCCGGCCTCCAGAGGGATGACGTTCTGGACGGTGCCCTTGCCCCACGTGCGCTGCCCCACGATCTTCGCCCGCCCGTGATCCTGCAGGCACGCGGCGACGATCTCGCTGGCGCTGGCCGAGTAATGATTGACCAGCACGGCCACGGGCACGTCGCTGGGCAGCAGCGGTTGGCCGTCGGCCTCATACGTGCGCCGCACCTCCCCCTCGCGTCCGCGGATCGTGACAATCGTGCCCTCGCCGATGAACAGGTTGCAGGTCCCCACGGCGGCGTCCAGCAGTCCGCCGGCGTCATCGCGCAGGTCCAGGATCAGGGCTTGGCACGGCCTGCCCTGCATCGTTTTCCTCAACTCCTCGACCGTGTTCTCGCCGAAATTGATCACGCGAACGTAGGTCATGCGCGGGTCGCTCTGCAACTGGAAATCCCAGCCGCCGTCCGCGCGGCGGGCGTCGCCGAGCACGGATTCGATGGGAATGATGGCCCGCTGGATCACCAGGTCGACCGGCTTTTCGTCGCCGACGTGCAACACGGTCAAACGCACGGGTTCTCCCGGCAGGCCGCGGATCAGTTGGACCGCATCCCGGTAGGACATGGTCGCCGTATCCTTTCCATCGATCGCCAGAATCACGTCGCCCGCGCGGACACCGGCCCGTGCCGCAGGGGTATCGAACAGGGGACTCAACACCTCGATCCGTTTGGTTTCCGGATTGAAGTCGACGAAAATCCCAATCCCGCCGAATTCCTGATCGAGTTCCTCCTGCAATCGCTGGTACTCGTCCGCGCCGATGTAGGCAGAGTAGGGATCCAACCCCTCCGCCATGCCGTGCATTGCGTTTTCGTACAGCTGGCGGTAGTCGACGTCCTCCAGGTAATTGAAGGCGATCAGGTCCATCGCCTCAGAGAGCGTGGAGGCGTACCGATTCCGGTCCGCTTTGACATGGCACAGCAGCGACAGAAGGGGAGCCAGCAAGAGCACCAACAGATTTCGGAGGGGCATGGTCTAAGTCCTTATCGGCACCGGGCGACGAGAGACCCTCGGAGCCGGAAAACGGTCATTCTGGTCCCGGCTGGCAGCGGTTTCGACCGCGGCCGGGCGGATCGGCGAGCGTTCTTTTTACACGAAACGCTGATGGGCGAACAGGTTCGTTTTCCCACCCGCCCCGCAGAGTCGGGCCGGCCTCCGTGGAATTTACTCTCTGATGCCGAATTTTCGCCAAGCCGCGGGCAGGGGGGCATCGAGCCGCAACGGCGTTTTTCGGACCGGGTGCTGGAGCTCCAGCCGCCGCGAGTGCAGCGCCACTCCGCGCGGAAAAGCCATCGTCGCACCGTACTTGCGGTCGCCCAGGACGGGATGCCCGCGGCGGGCCAGTTGCACGCGAATCTGGTGTTTGCGGCCGGTTTCCAGGAGCACCTCCAGCAGCGTGACGCGGGGTAAGATCCGCAACGTCCGATAGCGCAAGCGGGCCTGCTGCGAGCCGGGCTGCTCCGGGGCGCAGATCACCATCCGCTGCTGCCGTTCGTCCTTGCAGAGCCAATCGACGCAACTCGCTTCCGCCGGTTCCGGCCGGCCTTCGACCAGCGCCCAGTAGGTTTTCTCGACGTCCCCGCGCCGGAACTGCTCGGTGAGCCGAGCGGCCGCTTTCGACGTCCGCGCCAGGAGGATGACTCCGGACACCGCCGCGTCCAGGCGGCTGACGACGCCCAGGTAGACGTTGCCGGGTTTGTGGTGTTTGCGCTTCAGGTAATCCTTGGCGATCGTCACCAGGCTCGGCCGGCCGGGCTCCACACCCATCGTGGGCAGGCCCGCTGGTTTGAGCACGGCCAGCAGATGATTGTCCTCGAATAGGATCGGCAGCGGGATTGGGGGCATGGGCGTCCTGTCTGGCACTTGGCGACGGTCTACGAATAGTTCTACAATGCACGGACCATTCTTCCCAGTACCCAGCGTTCGAGGTGGCACGTGCCGGGCATCCGACGGCAGCTGATTTTGGCGAGCGTCTCTCCTCGCCGCCGCGAGTTGCTGGCGGAGGCGGGGTATGATTTCATCGTCCGGCCGCCTCACGAAGGCGCGGAATGCGGCCGGCGGGACGGTGAACCGCCGGCGGAGTTGGTCGCCAGGCTGGCCCGTCAGAAGGCCGCCGACGTGGCCGGCCGGTGCGGTTCGGGACTGGTCTTGGGCTGCGACACGGTTGTCGAGTGCTGCGGAGACGTGCTGGGAAAACCCCGGGACCGGGCGCACGCCCGCCAGATGCTGGAACGGTTGCGCGGGCACGAGCACCACGTGGTCAGCGGCCTCTGCCTGTGGGGCGTGCCCGAGGATCGGCACCGCGTCCAGGTCGCCGTGACGCGGTTGGTGATGACGCCGATTTCGGACCAGCAGTTGGAAGGCTACCTGGACACGGGCGATTGGCAAGGCAAGGCCGGGGCGTTCGGCTACCAGGACGGGCACGATTGGCTGCAGATTCTGGAGGGCAGCGAGTCGAACGTGGTGGGCCTGCCGCTGGAATTGTTGGACGAGATGTTGCGGGAGTGGGAGCGGGACACGGTGCGGCCGTGACGGGCCGCAGGACGGAGGAACGACGTGGGACGAATCGGTCTCGGAAAACTAGCCCAGTTGCTGCGCCGCGTCGGCGCGTCCTTGCGCGCCGGCCTGGACCCGCGCAGCACGTGTGAGAAAGAGGCCGAGTACGGGTCGGCCGTGCACCGCAGCATGATGTCGCGGGTCAGCCAGGTTATTACCGACGGCGGCAGTCTGGCCGACGGCTTGACGGCTTGCGGCGGTTACTTCCCGCCGCTGGTCTGCACGCTGATCGAAGTCGGCGAGAAGTCGGGCCGCCTGGACGACATCCTGCGCGGACTGGCCGAGCACTACGAACAGCTGCTGTCGTTGCGGCGCACATTCCTGGTCGGAATCGCCTGGCCCGCGATTCAGTTCTTTGCCGCCATCGGCGTGGTGGGTTTGCTGATCTGGGTCTTGGGCATCGTCCGCTCGATGGCCGGGACGGAGGTTGACCCGCTGGGCTTCGGTTTGGTCGGAACGCCCGGGCTGTTGGTCTACCTGGGCCTGGTGTTCACGACTTTGGGCGGCGTCACCGTCCTGGTGATGGGCCTGCTGCGCGGCGCGTTCGGGCCGGCGCCGCTGCGAGTCGCCATGCGGCTGCCCGTGCTGGGCAATTGCCTCAAGACGGCGGCCCTGTCGCGGTTCGCCTGGACGCTGGGGCTGACGCTCGATTCGGGCATGACTGCGCGGCGGGCGATGGAACTCGCCCTGCGGAGCACGGAGAACGCTTACTACACGTCGCAGATGAAGGTCGTGGACGAGGCCCTGTTGCAGGGCCGGGAGTTCCACGAATCGCTGCGCGCCACGGGACTGTTTCCCGACGAGTTCCTGCAGATGCTCGAGACGGCGGAAATCTCCGGCACCCACGGCGAGTCGCTGCAACGGTTGGCGGACGAGTATCGCCAGCGTGCGCAGGCGGCGGCCAAGGCGTTGACGATGGCGGCTTCGTTCGCGGTCTGGGTGCTGGTGGCCATCGTGCTGATTGCGCTCATCGTCCGGCTGGCGATGGCGGCCTTTGCGCCCTACTACGAGTTGCTGGAAGGGTTTTGATCGGCCTACCAGTCCGTCGCCCGTTGGGCGAACCGTTCCGCCTGCGACTGGATATTCAGGCCCGCCAGTTCGCTCCACGCCGCCAGCAGGCGTTGAAAAGTCTCGCCGGGCGCGCCGCGGCCGATGGTCTGTCCGTTCAGCCG
>CAYUFW010000147.1:18252-19074 GCA_964443915.1 uncultured Pirellulaceae bacterium
CGCGGCGAAAAAGGCAGACGTTGGCGGAAGACGCTTCCAGCACGTGGCCGTCCGCGTCCAGCAGCAGGGCCCGCGCGGCGGGCTCGATGCGGCGGGCCTGCAAATCGGCCAGGTAGTAGTGCATGCGGCTGCGGCACTTGAGTTCCACCGGCCAACAGGTCGGCGGCACCCGCTGGATGCCCGTCACGACCAGCGACTGCCCAGTCCGGTACTTGTCCGCCCACAGGTAGAACGGCAGCGGGTAGGTGTGCATGCAGACCAGCGGTCCGCGATGCGCGTCCGCTCCGACCATACCTGCCATCGTCGAGTAGGGGCCCGGCGTCACGAAGATGGACAGGCCCAGATCGTCGTTGGGATCGCCCAGGGCGTGGTTCCTGGCAGCCAGTTCTTCGGCGGCTTGCCCCAACTCGGCCATGCTCCGCCCCAAATCGACGCCGACGACGTTCAGGGAGTGCTGAAGCCGAGCCAGATGCGGCTCCAGCCGAAACAGCCGCCCGCCGAACGTGCGCAGCTGTTCGGCGACCGTCGTCCCCAGCACAAAGCCGGCGTCGTAGACGGGAACCACGGCCTCCGTGGCGGGAACCAATTTGCCATTCAGGTATGCCAGAGACATCGCGGCACCGCACAAGACCGGATACGTCACGTGTACGCCATTGTAACGGTCCGCGCCACGGCGGCAAGCGAGCACGTAGACCGAAACAAGTCCGCGCCGTTCCGGCAGAATTTTTCGCGGTTCCCGGACTCTTGGCAGTGCCGGAACTGCGCGGAAAAGTGGGGTAAGCTTCCAGCTTGCCAGCGACAAACGACCGCAAGCTGGAAGCT
>CAYUFW010000148.1:0-19022 GCA_964443915.1 uncultured Pirellulaceae bacterium
GACTAATCTCTGCGAAAGTCCGCCCTTTGCTCTGGCGGCATGGCAGTCACGCCCTGTGGTGGGAGATGCAACGCTTCGTCAGAATCGCCAACTGGCCGAGCATCGCCGACGACATGAAGGACACGCCTTCGAAATCGAGCAGCATCTGTTTCACGTTCGGCTGACTGCTCAAGGCGATCAGCTCGGCCCCAATTTCGCGGATCCGAACCTCGTCCGACAACTCGATATCCACGAACCTGACGACCTCCACCCCGTCGCGAGTTTCTAACTTTGTCGCTGCCATGAATGCGCCCCCTGTGAGAATGCGCCCCCTGTGACGATGAGCCCCGGCAACCGCTGCCAAACGTGGAAACCATTCAACTCAGCAAGCGGCGATCCATCCAAGGTGGAAAGGTACCGTTTTGGGCCGTCCCGGTCAAGAATAGCGCCCCGGAATTCCTGCCTCCGGGCGCCGTTCGCATGCCGGTTGCAGGGGATCTGGCCCGTGCGACCGATCGGATGGCGAACGGGGCGGCGTTAGCCCCCCGGTGATCAGGCCATCGTTCACCATTCGGCCAGCGTCGCGCCGTCGGGGGTCACGAGGAACAGGCGGTCCGTGATGGCATAGGCCGACGTTTGGTAGTCGTTGCGGACCAACTCCTGCATCTTGCGCCGCATGTCCCGGTCGTTGCTCGTGGCCCAAAGAACTGCAGTGCAAGACCTTGACGGCCGTCTCGAAGAACTCGTCGGTCAGTTCTTCCCAGGCGTCGCGATCGCTCTTCAGGCGGTGGAGCAGATTGCCGAGCGGAATCGTGCGGCTCTGGCCCACCAGTTCGTAGTCTTTCCGATGGTGGAATCGTGGCATCCCGCCGCGGATTCAACGCATTGACCTGCTTGAACATGGCCTCGCACATTTCGACCAGCTTCGGGCTGTCGGTGATCGCTTGGGTATCAATGGCGTACGGCAGGATGTAACACGACAGCGCGACGTTGTCCCGGCCCTTCGGCTGGAACGAGACGGAGAACGAATCGTCCTCGATCACGTGCTTCCAGTCGGACGGGAATTCGATCTGGAAGACATTCTCGGGGTGCTCGAACAAAGTGTAAGCGCCCCGCAGCGTCAGACGAGCCTGCAACTCGACACGCTTCGCCTGCCGTTTCTGACGCAGCTTCTTCGCCCGTTCCAGCTCTTGCCTCTTGTCGCGATTGGGTCGTTTGGCCATCGGTTGCTCCCAATGTGGTTTCGCGAAAAGGGTCCTGTCCACTTTTTGCGCGGCTCGTCCGGGACGGAATGCCACTGTGTCCTACAAGGAGTTGGCAACTTGGGCACGGTCCTTACTTGGCCTCGACCTTCAGGTCCGGCAGGGCCGTCCCGTTGCGTCGGCGGACGCGGCAGCAGAAGCCCCAGCCGCCTTCGTGCTCGATGATTTCCAGCATCAGGTCATTCCAGCCCTGCTGCAACTGGACGTCGACCAGGTCCTGACGCGGCGCCATGCTGCGGTTCAAGTAATGGGCGTGGACCTGCTTGCCGTTCAGCCAGGCCTTGACGGCGTCGTCGCTGCCCAGTTCCAGCCGCGCATCCTGGGCGGCCGGCACCCAGATGCGGGTGCGGACATAGACGGCACAGTGATCCACGGAACCAAAGACCGCATCGAGGCTGATGCCCCAGTCGCCGATGCCGTCCTTCAGCGGCTTCCACGCCACGTCCTTGGCGTCCGGCTTTTCCGGCGGGAAAGCCATGGCGAAGATGTCGCGGCTGCGCTTGTTCTTCTCTTCGTACAGGCCCGTGATGAGCCAAGCCAGGACGTGGCCCTCGTACTGCTCCATCTCGTTGATCGCTTCCTGGGCTTGGCCCCGGACGGCGGCGTCCTTGACGGTGGCCAGCACATTGTTCAGTGCCGCTTTGGCCCGCTCGGCGTCGTTCTCCCGCAGTCGCCCGGCGATCTGCACGATGGCCGCCGCCGCTTCGGCCTGCAACGCGGCATCGTTCAAGTGCTTCTCGACCAATTGCATCGCCTCGGCAGAACTGGAGGTGCCCAATCCGGCCAGCACCAGCCGCTTGTCTTCCGTTCGTTCGGCCAACTCCAAAGCGCGGGTGTACATGGCCATCGGATTGTCCGACATGCCGGCCAGACGGACATAGCCGCGGAGAGCCAAGACCTTGTGCGTTTGCACCGGGGCGGTGCGAGCCAGCTGCAGCAGTTCTTCCGCCGCACTCCCATTGGGCCACTCGGCCAGCGTCCGCACCGCCGCGTCGCGAATGCCCGCGTTGTCCTGGACGAGGGCGGCGCGCACCGCGTGGAACGCCTCCGGCGTGCCCGCCACTCCGAGCAGCCTCAACAACGTGGGCTTGGCGTCCGCCGGCGCGCCGGCCAGGCTCGGCAGCACCGCGTCGGCGCACTTCTTCGCATCCCGAATGCGGCGAAACGCGTTGCCCAGCGTCTGCTCGATCGCCGCTCGGTCGGCGGCGTCCTTGGGTGTGACAGCCAGTGCGACCAGCATTGCCAAATCCGCTTCACCGGCTAATGTGCCCAGTGCCCCGATCGCTTCCCGTCGGACGGAGGCGTCGTTATCCACCGCCAACTTGAACAGTTCGCCGACCGCTACCGTTGCCTTGCGGGCCGCCAAGGCGCGGATCAACTCGACGCCCACGTTCGGCTCCGCGGCGGCGAGGGCTCGCAGCAGGGCCCCGTTGATTTCGGCGCCCGGCAATCGCACCAGGCTGGCGCGGGCGATTTGCTGTTCCTCGCCGCCCGCGCCGGCGGCGGTTTGTGCCAGCACGTCAATCGCCGCCGCGTTGCCCGCCCCTCCCAGAGCTTCCAAAGCTGCCAGCCGCACCTCGGGCGGTTCGCTCTTGGCCGCCGCCATCAGAGCGGGAGTCGCAGCCGCATCCGCGCGGTCGCCCAAGACCCGCAGCAACAGTGCTCGCGCGTCCGGCGGCAGATCCGGGAGCAGATCAACCAGCGTCTTCGTCATCTCGGCGCCTTTTGCCGTGCGGCCAAAGCCAATGGCCGCAACGCGGACGGCCGGATCCGCGCTGCGGATGCTCTGGGCCAAGAGAGTTGCGGCAGCGTCGCCCTGCGCCTGGACCAGCCCGCGCAAGGCGCCGATCCGCACGTGCGGCGCCCGATCGGCAGCGTGCAAACCCGTGTAGATCGAGACCGCTTCGGCCGTTTGCCGGGCGGCCAGGAATGAATCGGCACAAGACATCAGGGCGTCGTCAATGCGCTGGCGCAGGCCTGCCGCGGCGGCGGACCGGGCGGCGTCCAGCGCTCGCGCGGCATCTGCCCCGCGGATATTTCCCAACGCGGCTGCGGCGGCTTCGGCCACCGCTGCGTCCGGCGAGGCCGTCAGCTTGGCGATCTCGGGCACGGCAGCCTGGCAGCGGCGGCTGCCCAACGTCGACAGGACGCCGATCTGCAGTTCGCCGGAAGTCGTGGCAAGCGCCCGCTGCAGCGCGGCGTCCGCTTCCGGCCCCTCGATGCGGCCTAAGGCGTACCGCGCGGGATGAGCCAGGAAGGGATCGGTCAGCAAGGGCTCCAGCTTGGCGACGGACCGGGCGGTGCCCATCGCAAACAACTGCCGGCAGATAATCGCCTTCGCGTCCCGCGGCACGTTGCTGTCCAGGACCTGCAGCAGCCGCTGCTCGACCTCCTCCCGCAGCTTCGGATCGCTCACCGATTCCACGGCGATTTGTTCGACGACGTTCAACGGTGCCGCATCCTGGCCGTACTCGAGACCCGTCACGCTCTTCAGGGCTTCGTCGAGCCGCGTTAACGCGTCCGACTCCGCCGCCGCCGCAGACGCGACCAGCACCAAGGGTAGCACGGCTACGGTCATTCTGGTGAACCGCTTCATGATGGTCTCCTTCGAATCGTTCGGCCGCAGACAAACTCAATCTGCGATTGCCCGGTTGCCCGTTTTCCGCTCCGCCTTCTGGAGTGCGGCGCCGTGTCGCCGCGTTGGCTCGGTGGCGGCGCACCGACCGCTCCTCTGTGTTCACGGGCCTTGGTTCGTTGTCTGAACTCAATCAGCCTCAACGCTACGGACCGCCGTCCCAAGCGGGTGACAAGGCACCGGACTCCAAGACTCGATTGCACGCGTCACTGTCCCAGCCACGCCAGCGTTCCGTCTTCCAGACAAACATACAGCCGTCCGTGGGCCGCAATCAAGCCGCCGAGCCCATCCGGTCCATGTACGCCGAGGCGTTTCGGCGCCACATTCGCGATCACGGCGTGCGTCTGCTCAAGTTCGACAACACCGCCTGCTCCTTGGTTTCGCCGGGCCGCTGCATGGGCCGGCCCATGAGGGCTCTCAACGGACGCTCGCCGCTGCTGGGCGGGGCGGGGTAGGCTTGGGCAAGTTGTCCGGGTTCGAGGCCGTAGGTCACCTCCAAATATCTGTCAATCACCCGAAAGCCTGCGGTGACAGTACCAACAACTCGTATTTCCCGCAGGGCATCGCACGAATTCTGCTGGGCGTGCCCCAGAAATGCCTTACACAGAAAGGAGTTACGTAGATCTGGCCGCTGCTTGGCACGCCAGTGAGTCCAATCCTCGTGACTTATCGGTGAGCGTTTCAACATAATCCCGCCGCAACGGCCATTTATGGACGAATTCGGCCGTCATGGTGCTCAAACCCTGGTTCGCGATGCTCCTCACCGCGACGAGTTCCGGATAGTGCGGCCCAGCGACATCCAGTCTGCCACTCTCGGGTGTGCTTAAGCGGCTTTCCTTTTGCAAACCACTCCGTTCTTGGTAATCTGGATAAGGCAGGTTGTTTGCGGCGGACTTGGATTCTTGGCACAAGGGCCTGCCTCGGTTTCCAAAAACTCAGGTACGAACACGTTTTCATGAGGGGAGACACGCCGTTGATTGGGTACTCTGAAACGCGCTCCTTTCGATCCCGACGGCAGACACGGCGTCGCACGGTGCGGGGCCGGAGGCGGCTGGCGTTTGAGTCGCTGGAGACGCGGCGACTGCTCGCACAGGCCACGCTGGTTGAGCACGTCTTCCGCGCCGACGATTTCTCCATTTCCGCCAGTTTCAGCTACGAGTTTCACAGGCCGGGAACGTACGACTACATCGACAAGATCCCCAGCGGGACCTTCACCGGCGAGTCGGGGCGGGTCACCTGGACCAGCCCTCAGGACGGCAACGGGTTCTTCGAAGGTGCCGCCACGGGCGACGGACGAAGCACGGTCTACGCCGCCGGAGCCCGGCGGGAATGCGCGAAATACGGATTCGAAGACCTGGGGCAAATCGATTTCAGTCTGGATGCCTCGCAGTCACAGTTTATCGTGGACCATTCCGAACCCACTTCGACTCGATACACCTGGTACCGCGATTCGCTCGACGGCCGGTGCGCGGCGCCGAATCCACCTCCCTCGCGGTTCTTCGGGGGTGTCACCAACTTGTATGCGGGCACCTTCGACACGTCGAACCACACGGTCACGATCCGTTACGAACAGACAACTCCCGATGAAGTCAAGGTCGTCACCAAGCCGGCCCCGGTGCAATGGGCCGAGCAGGACGCCACGGACTTCGTACTCACGCTGCTTCCCTACCAGCCGCACTGGGCTCTGCCCGAGGGGTGGGTGGGCATCCCGCAGACGTCGCCTTCCCCGCCAACGGATCTGATCGATCTCGAACAGGGCGGATTGGAGTTCGTGGTCGACGTGCACGGCCAGCCGCTGAAGACGACGAACGCGTTGCAGCCGGCGGCCACGGTGAGACTCTTCTGGGCCTCGTCGGGCACCGACACAAGCGGTGCGGAGATACCTCTCACTTCGACGGCGGACCCCGTGGGGCTTTACTGGAACAGTTCTCAGTTGCACGCGGTCGTCGAGCAATTCCCCGCGGCCCCGCCGGGCGCAACGCACGTGCGGGTCCAAATCGACGCCCCCGGTGGCATCGACGCCAATCCGGCGAACAATTCGCGTTACCTGCGCATCGGGAGTTTCCAGGCCCGGAACGCCACCGGCGGTCCGATCACCGAGGACGTACCCCTGGACGGACTCGCGGACAGCGTGCTGCACGAGTCGGACCGGTCGGATCCGGCGATCAAGGTGTATGCCTATCATCCGCGCTCCGCGCTGGGAGCCACCGTGCAAATCGTGGACGACCATGGCGCCTACCAATACGATCCCCGCGGGGTTCCCGGCATCGAGGCGTTGGCGCCCGGCGAAACGGTTCAGGACGCCGTGTCGTTTTGGGCCGTCAAGGACCAGGCGATCGTCAGCGCGGCGACGTACACGATCCTCGTGCAAGGCGCAAATGATGTGCCGCAGGCGGGCGACGACACCGCGGCCACGACCAACTTCCACGTCCTTCCGTTGTTGTCCGGTCAACTGCTGGCCAACGATTCGGACGTCGATCGCGGGGACCAGATGGCGGTGAAGTCGGTGGCGGCGGCCAGCCAGCGGGGCGCGACGGTGCGCGTCCTGCAGACCGACGCCCAGGGGCGGATTCTGCAAGCCGCGTACGATCCGTCCACGTCGGGCACGCTCCGGGGATTGCTGCCGGGCCAACAACTTGTCGACGAGTTCGAGTACGAAATCACCGACGCGTATGGCGGCACGGCAACGGCCCGCGTGGCAGTCACCGTGACGGGCGAAGCCGATACGATTACGATCGCGCCTGTGCCTCCCCAGGTGACGGCAAGCGCCGTGCCGCTTCCGCCCATTGCGCTCCTCCTGACGGACCGAGCCGGCGATGCGGGCGGCTTGCAGGTTGCGGCGACCGCCGCGGATTCCAGCCTGGTTGCGGCGGGCGGTCTGCAGGTTCAGGGCAGCGGCGAGACGCGCACGCTCGAGATCACCCCAGCCGCCGGCGTGACGGGCAGAACGTGGATCACCGTCACTGTCGAGGACTCCTTGGGCCGCTCGGCGACCGTCGGTTTTCCTTTGGTCATCGGCACGGCGGACGACCTGGACATCGATGGTGCTCCCAACGACGAAGAGGATGCCGCGCCCAACGGCGGGGACATGAACGGAGACGGCATCCCCGACAGCCGTCAGGCCAACGTGGCGGTGCGAAGAATTCCGGGGCAGGAGGAGCACTACTTCCAATTGGTCGTGCCGGTGAACCATTTCCTGGCTCGCGTCGAAGGAGCCGAAAGTCCCGCGCCGTCCGGACCGGCTGCCAACGCCCTGTTTCCGACGGGGTTGATTCACTACGAGATTCTGCTCGACAGCGCCGGCGCGTCGAGCACGGTCACGTTCCGCGCGAGCCTGCCGGCGCCGGCCCTGAACCGCTATTTCCAGCACGACGAGAACGCGCCCGACGGGCAAGGCTGGTCGCTGATGATGCGTAACGCTGCCGACGGCGCCCGCGTGTTCGCCGATCGGATCGAGGTGCTGGCGCGGGACGGAGGCCGCGTCGATCGGGATCAAACCGCCAACGGCCAGGTCAGCGGCGACGCCGGCTTGGCGCACGTCGACCATCCCTGGCAGAACCTCTTCCCCGTCGACGTGGACAACGACGGCCGAGCAGGTCCGCAGGACGTGCTGCTGCTGATCAACTACCTGAACTCCGGTTTCGAGGCAGCGTTGGGGAAGTTGCCCCGCGACGGCCAGTTTCTGCCGGCTTTCCTCGATCCCACCGGCGATGACCGGGTTGAAGCCGTGGATGTTCTGCGCGTCATCAACCACTTGAATCAGGCAGGGACGGCGGGCGGGGAAGGAGAAGCGGCAGGCGTGCCTGAGATGCAACCTGCCGTCCAGCCACAGCGGAACCGTCTGGGTCTCCAGCATGATTCCGTCGCGATCCGGGACTCGAGTTTGCGTCACACTCCGCCAGATGCCGGCCGACTGTCCCAGTCCTCGCCTCGTCGCCCGGCGAGCCGACGTGCGGCGCCCACCGTGCCTCATCAGTCAGACCCGCTCCAGGCCGAGGCAGTCTTTGCCGAACTGGGGGCAGCAGAGCTTTGGAGTCTCGATCCGTAGGATACGCGCCGGCCTGGCACATCTTCCACAGCCCGGCTTTTCCGGAAAGCCGGGCTCAGGTAGCGCGACTGAGTCCTTGACACCGCCATCCCAGGCCGTAGCCAGGTTCCGATTCTCGCGCTCCGTGCTACAATCCGACTCGTTACGTGAATCCTTGGATGTTGGAGAAGACCCATGTTGCGCACCTGGATCGCATTTGCGTGCTTGTCATTGTCGGCCTCTGGCATTTCAGCCGGGGAGATTTGGCCCGAGTTTCGCGGCCCGACGGGCGACGGTCACGCGGACGGCACCGGGTTGCCCGTCACGTGGAGCGAAACCGAGAACGTGGCCTGGAAGACCGCGATTCCCGGCCGCGGTTGGTCGTCACCGGTGATCTGGCACGAGCAGATTTGGCTGACCACGGCGACCCCCGACGGGAAAGAGATGTTCGCCGTCTGCATCGATCGGGCGACGGGCCAAATCGTCCGCAACGTGAAGGTCTTCGACACGCCCAATCCGGAGCCCATCGCCGTGGTGAACAGCTACGCGTCGCCCACGCCGGCGATCGAGGCGGGCCGCGTTTACGCGCACTACGGCACGTACGGCACGGCTTGCCTGGACACGGCGATGGGCCAAACCCTGTGGACTCGCCGCGACTTGAATTGCGACCACCACGAAGGACCCGGTTCGTCCCCGATCCTGTTCGAGAACCTGTTGATCGTCCACGTCGACGGCCGCGATCTGCAGTACGTCGTCGCCCTGGACAAGCAGACGGGCAAAACGGTCTGGAAGACGAACCGTTCGGTCGACTACAGCTCGTACACGATCAACCTCCACAAAGCGTTCTGCACGCCGCAAGTGATCACCTCCGGCGGGCGATTGCAGTTGATCAGCCCCGGTGCGATGGCGACGATGAGCTATGACCCGCGCACGGGCGAGGAGTTGTGGAAGGTCCGCTACCGCGGCTGGTCGATGGTGCCCCGGCCGCTGTTCGGGCACGGCCTGATCTTCTTCATCAACGATTACGAGCGGCCGGAGTTATGGGCCGTCCGCCCCGAGGGCCACGGCGACGTGACCGACACCCACGTGGCCTGGACCATCCGCCGCGGCATGCCGCGGCAGCCGTCGCTGCTGCTGATCGGCGACCTGTTGCACATGGTCAGCGACGACGGCGTCGTGTACGCGATCGACGCCCGGACGGGTGCGGAAGTGTGGAAGGACCGCCTCGACGGCAGCTACTCCGCTTCGCCGCTCTGCGCCGACGGCCGCATCTATTTCTTCAACCGCGACGCCGTCACGACGGTGATCGAGCCCGGCCGGCAGTTCCGGGTGCTGGCCGTCAACCGCCTGGACCGCGAGCAGCTCATGGCCTCGCCCGCCGTGGCCGGGAGTGCTTTGTTCATCAGGACTCGCACGCACCTGTACCGCGTCGAGAAGCGGTAGAGGCGGCTAACGATTGCCGTAGGGTGGGCCAAAGCGGACCAAGGGCAAACGGCTTGGAGGGCCAAAAGAGACTGCCGTGCAGAAAAAGCCGACTCGGCGAATCCGGCAGCGGCGGCCCACCGGGAGACGACCACCAGGGGCACGGCCGTTGCATCGCCGCACCTGGTCGGGCTGGCCGTCGTCGGGGACGTTTCCTGCCTCAATCTCCGAGTCCCTGTTCCGAGGTCTGGACGAGGCTTGGGAGGGAGACGGCCTGCGGAGGCTGGAACAGGAATGGCGTCCGGACATGATCCAATTCACGTTTAGCGTCATGCCTGGTGTTTCGCTGGTGTTTTTCGCAGCCCGTGTCAAGGGCCGCCTGGAACATGCCTTGCGATTGGCGGGAATGCCGGTGGCGTTCAGTCGCAAAGTGGCGGTACGCACGATCGGCAAGAACACCCGGGACGAAGTGGAAGCCTACATTCGCCGGCAGGTCGAAAAGGAACCGCTGGCCGATCCGCGATTCCGGGAATTTCTCCGCGAGTTCACGGTGGTGGATCCCCAGGTCGATCTAAGCCGGCCCACCGCGTCGAACCCGGGCAGATACTGGTACAACCTGCACCCGGTGCTGGTGGTTGTCGAACGTTACCGCTTTTGGGACCGCGCGAGCCTGACGACGCTGCGCGATTGAAGTCTCCGGATCGGCAGGAAGAAGGGCTACGGTATCTCCACGTTGTCGGTGATGCCCGAGCATGTGCATGTGGCGATGCGCGGGGACATCGCGCATTCGCCCGAGGAGATCGCCCTGGGGTTCATGAACAACAGCTGGCAAGACGATTCGGTTCCGGGAGCAGGAGAGCGGGCGGCAGGTGCGACGATATCGCCAGATTCAATTGCCGTGCGCTGTCTTTCTGCCAGGCGCCCTGTTCGTGTATACTGGATCGCGTCTTGCCCGCACTCACGTTCGATCCTACCAACCTGAAGGAGCCTACCATGAACCGGAATGTCCGCCGTCGTGATTTCCTGAAACGCAGTGCCCTGGCCGCCGGGGTCGTGGCCGGCACGGGCCTGTTCGGCGTTCCCGCCGTACTGGCTCAGCCTGCCTCCAATGCCAAGCTGGGCGTGGCCGTCGTCGGCGCCGGCGGCATGGGCGGCTACAGCATGGACTGCGCCCTGAACGAGAACCTCGTGGCCATCGCGGACGTGGACGACAACATCATCGCCAACGTGATGAACGGCAAGGTCAAGGACCGGGCCAAGCCCAAGATCTTCTGCGACTACCGCAAGATGCTCGACGAGTGCCACCGGGATATCGATGTGGTATTGATCGCCACGCCGGACCACCATCACGCGCCGGCGGCCATCCGGGCCATCCGCTTGGGCAAGCACGTATTTGCCCAGAAGCCGCTGGCCCACAACATCCGGGAATGCTACGAGCTGGCCAAGGCAGCGAAGGAACACAAGGTCTGCACCCAGATGGGCAACCAGGGCTACTGTGGCGAGGCGATCCGCCTGGTGGCGGAATTCGTCGCCGCCGGCGCCATCGGCAACGTGCTGGAAACCCACACCATTTTGGGCCGCAACTTCGGCGGCAGCGGCGGGCGGCCGGCCGGCAAGCCGGTACCGGCGAACCTGCACTGGGACGAATGGCTCGGCCCGGCCCCCTTCCGTGAATACCACGACGGCCTGCACCCGTTCAGCTGGCGGTCGTGGCGGCACTTCGGCACGGGCACGATTGGCGACATGGCCTGCCACCACGTGGCCGTGCCGTTCATGGCGTTGCGGCTGTGGGAAGTCAAGAAGTTCACCGTCGAGTGCCTGCACACCACCGGCGGCAGCGAGGAGATGTATCCGCAGGACAATGTCGTCTGCTATCACATCCCGGCCCGCGACAAGTTCCCGGCCTGCAAGTGCTACGTCTACGACCACCAGGGCTTGAAGCCGGAGATCTGGAAGGAAACGGAACAGAAGGCGAACCGCAAGTTCGGCGAGTTCACGCTGTTCGTGGGCGACAAGGGCATGCTCGGCAGCGACGCGCACCTGATTCCCCAGTCGGCCCACGAGGGCTTCAAAGCGCCGGAAAAGACGCTGCCCCGCGCTCATGGCGGCCCCGTGGACGATCTGTACTGGTGCATCCGCAACGGCGGCACGCCTGCGTCCAACTTCCCCGACGCCGCGGGCCCGCTGACCTCGATCGCGCTCACCGGCCATCTGGCCCAATTTGCCGGCCAGGGCAGCAAGATCGAATGGGACGTCGACCAGATGGCCTGCACCAACAAGCCGGAGATCAACCAATACGTCCGCCGCGACTATCGGCCGGGCTGGGAAGTGTAAGCGAGGCGTGACGGACGCATCTTCGGTTGACCCGAAGCCAACGGCGACGGCGTGAGTCGGCGAACGCCGTCGCCGGGGTAAGCATCGTTCGAGAAACGGGTTCAATGCCGATACGAAAACTCCGGGCAATTGATCAGCGCCCAAGCCAAGTCCCGCAGTAACGTCCTGCGGCCGCTGCTCTTGCCGTAGGCTTCCAAGGTCGTCAACTCTTCATCCGTCGGGAAGCGTGAGAGGATCGTCAGGTACAGCTCCACAACGGTCTCTTCTTGTTTGTTTCTGTCGCTGGACTGCAGCAGCGGCTGCAGCTTGGGACTGGTCTCGATCTTTCGCCGGATGTGGCTGGAGTTCAGCAGGTGCAGCCGCTGTGCGGCGGTGGGCCGATTGTTGCGGTCCGACTCCAGACCGCTGTCGCGCGACGAGCGGCCGAATTTCTCCAGGAACGGACTGGTGATGCTGGCGTCGGCCAAGGTCACCGCGCGCTGCTCCTCGGGCATGAACGTGTAAGGCTCGGGAATGATGCTGGAATACTGCTCCGTCGTGCCGGTGATCTGGCACAGCGTGTCGATCAGCACCTCGGCCTCCAAGCGGCGCAGCGGATAGCACGCGAAATGCGCCTCGCCCTGGGAGCCCTCGGTGGGGGAAATGTGGGAGCGCTGGTAGGTCGCCGAGTTCAGGATCAGCCGGCACAGGTGCTGAATGTCGTATCCGGACGCCACCAATTCCTGCTCCAAGCAGGAGAGCAGTTCCGGGTTGCTGGGCGGGTTGTCCGGCCGCACGTCGTCCGGCGGATCGACGATGCCACGGCCCAGCAGCCAGAACCAGACGCGGTTGGCCAGGTTGCGGGCAAACCACGGATTCTTGGGTGCCAGCAGCCAATTCGCGAAGGCCTCTCGTGGATCCTGACCCGGCGACAACTTGGCGGACGTTCCATCGGGAAACACGGCCGCCTGCAAGGTCTTGGCGGCAGCCTCGGTTGCGGCCGTCTCCTGATCGAACAGGACGATCTCCTCCTTCCATTCGATCGTGGGCTTGTAGGCGATCTGTGAGAAGAAGGCCGCCATCCCCGCCCACCGCTCTTGGGGCCAACTCCCGGGCCGCACGCCCATGAACGTCTGCGCCACGGCCTGCGCCAGGGCCTGCGGCTCCCGGCTCTGCACCGCGCGGTAGAAGTTCACCTGCGGCTGGCGGAAGTTGCTGCCGCTGGCGGTCAGCAGTTCCCGGACGAATCGGTCGTAGGGCATGTTCTGCTTGACGGCCGTCCGAATCCAGCGATGGTACGCCTGCACCGCGTTGGGCCACAGGTTGATGGGGAATTCCGACTTGACCCGCAGCAGGTCGCACCATCTCATCGTCCAGTAGTCGACGTACTCGTCGCGCTGCAGCAGTCGATCGACCAGCTGGCGGCGTTTGTCGGCATCGCTGTCGTTGAGAAACCGCCGTGCCTCGTCCGCCGTGGGCAGCGTGCCGGTCACGTCCAGAAAAACGCGGCGGAGGAACACGGCGTCCGAACAGTTGCGGGCCGGCGGAATGCCGAGTTGCTGCAACTTGTTCGCCACCAGTTTGTCGATCCGGCCTTGCAGTTTTGGCTCGGCATCGCTTTCAAACGGCGGCACCGGCGACCCGGCCGTGGCCGTCCCGGCCAGAGCCGCGGTTGCGATCACGACGACCGCCAAGCGAGTGTTCATGTTCCTAATCCAGCCTGGTTCTCGGAGTCGGATCTTCGTTGAAAGCGAAATACCCCAGAGCACCCCCTCACCAATAGGGTGGCAAGAAGGCAAGGTAGCGGCACAGATGGCCTCGGGCTTTCCGGATGGGGACGGGCTGTGCCGTCTCCTGTCGAGCATGCACCAAACAATTCCTATACTCGCGGACAGCATGCGCACTTTGGAGTTGCTCGTACGGTATTCGCCTCGTGGCGGCGATGCCGTCGAGCAGGTCTCGTGTTCGAGTGGGCGGATCGGTCTGGCGTGCCGCTTCCCAAAACAAACGTAAGGCTGTCTCGAATTCGGCAAAAAGGCGGATCAGGTAAGTGCCTTCCAGACCTTCCGACGCGGCTCGCAAGTCTCGAATCGCCAATTCCCCTTGCAGCACATTGGGATCTTGCTCGGCAGCGGCCAGTAACCGTTCAGTGCCAAATCGCGCCGCCGAATGTTCGCGTTCAACGGCTTTGATCCTTCGAAGCCAGTCGAACCGGTCATGCGGCATGTTGCTTCAGCTCCTCGACGACTTCTCCAAACGCTTGCTTGGAGAGCGGCTGAGCCAGGGCCTCAGGAACGGCTGCCACAACCGGCTGCCTCGGCATTGCGTAGTGCAACTGCCAGGCACCGTCGTAGAAGTAAAGACTGGCGACATCGTCAAAGGCGGGCATGACATACAGATCGACCACTCCCTCGGCGCCTGGGGCGGATCGAGCGATCGGATCGAGCAACATCCGTGTCGATCCTTTCTGCAAGAGGAGCGCCGGCACGCGGTGTTTTCCGATCTGCGAATCCTCAACCTCCTTTTCGATCCGCCGGGTCGACCAGCCCAGTTCTTCAGACCACTTTTCGACGGATTCTACGAGGATTGACAGCCTTCCCAACCATTCCTCCCGCAATCGCTGCCCGTCGATCGCGGAACTCGTTGGCGCAGTCAGTGTCGTCATCAGGTGGACCTCATCAGACTTCGATTTTGTCCAGCTTGGGGTCGCCGCTCCAACTAATTATAGCCTACGGGGACTCCTTCGTCACGAGAGGCGGGAAAGCGGGATTTCCCCTTCTTGCCCACCTTCTCAACTCGTGCGTCATCGTGCAACTTCGAAGAAGATGAGTGCCGAGATCTCCTGGCCGGAGAGCGTCACGGGGAGGCCCTTCTCCATCAGTTCCGCGCCCGATCTGACCGAGATGTGATAGAGATCGGCGTTGCGGATCAAGGGCCGAATTCTGGCCTTGTACGTCGCCACGCAAGCCTTCACGGCGGCCCGCTTCATGCCCGACGGCCAGTCGGCCTCGTCCGAATCGGGCTCGCCGCCCTGCCACCAGCCTGGGGTCGGGAGACCGCCGCACCGCTGGAGCCCCACCTACGGCGCGGGACGGATCGTCAGCCGTACGGTCGCCGTCCGGACCGGCTGGTCCAGGGCGATCGCCAGACGGGTCGGCGGGGGCCCGCCGCGGTCCTCTTGAATCTCCTCGGCCTGGATCGTGAACGCCGAGCCGCCCGTGTCGATGTCCACCTCGACGGAGCCGTCGCGATCGCCGATCGTCAGCTTGTTGGCCGTTACCTGCTTCCACTTGCCGAAGGTGATCAGCGCGGTTTCGAACGTCTCCGGCTGGGCCAGTTGCACCTCGTCCAGGACTTCCAGTTGGCCCCGGCCTTCGCGCGAGAAGCGAAACGTCCGCTGCAGCTTCTCCAGGCCCTTGACCGCATATGCCGAGCGCAGGTTGAGGGCCAGTGTGTCCGCGGCGTCCGTCCATTCGGTCTGCAGTACGGCGGCGGCCGCCTTGCGGCCCGTCCGCTGCAACTGGCCCGCAATCCGCGGCACGGGATGGCCGAAGGAGTTCAGCAGCTTGCTCTCGTAGCGGCGGCCGCTGAACGTGCGCGCCGTGTAGACCTCGGCGCCCGGATCGACCAGCGGCGTGCTGCGGCCCAGGGCCACGACGAACGAGCCGACGTCGTTGTGGTTGTGGTGCTCGGCGTTGTGGCCGCCCTTGAGCGCGGCCCCGAGTCCGCCGCCGGCCGCCGGTCTGCAGAGGAGGATCCCGGCGTCGGCAAACCAGTCGCGTGGCGCCAGCGGCACGGCCTCGCCGATGGCCGGGCGAGCCGAAGCCGAATTGGGGAACGCGTACAGACCCAACTCGAACAGGCTCCCGCCCGGCCCGCTGGCCGTCAGCAGGCCGCGCTGCTCTTCGTGCTTCAGCCCCCAAGCGAAGCGGCGGCTCAAGAAAGCCATCAGCACGGTGTCGGGCTTGGCGCCCATGCCGCAGTCGGCAAAGGCCGGGAAAATGCCGGGCACGATTTCCATCCGCCGCCCGAAGCCCGCGATGGGCTCGATCCGCTCGTCGGCCAGCCAGTCGACCCGCCCGCCGGTCGCCTGGTGCAGCGTCTCGGCCAGCGACACGTAGTTGCCGAACCCGTAGTTCCAGTAGCCGATTCCCTCGGAGCAATAGCCGTCCGGCGTGAAGCCCTTCAGGAAGTACTCGATGTAACGTTCCGCGGCCGCGACGTAGAACGCCCGCCGCTCGGCCGGTTCGACGGCGGCCAACGCCGCGCCGGTCACGCCGGCCAGGCACACGGCGTTCCAGTTGTTCGTGCCGGTGGCCCACCACAGCTGCGGCTGGCCCGACTTGACGTAGCTCTCGAAGGGCTGAAACGCCCGCCGTTCCAACTGTTCGGCAATCAGCTTCCGGATCTCGGGGCTCAATCTGTCACCCAGCCAAAACGACGTTGTGGCCAGATCCCAGGACACGGCCGCCGACGCCAGGTCGATCTCCACCACTTCGCCGCGGAAGTTCTTCAAATCGCGGTCGTGAGCCGGCAACAACCAGCTCTTCTCTGCGCACGTAGCTCGCACCGTGTCCTCGATTGCCGGCAGAAACCGGCCACGGTTTTCCAAGCATTCCGCCAGGACCAGCGTCGACAGCCGGCCTCGCCGCTGGCGCCAGACCTGCTGGTAGCGCGTGCGATTCCCCGTGCGCGAGAAATCGAGATACAGTTCGTCCGTGGCATCCGGAATCGCTTCCGGCAGAAGCTCTTCCGCCTTGGCCACAATGCCGCGGAATTCGCGAGCCTTGGCCAACACGTCCCAAGCCGCCCGATCCGCCACGGGCCGCCCCACGCCCACCGGCTTCGCAGGCAGCATGGCCGCCAATTCCGCGATCCGTTTCGCATCCAGCGCCTCCGCAGCCCAACCAGACGCCGAAACAAACACCAACAACAGGCAAATGACAAGTCGCTTCATGGGTACAATCTCCAAACGGGTTTCGCTGAATCGTAACTTGGCATGCCGCGCCGATCAACGTAGGCCGGAACAAGAAACGCGTAGGCCCGAATTCCGCGCAGTTCCATGACGGGTTGTGCCTCTGGGACACCAAGACCACCGACCGCAAAGTGACCAAAGCGCCGTTGGGCCGGGACGTGCTGGCGGGCCAACGCGCACCCGTTCTTTTCCTGCTGGCCGGCTGGGGGTTGACGCAACCGGTGGCCTAACGCCCACCGTTCGCCGGGAGCCGGCCGGTATCTGGACGGCGGGGCTGCTACGCGGTACGATACATCGTGCCTTTCACCAACGGCCGGCGCGGTTCCGAACGGCGATCCCTGTACCTCTGTGGAGCCTTGAGATGTCCAATCCCTACGAATCCCCAGGCGGGATGCTGCCTGGCGGTTACGGTCCTGTGAAAGCCGCGCGGCCGGCGTCCGTGACCGTGTTCGGAATCCTGAATTTGGTCTTCGGTCTCCTAGGACTCTGCGGAACGGCGGGCTCGGTCGCCGTCTTGTTCCTCATGCCGCAGAACCCGAACGTGCGCAACCCCGTGCTGGATCTGATGGCCGACAGTCCGGTCTACCGCTTGTTCAATCAGGTCATGATCGGCCTGGGGTGCATCGCGGCGATCGTGCTGATCGTCGCCGGAATCGGCCTGCTGCAGACCAGGCCCTGGGGACGCACCCTATCGATCGGCTACAGCCTGTACGCCATTTTGTCGGGCATTTTGGGGCTGGCCATGAGCTTTGTATTTCTCGTGAAACCGTTGCTGGACCAAGCCAACGCGGCCGGGGGCGGACCGGAACAGGCCGCGGCCATCGGCGGGATGATCGGCGGGTTGTTCGGCGGCTGCTTCGGAATGATCTATCCCATCGTGCTGCTGATTTTCATGTGTCGCCGCAACGTGGCCGAGGCGCTGCGGGGCTAGGGCCAGCAGACGCGCTCGGCGTTAGCCAGGGCATTGACCCGGAAGTTTTCCAGAAAGGGTTCCTATCATGGTCACTCCTGAATTGCTCCGACAGTACGCCCACTTTGCGCATCTCAGCCCAGAGGCGTTGGAGAGGTTGGCGAGTATCGCGGACGAGCAGGCCGTGGCGGCCGGCCAGACGATTTTCGCCGAGTCGGATCCGGCCGAATACCTGTACCTGATTGTCCGCGGCGAAGTGAGCTTGGCGTGTGAGCTGGGCAGCGGCGAGTTGCGCGTCGTGGACACGCTGGTGGACGGCGAACTGGTTGGGTGGGCCGCTTTCGTCGAGCCCTATCGCTGCCACACGCTGGGCACCGCGGTCAAAGACACGCGCTTGATTCGCTTCCATGCCGCCCGGCTGCGCGACTTTTTCGACGCGGATCACGCGCTGGGACATCAACTGCTGACGCAGGTCGCCCGGATGCTCGCCAGTCGCCTGAACAGCGCCCGCGTGCAACTGGCGGCACTGTAAGCAACGTGGGAGAAAGTTGGCGATGTCCGACACAATTGCCAGCCGGCGCGAATTCTTGAAGGCATCCTCGGCGGCCGCGGCCGGCGCGGTGCTGGTGTCCGGCACTCCGCCCCACGCGACGGCGGAGAATGTCTCAGTGGCTCCCGTGTTGATGGCCGCCGGCGCATCATTCGACGGTGGCGACCTGAAGGGCCGGTTCATCTATGACGGCACCCCGCCCGCGCGCAAGCCGCTGGTAATTACCGCGGACAAGGAGTTCTGCGGCAAGCAGAACATTCTCGAGGAAAACCTCGTGGTGGACCCGACGAACCGCGGAGTCGCCAACGTCATCGTCTGGCTGTATCTGGCCAGTGGAGATCCGCGGCCGGCCATTCACAACGCGTACGCCGAGACCGAGAAAGCGGAAGTCCACATGGATTGCCACGGCTGCCGCTTCGAGCCTCATGCCCAAGTCCTGCGGACCACCCAGACGCTGCTGACCCGCAACATGAACCCGATTGGAGACAGCGTCAAGATCGACACCTTGAGCAACCCGCCGATCAACATCGTCATCCCGATCGGGGGCCAATGGCGTCAACCCTACGCCAACTCGGAACGGCTGCCGGCCCGCGTCAGCTGCAGCCTGCATCCTTGGGAATCGGGTTGGCTGCTCGTGAAGGACCATCCCTACATGGCCGTCTCGAACGCCGACGGCAGCTTTGCGATCAAGAACCTGCCTCCCGGCAAGTGGACTTTTCAGTTCTGGCACGAGCAATCCGGCTACGTCACGGAAGCGAAGGTCCAAGGCAAAGCGGCGGCCTGGAAGCGAGGACGCGCCGAATTCGAAATCAAGCCCGGCGCGAACGACCTGGGCGACGTGCTGCTCGCGCCGGACTTGTTCGCCACGTAGTGCCGTTTCCAGTCCGCGACTTCCGCCGGAACTGCGCGGACTTGTTCCGGCCTTCTATGATCGCGTGGGTTTTGTCAA
>CAYUFW010000149.1:0-18895 GCA_964443915.1 uncultured Pirellulaceae bacterium
GCTCCCCGTTGGGTCGCGGTTAAACGACCACACGCCATTGTGCCATCCTCAATGGCGCGCGGTATAATCAGTCGGAGTAAGTCATCGTCGATCGGCCATCACCAACGAACATGAACCGACAAACTTCCAGCCAACGTGCGTTCGTTACGGCGACCGCGCGAGTGTTGATCCTGGCCTGCGGCGTTAGCCTTCTGGCGGCGGCCGGGGACGATGGCGGTGCGCGCAAGGCGCCTGTCGACGCCAAGTCGCCTGTCGACGCCAAGGTGCCTGATCCGCCCAAGACGACCACGGCCCAGCTGATCCGCGTGCCGATGCCGATTGCCGGAGAGGTCGACACGCGCTTGAAGGCAATGATCGGCGAGTTGCTCTCGCGGTGGCAAGATGCCAGCGAACGCCCCACGCTGATCCTGGAATTCGGCGGCGATGAGGCCGCGCAGCGGGCCAGCCAGTTCGAACGAGCGCTGTCGCTGGCCCGTTACCTGGCGGGGGAGAAACTGGGCCGCGTCCGCACCGTCGCCTACTTGACAGGCCGCGTACACGGGCACGCTGTTCTGCCCGTGTTGGCCTGCGAGCAGATCATCGCGCATCCCGACGCCGAACTGGGCCAAGCGGGAGTGGCCGACGACGCGCTGGATCCGACTGTCCGCAGCGGCTACGTCGAGATCGCCGAACGTCGCCGGACGATTCCCCAGGCCGTGGTGCTGGGGATGCTCGATCCGCAACTGGCGGTTTCTCGCGTCCAAACGCAGGACGGCGTGCGGTTCGTCTTGTCCGACGAGTTGGACGAGTTGCAGAAGCAATCTGCGGTCCGTTCGGTCGAGCAAGTGATCCCCGCCGGGCAACTGGGCAACTTCACGGGCACCGAGTTGCGGTTGAAATACGGTTTGGCGAGCCACCTGGTCCGGGACCGGCTGCAACTGGCCTCGGCCCTGCAGTTGCCCCCTGGCGGCGTCGAGGAAGATCCGACGCTGGCCGGCGGCCGGCGGGCCGTCCGCGTGGACTTGTCGGGGCCCGTCAAGCCCGACACGGTGAGCTGGGTCGAGCGGGGCATTCGGGAGAAGATCGAGCAGGAGCGAGTCAATTTCGTTTGTCTGGTGATCGACAGCCCCGGCGGTTCGCCGGAGGACAGCATGAGGCTGGCGACCTATCTGTCCAGCCTCGATCCCGGCAAAGTCCGCACGGTCGCGTTTGTTGCCTCCGAAGCGCGGGCCGACGCGGCGTTGATCGCCTTGGCCTGCGACCAGTTGCTGATGACGGACACCGCCGTGTTGGGCGGCCCCGGCGCTCGGCGGATCAACTCCCGCAAATCGGAGGCGTTGCGGACCGCCGTCCGCGAACTGGCCAAAACCAAATCCATCGGCTGGTCGCTGCCGGCGGCCATGATCGACGCCGATTTGGCCGTGCGGCGTTACCAGCGGCCGGGGACCGGCGAAGTGCGGTATTTCTGCGAGCAGGAACTGGCCGAGCAAGAACATCCGGAGGACTGGCGGGCGGAAGGCGACATCGAGACGCGAAACGGGTTGCGGGGCGGCGCGGCCGTCGAGTTGCGGCTGGCGCGGTTCAATGTCGCGGACTGGGACGACCTGAAGCGGACATACTATTTCGAGGGCGAGTTGGGTTTGGTGGAGCGCAACTGGGCGCACGCCGTGGTCGAATTCCTGGCTTCGCCCCGCATCGCCGGGATGCTGCTGTTTGCGGCCTGGTTCACGTTGATGATCGAATTATCGACGCCGGGGGTCGGTTTCGCCGGCTTCGCGTCGGCCGTGTGCTTTGTGCTTTTCTTCTGGGCCAATTTTCTGCACGGTACGGCGGGCTGGCTGGAGATCATGTTGTTCGCCACGGGCGTCGTGTGCCTGATCCTGGAGATCTTCGTCCTGCCCGGCGTGGGCGCCTTTGGCATCGGCGGAGGACTGCTGATCGTCGTGTCGATCCTGCTGGCCAGTCAGACTTTCCTGATTCCCAGCAACGCCTACGAATGGAGCCAACTGCCCAGTTCCTTGTTCATGGTGGTGGCGGCGGGCGCCGGGGCCTTTGCCGCGCTGATCGTCGCGCGCCGTCTGGTGACCGACGTTCCGGTCTTTCGCCGCGTGTCCCTGGAAACGCCGGACGAACAACAGCGCGAGCAGATTCGCCGCCAGGAAGCGCTGGTACACCTGGATTACCTGGTCGGAAAGCGGGGCATGACCGTCACACAACTGACCCCGTCCGGCAAGGCCCGCTTCGGCGACGCGCGGGTGGACGTGATCAGCGACGGCGAAGTGATTCCGTCCGGGACGGACGTGGTCGTGGTGGAGGTGAGAGGGAACGAGGTGCTGGTCCGGGCCTTGGAAATCGGGTAGAGTCTCGAACTGGGGGTCTTGGCGTGCGGTGCCTTGTCACCGCTTTGGCTTCGACGTGGCGCTCTAGCGGGCAGTCAGACAGGTAGACAGGTAGGCCGGAACAAGTCCGCGCAGTTCCGGCAGAGCCAACCGCGCGAAAGACGCACAATTCCTGCCGGAACGGCGCGGACTTGTTCCGGCCTACGTTCTCGAGGGAAACGCTTGTGACTGACGCTCTGTTGTGGTCGATCCTGTTGCTGGCGTTGGGCTTAGGGCTCATCGCGCTGGAGTTGTTTGTGCCCTCCGGCGGCGTGCTCGGCATTCTGGCGGCGCTGGCCATCATCGCTTCCATCGCGGTCGCGTTCAGCGGCGGTTGGGTGACGGGCGTCGTCATGCTGCTGGCGACGATGCTGATCTTGCCCCTGGTCCTCGCGGCAGCAATTCACTACTGGCC
Source organism: uncultured Pirellulaceae bacterium (assembly GCA_964443915.1). GTDB lineage: Bacteria > Planctomycetota > Planctomycetia > Pirellulales > Pirellulaceae > Anammoximicrobium. The sequence goes on from CAYUFW010000149.1 coordinate 2,773, forward strand.
GCGGACGCCGATCGGCCGGGCGATCTTGCTGGAAACGCCGCAGAGCGAGGAAGAGGTGTTGCCGGATACGCCGGAGCACCGGAAATTGAAGGACCTGATCGGCAAGCGCGGCACGGCCAAGACGAAAATGCTGCCCAGCGGTGCGGTCGTGATTGAGGGGCGCGTGTATGATGCGATCGGCGAGGGCATGGCCATCGATCCCGGCCAGCCGATCCGCGTGACCGCGGTGCGGACCAACCGCATTGTGGTCGTGCTGGATGACAGCCCGCGCGCGTTTGCGCCGGACAGCGCGGACGTGCTGGCCCAGCCGGCGCGCAATTTGGGGCTGGAGTCCTGGGATCAGCCGCCGAGCTGAGCGGCGCGGCGGCCCGCACGGCTGTCCCCTTACGTTGACGAATCGAGGGGCTTGACAATTGCACGCGAGCGCCGCTCGGTGTAAAAAAGGAAGTTGCTGGCTGAGCCTGGTGCTTTGCAGCGGTGACTATTCCTGGAAAGGTTCTTCCCATGCGTATCTTCGCCCAACAACAAGAGATCGACCCGGCCACGCTGGTGTACATCGGGATCGCCATCGTGATTCTGATCGTCCTGATGGTGATCTTCGGGGTGTTCGCCCGCTACTTCCGGCTGTGGATTCAATGCGTGCTGACCAAGGCCGGGATTACGATCTGGGACCTGTTGGGCATGACGTTCCGCAAGGTCAATCCCACGGTGATCGTGCGCAGCAAGATCATGGCGGTCCAGGCGGGGATCACGGACGAGATGGGCGTGACCAGCCGGGCCTTGGAGGCCCATTACCTGGCCGGCGGCAACGTGCCGTTGGTCATCCGGGCGCTGATCGCCGCGCAGAAAGCGAGAATTGTCGACCTGTCGTTTCGCGAAGCGACGGCCAGCGACTTGGCGGGACGCAACGTACTGGAAGCGGTCCAGACCAGCGTCTATCCCAAAGTGATCGACTGTCCGCCGCGAGGATCGGGCAAGCCCTCTCTGGACGCCATGGCCAAGAACGGGATTCAACTCAAGGTGCGGGCCCGCGTCACGGTGCGGGCGAATCTGCAGCAGTTGATCGGCGGGGCCACGGAGGAGACGATCGTCGCCCGTGTGGGCGAGGGTATCGTCAGCGCGATCGGCTCGGCGGAAACCCACGCCCACGTCTTGGAGAACCCGGATATGATTTCCAAGGCGGTGCTGGCCCGCAAGCTGGACTCGCAGACCGCCTTTAAGATCGTCTCGATCGACATCGCCGATATCGACGTAGGCGAAAACATCGGCGCACGGCTACAAGCCGATCAGGCCGAAGCCGACACGCGCGTGGCGCGGGCTCAAGCCGAAGGCCGCCGGGCGGCGGCGGTAGCCCGAGAGCAGGAAATGACCGCCAACATCGAGGACAGCCGCGCCAAAGTGGTCGAGGCCGAGGCGGAGGTGCCCAAGGCCATGGCCGAGGCGTTCCGCAGCGCCAAGCTGAGCGTGATGGACTACTTCAAGCTGCGGAACGTCCAGGCCGATACGGAGATGCGGAAGTCGATCGCCACCAGCGCCGCCGCCGGAGGCCGTCCGTCATGAGCATCATGCGCGACCTGGAAAACCTGTTGCGGGAAATCGCGGAGCAGCAGCAGGGCCAGCCGCGGCCGGCCCCGCGGCCCGCCCCTCCGCGCCCCGCTCCGCCGCGGGCCCCGCAGCCCGGGCTGGCCCCACCCTCGCCGCCGCGGAGGCCGCTTGGTTCGCCTCCCGCTCCCCTGGACGCCGAAGTCCTGGACGCGGAAATCGTCGACGCGGCACCGGTGCGGCGGCGAGCCGCCGTCGCCAAGCACGTCGAGAAGCACCTGGATACCAGCGATGTGACGGCCCACGCCGCCCAACTGGGCGCCGAAGTCGGCCAGGCCGACGAAAAGGTCGAAGCCCGCCTGCGCCAGAAATTCGATCATGACCTAAGTCGAATCGGCGATCCCGAGGACACAGCCGGTGCGGCAGCCGGCGCGGCCTTCGCCGCTCGCATCGCCGAGTTGTTCCGCAGTCCGCAGTCCATTCAGCAGGCGTTCATCCTGAACGAGATCATCAATCGTCCCGAACAGCGCTGGTAGCACAACCAAGGGCTCAGACGTACAGAATTCAGAATTGGCAGGCGGGTAACATCCACGTGGCACGACCGTCTCCCCGCCAATTCTGAATTCTGTACGTCTGAGCCCGTCCCGTAGTACTCGAAGCGAGAACGACCTTCATGCAAATCGAACCCGGCAAGACCCGCATCGGCTGGATCGGCACGGGCGTGATGGGGGCCAGTATGTGCGGCCACTTGACCGCCCGCGGCTTCTCGGCGACCGTCTACAACCGCACGCGGGCCAAGGCGGAGCGGCTGCTGGCCCAAGGGGCCGCGTGGGCCGATAGCCCGCGGGCCGTGGCCGAGCGCAGCGACGTGGTCTTTACGATCGTCGGTTTTCCCCGCGACGTCCGCGAGGTGGTGCTCGGGCCCGATGGCACGCTGGCCGGCTCGAAACCGGGCAACATCCTGGTCGACATGACCACCAGCGAGCCGTCGCTGGCCATCGAGATCGCGGCGGCGGCCAAGGAAAGAGGCGTCTGGAGCGTCGACGCGCCCGTGTCGGGCGGCGACGTGGGCGCCCGCGAAGCGCGGCTGTCGATCATGATCGGCGGCGACGCGGAAGCGGTCGAAGCGCTGCGGCCCTGCTGGGAGGCAATGGGCAAGACGTTCGTCCATCAAGGCGGACCCGGCGCGGGGCAACACACGAAGATGGTCAACCAGACGCTGATCGCCAGCAACATGGTCGGCGTGTGTGAAGCCCTCTTGTACGCCTACAAAGCCGGCTTGGACCTGAACCGCGTCCTGGAATCGGTCGCCTCCGGAGCGGCCGGCAGCTGGTCGCTGTCGAACCTTGCCCCGCGGATCATCCAGAACAACTTCGACCCCGGCTTCTTCGTCGAGCACTTCATCAAGGACATGCGCATCGCCTTGGACGAGGCGGACCGGATGGGCCTCGTCCTGCCGGGATTGGCACTGGCCAAGCAACTGTATGTGGCCGTCCAGGCGCAAGGCAACGGCCGCTGCGGGACGCACGCCTTGCTCCTGGCCTTGGCCTCGCTGTCCGGGATCGACTGGACCAGCCGCGCCCCGTGGTTCCAGCCTGGGCCGACTACCCATCCGGGCAATCCGGGCCGCTGAAGAATTGCTCCAGACGGAGGAAGACCTCGTGGCCGGCCGCGTGCCGCCGCACTTCCAGGACGTCCGCCAACTTCTCCATCTGACGGATCAATTGCTCCAGTCGCCCGTCTTCCTGCACGCGGAGCCAAATCCGGCTGTGGCGTCCGTCGCCGATGGGCATACAGAGAATCCCGTCCACATTGAATGCGCGGCGGGAAAACAGACCGCACACGTGGGACATGGCGCCCGGATGATTCTGGACGGTCAACTCCAGCGCGGCGTGCGGAAGCAGCTTCGTTGCCGGGCCGGCCATTTCCCCAGCATTCTCAAGCACAGGTGTCAACATTGGCTTCTCCTCCCACCATATCTCGGTTTGCGGCGCCGGGCGGCACCATGGGAAACACGAACTCGTTCACGTCGATCGGGGCGTGAATCAAACACGGACCCGGACGGCAAATCGCCTCTTCCAACGTGGCCGCCGGATCGTCGCTCGCTGCCAAATCGTGCGCCGTCATGCCGAACCCACGGGCGACTTGCGCAAAGTCCACGCTCGCGCGAAAGTCGGACGCATAGAACCGCTTGCCGTAGAACAGATCCTGCTGCTGGCGAACCAGCCCCAGCGAGTTGTTGTTCAGCACCACGATCTTGACGTTCACGTCTTCCTCGACGGCGGTCACCAATTCCTGAATGTTCATCAGCAGGCTGCCGTCGCCGCTGAAGCAGACCACCGTCCGCTCGGGGCAGGCCAGCGCCGCTCCGATCGCCGCCGGCAGGCCGAAACCCATGGTGCCCAGCCCGCCGGAGGTGAGCAGCTGACGCGGGCGCCGGAACGGATACACCTGCGCCGTCCACATCTGGTGCTGGCCCACGTCGGTGGTCACGATGGCGTCGTCGCCCGCCCAGCGGGCCGTTTGCAGAATCAGACCGTAGGGCGTCCGCACGTCCGCGGTGCCCGGAGTCAGCAAGGGCCAACTCCGCTTGAGTTGTTCGATGCGCGCCAGCCAGTCCGTTCGGTCCGCTCTCCTCACTCGCGGCAACAACGATCGCAGCACTTGGCCCACATCGCCGACGATGCCCACGTGGGCCGTCTTGATCTTGTCCAATTCGCTGGGATCGATGTCGATGTGGATGATCTGGGCGTGCGGGCAGAACTGGGCCACCTGGCCCGTGGCCCGGTCGTCAAAGCGGACACCGGCCGCGATCAGCAGATCGCACTCCTCCAGCGCCAGGTTCGTGTAGCGGGCCGCGTGCATGCCCAGCATCCCCAAGGCCTGCGGATGATCGGACGGCACCGCGCCCAATCCCATCAGCGTCATGGTGGCTGGGATCGAGGCCTTTTCCGCCAGTGCCGTTGCCAACTCGCTGGCCCCCGCATGAATCACGCCCCCGCCCAGGTACAAGACCGGCCGGCGAGCGGCGTCGATCATGGCGGCGGCGCGCCGGATGCCGGCTTCGTCCGCCGGGGGCGGCGCTTCCGGCCGGCCTGGGTCGGGCCATGCGTCGAGTTCGACGGTCTCGTTCTGTACGTCCTTCGGCACATCGATCCATACCGGGCCGGGCCGGCCCGAGGCCGCGATGCGGAAGGCTTCCGGCACGATCTCCAACAGCTCGCCAGCCGATCTCACCAGGAAGTTGTGCTTGGTAATGGGGATGCTCAGGCCGTAGGTATCGACTTCCTGGAAGGCATCGGTGCCGATCATCGCCCGCGGGACCTGGCCGGTGATGCAGATCAACGGAATGGAATCCAGCTTGGCGTCGGCCACCGCGGTCAGCACGTTCGTCGCGCCGGGTCCGGAAGTGGCGAAGCACACTTCCGGCCTGCCGGTGACGCGGGCCAGGCCTTGGGCGATGAAGCCGGCCGCCTGCTCGTGCCGGGCCAGGACGTGGCACACCCGGCGGCTGTGCGAAAGGGCGTCATACAGGGGCAGATTCGCGCCGCCGGGGATCCCGGCGATCGTGCGAATCCCTTGACGTTCCAACAGGCGGACGAGCGCCTGGGCGCCGGTGCTGCGGATCATCGCGAAGTTCCTTTCTTGGCTGCCGGATGCGAGGGCCGCCGGCGCGGGTCACGATGCCAAGAAAGGCCAACCCCCGCCGACGCATCGCGCCGGCGGGGGTTGGGTAATGGTCCTGGATTTGGTTGTCCGTTTGACCCCCTACGACGCGACGCCGTCTACGACGACGCCGAGCAGAACCACGACGCCTAGCAGCGCCACAGGGGCGGGCAGCAGAGCCAAGCTACTAGCATTGTCGCGGTGCATGGGGAGTCAACCTGTGAATGGAGTCAACTACAACGCAGTAATTTGTAGCCTTCAGTCTTATCGGCGTCAAGCCGCGATTTCGTGAAAGTCACCGCACGAGGCTGGGCACGTACGGTTGCTGACCGTGCGACGCCGCCTGCTGGCCGGGGGTGAGCGGCAGTTCGGTGGGCTCGGAACCCGCCGCGAAGCCGGACTGCGGAGGTGGAGGAAGTCCGTTGCCGGAACAGGCTTGGGCCGTCAATTCCGGCTGACCGCCCGCCGGTCCCGCAGCGGCGACGGTCTGGCCCAGGCCGTGTTTGTCGGGGGCCTGCGTATACAGTTCGGTCGCCTGCGGCAGAAGTTGCTCGAGGTCCTTGGCGCGGCGTTCGTCAGACGGATGGGTGGACAAGAATTCGGGCGGCTTCTCTCCTGGGCTGACGCTGGCGAACCGGGTCCAGAACCGCGGGGCCTCGACGGGGTCGTAGCCGGCTTCGCCCATCAGCATCACGCCCATGTGATCGGCCTCCGACTCGTGTTTGCGGCTGTACGGAAGGATCACGCCGTACTTGGACGCCACACCGTACGCCTGGAGGATCACTTCTTTGTTCTTGAGTTCCTTCTTGTCCGCGACATACTGGACCGCTTGCCGCACCCCTTCGACCGCATAGTTCTGGCTGATGCGTTCGCCGCCGTGGCGTGCCAGGGCGTGGGCGATTTCGTGCGACATGACCACGGCCAAGCCAGCCTCGTTCGCACAAATGGGCAGGATGCCTTCGTACACCGCGACTTTGCCGCCCGGCAAGCAGAACGCGTTCTGAGTGGGAGAGGCCAGCACGCGGAATTCCCACTGGTAGTCCGGCTTGCCCGCCACTTCGGCCAACCGCAGACCGACCCGGTTGACCATTTCGATGAAGTGCATGTTCGTCGAGTGCGGCTCCTGCTTGACGGCTTCTTCGTAAGCCGACAGCCCCAAGGCAATCTCCTGCTTCTCCGGCAGCAGGAGCAGCTGTTTGCGGTTGGTGATGGGCGTACTGCGGCAACCGCAACAGCAGGAAGCGGCACCCAACACCAGCAGGCGTTTCAGCGCAGAACGGCGGTCGATCTCCATATCCCCACTCCGTAACGCAGTCCAAACCGTAGCCGAGTTCAGCATTCCGAAGACGCAATCCGAAACGGGTGCCACGCGACGCTGCAGATGATGTGCGGCATCGCCCCGCATTCTTGAATCGTTCCGAATCATCCGCCCAGATCAGAACTTTTGCGGCAATCGTTGCCGCCGCGAGAACCGCTAAAGTGAGTGCGGTCGGCGCGGTTTGCCTGGCTTCACAGGTCTACCCTTCGCGACAGAGATTCCTTCAGACAGGTTCTGCGATCGATCGCGGAGCCAGCTGTGTCTGAAGTTTGGCCAGACGCCGCGCTACTTGGCCCCGGAGCCAGTGGGCACGAATGGCAGAGCGTGGGCAGGGATGAAAACGCGTCGTGCCCTCGTGAACCGCGCGCAGGACATGTGCCGGGCGTTTGCGGAGACAGAGGTGGCGGCGGGCGAGAAACAGGGCACACGCAGTCGCGTTACGCAGGCTACTGCGGTTCCAGTTCGACAATCTCAAACAGGCTGTCAAGCTTGAATCGGAAAAAGACCTCGCGGACGACGTCGTTCAGGCCACACAACTGCAGCGTGCCTGCCGCGGCGTGAATCCGCTTGTTGAACAGAACAAGCATCGCCACCAGCGCGCTGCTGATCAGATCCAGACCGGACAGATCGACGATCACGTGGGGAACAATGTCGCGGGACAGCAGCGCGTGGCTCAGGCTTTCGATGTCTTCCACGGCGGGTGTTCGCCCCGGTACGACCTCCAGGATCACTTCACTGTCGTTGTCACGCTGGACGCACCACAACAGCGAATCGCATTCGGGGCAAGCGGCGTCCGACGAAAAAACGGGATGGTACGGCAGGACGTGGCCGCACACACAGCAATGATAGGGAGAGTCGAATCCATTCCTCTCACTAACTTCGTTCACAGCAGCAGGAAGAAGCAACGACATGGCACTCCTCGGAGATGCATCCTTACAGTGTCCGATCATGCAAACCGGCCGGCTATCGAGCCGTCCCCTATCTCCTACTTTACCAGAACTTCCAATCGATGGGAGCCATGAAATAGAGCCAACCGCTTACGGCTCAGAAGGTTTAGGGTGACTGGGGCGAAGGCGAGCCGGACTTCCTGAGCGTATCCCCAACGCCCGCCGCATGATAGCGGTGGGGCACGGAATCTCGTTCGAAAATCGCTTTTGGCTCAGACCGGACAATTCGCCCGTCGAAGCCCCAACTCGACCGCCGGGTAGCCGCAGAAACCGCCAAAATCGGTCTGGCCTCGAAAGTACGAATTGGATTACCTTGTGCAAATCTTACAGAAACTCGGTCGGCGAGTCGATGGTGTTCGGGACCTAGGCCGTGTCCCAAACTGCAGGGAACACGGAGTTTAGGACGAGTCGGCAGAGATAAGAGCGGCACAAAACCGGTTTGGCTTGCCGTTTGCCCTAACGCCGGACATCGAGCCTGTCGAAGCGGGAGGTAGGACGCCTCTGCTTCCCAAACGGATCCAACAAGGGAGTGGCCTTCGAGCATGGAAGCTCGCTTTTTCTCTGCGGCGCTGATCGCCGTTTCGCTGTTGTCTCTGGGTGCCAGCTATCGGACCCAGAATTTCGTCGTCACAGCACCCACGCCCGAGGTCGCTCAAGCCCTCGGCCAGGCGGGCGAGACGTACCGCCGCGATTTGGCTTTGGACTGGCTGGGCCGGGAGTTGCCGCCTTGGCAAGACCGCTGCCCGATCACGGTCCATGTCGGGCAACACTTGGGGGCCGGCGGCGCCACGAGCTTCGTGTTCGACAATGGCCGCCCGTTCGGCTGGCAAATGACGATCCAAGGTTCCTACGAACGCTTGCTGGACAGCGTCCTGCCGCACGAAATCACGCACATGATCTTCGCCACCCATTTCGGCCGGCCGCTGCCGCGCTGGGCGGATGAAGGCGCTGCCACGTCGGTCGAGCACGCCAGCGAGAAGGCCAAGCAGCACCATCTGCTGATCAACTTCCTGACCACCGGCCGGGGGATCGCGTTCAATCACCTGTTCGCCATGCAGGAATACCCCCAGGACATTCTTCCGCTGTACTCGCAAGGTTTTTCCCTGGCGCGATTCCTGATTTCGCAGAGCGGCCGACGCGAGTTCGTCGAGTACATCGGCGACGGAATGGAGTGGAACAATTGGACGGCCGCGACGAAGAAACATTACGGGTATCGGAGTCTGTCGGAACTCCAGGTCGCGTGGCTGGAGTGGGTGCGGCAAGGCAGCCCGCCGCTGCAGCCGCGCTCGCCGCTACTCGCGCAACAAGACCCGGCGCAGGGCGCCCCGATGGCCGGAATGCAAGTCGCCCCCGCCGTATTCACCGCGCCGGGCCCAGTTCCGGTCATCGATGCCTCGTTGAGCGCCGCTAGCGGTGGTGGCAGTTGGTACGCGCGCCAACGGGACCTGGCGGCAGCCTCCAGGCCCGCGCGCAGCAACGCGGGCACCACGGTGGCAGTGCCTGCGGCGACCACTACGGCGCCGGCAGCGGCAGAACCCTTGATTTCCAGTTCGCTCGCTCGCCCGCAAGAGCCGGGCACGCCTCAACCGACCGTCATCCAGTGGCAATCCTCGCCTCCGGCGGCGTCGGCCGCCGTTCCCCTGACTTGGCCACAAACCAGGTCCTCGACCGCGGCACCTCCGCTGGTCCCGCTGCCGGTGCCAAGCTACTACTGAGCGGCCTCAGTGGCGACGAGCGACGGACCCTTTTCACGGGCCCTTCGAATTCCGGGACAAGGCGATTTCCCCCCAGTTCGCCGCGGCCCGGCTACCGGTACTTGCCCCCAGCGAGCCGAAAGCAGACAATTCTTGACAAGTCAGCCCGGATGTTCCGGGATGGCCGATTTGCGTGGACTCTGATTTAGGAGCATGTGAGATGACCGACAAGACGAACGCTTCCCGACGCGACTTCCTCAAGGGAACCACCGTTGCCGCAGGCATTGCCGTCGCCAGCCAGATCAACATCGCCCGGACTGCTCACGCCGCCGGCAGCGACGTGATCAAGGCCGCGTTGATCGGCTGCGGCGGACGCGGTAATGGAGCCATCGAAGACAGCCTGAACGCCGATCCCGGCGTGAAGGTGATTGCCGTAGCGGACGCCTTCGAGGAGCGTGCCACGGGTACCGCCAGGCGGCTGCGCGAGAAACGCAAGGACCGAATTGACCTGCCGGATGACCGGGTCTTTTTCGGACTGGACGCCTTCGACAAGGCCATCGCCGCCGGCGCCGACCTGATCATCACCGCCACCCCGCCCGGTTTCCGGCCGATGATCTACGCCGCCGCCATCGCGGCCGGCAAGCACGTGTTCATGGAAAAGCCCTGCTGCGTGGACGCGCCCGGCTACCAGAAGCTGATGGAAGCCAACAAGATGGCCGAGGAAAAGGGCCTCAAGGTCGGCGTCGGCTTCCAGCGGCGGCACACGCCCCAATACGTCGAGACGATCAAGCGGATTCACGACGGGGCGATCGGCAACATCACGCTGCTGCGCGCCTACTGGAACGGCGGCGGCATCTGGAACCGCCCGCGCAAGGAAGGCGCCACGGAGATGCAGTACCAAGTGGACAACTGGTACCACTTCTGCTGGCTCAGCGGCGACAACATCTGCGAACAGCACATCCACAACCTGGACGTCGTCAACTGGGCCTGGGCCAAGGACGGCGACCCGAAGCTGGCGCACCCGGTCGAAGCCAACGGCATGGGCGGCTGCCTGCAGCGCTACCTGGGCGGCAACAAGGGCACGGGCCAGATCTTTGACGAGCACTTCGTCGAGTTTACCTACGCCGACGGCACGAAGATGTTCAGCCAGTGCCGACACATCCCCAACACGTTCCAGAGCGTCAGCGAAGCCGCTCACGGCGTGAAGGGCGAGTCGAACTGCGCCGGCTGGATCAAGGGCGAGACCGAATGGCGCTACGACGGTCCCGGCGTGAACGCGATGGTCCAAGAGCACAAGGACCTGATCGCCGCCATCCGGGAGGGCAAGCCCTACCACGAAGGCTGGACCGGCGCCTCCAGCAGCATGACCGCCGTGCTGGGCCGCCTGGCGACCTACTCGGGCAAGATCGTCAAGTGGGACGACGCCGTGGCCAAGGGCAAGAGCGAGTTCCCGGAGCGGCTCGCCTGGGACGCCCCCGCCCCGGTCAACAAGGACGCCAACGGCGACTACCCGATTCCCATGCCCGGCCAGTACCAGCCGTACTGAGCCGTCGCCGTGCCGAACCGAAGTGGGGTAAGCTTCCAGCTTGCCAGGTTTGCATGTTCTCCGATTTCACAATTTCCTGAACTGCGCATTCGGCAATCTGGAAGCTTGCCCCACGATTTTTTCAGCAGCCTCCCCGTGTCGGCGGAGGTTGCGCCTACCGAACCGGAAGCCCGGCATCTTCGAACGAACCGGGCTTCTTGCCCCCCTCACGAGTTCTACGCCGGCACTCAGCACCTGTCCGGCAACCACTTCGGAGGTTGGACATTCCTGTCCGACGCCACCTGAGGGGCAGGAATGCCCATCCTACTCGCCAGATCGCGGAGTTGTTCTTGGACAGGTGCTTACGGTCCAACACGTAAGGAGAACGACATGCGCCGTCCCACGATCGATCGCCGCACATTCCTGCAATCGGCCGCCGCAGGCGTGGCCAGCGGGACCTTGACCGGCACCGCGATCCGGGGGTTTGCCGCGCAAGAACCATCGGCGATCAAGATTGAAGAACCTTACCACGGTGCCGTACTCAATCATCGGCACGGGGTTCAGTCGGCCGAGGGATTGAAGATCGTCGTCCGCGGCCGCGCTCCGGCCGGCCTGCGTGTGACCGTCAACGGCGTTCCGGCACGGCGTGAAGGCGACCGTTTCGACGCCCCCGTCGTGCTGCGAGACAAGGAGACGGATTTGCTGGCCTGCGGCGAGGACGGGTCCGGCCGGCAGGAGGCCCGCGCGCGTGTCGTCTGGGACCGCTACTCCCAGCCCCGCTACCGCTTCTCGATCGACGACAACAGCTTCTTCCTCCGCGACATCTGCCAAAAGGGTTACGCTTCGCTGTTCGATTGCTGGTACCTGCAAATGCTCCGGGAACTGAACCGGAAATACGGCGCCAAGTTCTCCGTGAACATCTACTACACCACCGGGGACGACTTCCGTCTGCCGCAATTCTCCGACCGCTACCGGGGCGAGTGGCGCGACAACTCGGGGTGGCTCAAACTGGCGTTCCACGCGTACGCCAACGATCCGGACCGGCCCTACCAGGATGCGCCGCCGGAAAAGCTGCTGGCCGATCTGGACCAGGTCGCGGAGCAGATTCACCGCTTTGCCGGCCCCGAGGCGTATGCCCCGCCGACCGTCATCCACTGGGGCATGACGCGGCCCACGGCGCTGCGGCCGTTGGCCAGCCGCGGCGTCAAGGTGCTCAGCGGCTTCTTTCGCCTCGCCAGCGGCGCGTACGACGTGAACTACCGCTGGAACGACGAAGTGTCGGAGTACCTCTCCCGGCGCGATGCCTGGAAGGATTTCGACAGCGGCATCGTGTTCTCGCGCGTCGACATCGTCTGCAACAACGTGCCGGTGGACAAGATCGTGCCCACGCTGGCGCCGCAGATCGAGGACCCGAACACGGCGGAGATCCTGGACTTGTTCACGCACGAACAGTACTTCTGGCCGTTCTACCGCAACTACCTTCCCGACCATCCTCAACGGCTCGATGCCGCCATCCGCTGGGTGACGGAACATGGCTACCAGCCGGTCTTTTTCCACGAGGGATTCCTGGGCGGCCGGGAGTCGTAGACGGGCCAAGAACGCGGCGTCGCTCGATTCTCCTTCGCCGCAGACGACCGGTGTCGAGGCGGCCGCTAGGACGCGCGGGGCGACCACGATCGACCGCACTTGGGCGACGAGCGAAGGGGTTCGGACGTTGGAGCGCGCGTCAGGAGCCGCGTCTGGGCGGCGGATGGCAGGGGAGGATGCCAAGCCGCGTTCGATGGGCGGCCACGGCAGCTCGGGTGAGTCCCATTTCTTTCGCGATCGTTTCGTCGGGGACCGTGCCCAGCCGGCGGACCCGTTCGGGCGTCCACGGCTGGCGGGTTGGGCGGGTGCCGGGCTTCGATCTGCGCCGAGCGATGCCGCGCCGCTCGCGGAACGTCGCCACGGCAGCCGGTGTGAGTCCCATTTCCGCCGCCAGTTGGCGATCGGGGACTTTCCCCAGCTGGGCCAGACGCTCGGGCGTCCAGCGGGCCTCGAGTTCCTTCTCCGTCCGGGCAGGAATTCCCAACTCCCGGCGTTTGGACCACACAAATCGCCGGCCGATTCCCAGCCGCTTCGCCACTTCGGTGTCGTGCAAGCGGCCCAACAGCGCCAATTCCCCCTTCGTCCACTGGCGGCGGGGCCGGCCCGGCCTTCCCGTGCTGGAAGGGATTCCGCGGGACATCCTTTTCTCCACCACCGAACTGGTCGAGATCCCCAGTTCTTCAGCCACTTCTCGATCGGGCACCTGGCCCAACAGCGCCAACCGCCGCTTGGTCCACTTCTTTCGCCGCTCGGCCGTCGACGGGGCGAAGGGGGCGATGCCCAGGGAGCGCCGTCTCTGATGCACCGCGTTGGGCGTCAAGCCGAGTTGGCGAGCGAGACGGGCGTCCGACATGGTCCCCAGCAGCGCATCTCGCTCCGGGGTCCAGCTGGTCTTCCGCCCGGCTCGCGGCGCAACGAATCGCAACGCACGCGCCAGACGCACGGCCTGGACGGGCACGCCATAGCGATCGGCGATCTTCTGATCCGCGACTGTGCCCAATTCGCGGATGGCCCGCGCGGGCAGCGACTTGCCCTGACAATGTGGAGATAGTCGTTGAGTCTTGCGTGGCACCATGAAAGCCTCAGCAGAAGCGAAGCCGAGGTTCCGCCCCCCCCGGCGTGGTTTCCAAACGATATTTCCCTTTACAGGCTGGTGTCCCCGACCTGAGCACCGAGGCGTTAGCTTACCTCCCCGCCGGAGCTGTGGCCAGTCTGGATGAACTGGAATTGGCGCAAGGCAAGCAGGACGTGGCTTTTTCTCTCCCGTTCGATCCGGGGTGTAGGGCGGATTGCCAATCCGTCCCACGCGGGGCGTGCTCTTTTCGGCCCTCTTCGATCTGGAGAAGCAAGGCCCCCTTGCCGGGAGGCCGACTTTTCCAGGATGCGACAGCGGCCCGGCAGCGGCAGAATCGCCCTTTTTTGTCGTTGCGGACTGTTGACATGGCGGCGGGGAATGGGACAATTTTGTTCGTCTTCCTTTGGCTCGATGGGAGTAGAACCATGAAAGTGACCGGCGTCTGGTGCGTTTGCTGTTTGGCCCTGTCTCTAGGGCTGGTCCTTGGCTGTGGCGAGTCGCCACCTGTTGCGGAGACACCGCCTCAACCCGCGGCGCCACCGCCTCCGCCCGCCCCTCCACCCCCTGCGGCGAAACCGATTCAACTGGCGGAACTCAAGCCGCTGACGTTGGAGGCCGGTACCCAGGCTTCCGTGGCGCTGCAGGTCACACGGAACGAGAACGCGGGGCCCATCCAGGTCCGTGTCGAGGGCGCTCCCAAGGGCATCACCGTGAAGACGGCCGACATTGCCGAGGGCCAGTCCGCGGGGCAGCTCGAGGTGCAAGCCGCGCCGACCCTGGGCGATACGGCGCTCGCCGCCAAGCTGACGGTGCACGTCAAGGCCGGCGAACAGCAAGCCACGGGCACGCTGGCCGTGAACGTTCCCGAATTGGGCCTGCCGACCTTTCGGCCTGTGAGCCAAATCCTCATGCAGCCCGGGACGAACAAGAAGGTAGACATCAAGATCGAGCGGCAACGCTACAAGGGTCCCGTGGAACTGAAACTCGAGAACGCACCGGCGAAGCTGGCCTGCAAGACAACCAACATCGACGAGGGCAAGGACACGGCGACCTTGGAACTGGCGGCAGCCCCGGATGCGCCGAATGCTAGTCAGGCAATCCGCGTGTCCACAACGCTGTTCGGCCGTACGCTGAGCGCAGAGGTGCCCGTCAAGATCGAGGCCCAGCCGTTCCAGGTCAGCACTTTTCGGGCCATCACTCTGGCGCCGGGAGATACGCAGTTCATTGACGTGCCGGTGACCCGCAGCAGCTACAAAGGGCCACTGCAACTGAAGCCCGACGCCCTGCCGCCGGGCGTGACGATCAAGTCGGCGGAAATCCTGCCCGATCAAGCCAAAGCTCGCGTGGAGGTGTCCGTCGCCGCCAACGCCGCGCAACGTGTCCACTCGACGAAAATCGTGGCGACGGGCGGAGACTTGACCAGTTCCGATTCGATCGTCCTCCGCATCGCCGGACCGGACGAGACGTACCTGCCGCCGGAGATTGTCGCCAACCCGGAGATCCTTCCGCTGTTGCGGCGCGGGTCGATCGGCGGACGGCTGACGACGGAGAGCAAGCGAGCCCTGTCGGAATTCTACGGCGGCACGCCGGAGGCGCAGGCCGCCGTGATGCGCGGGCTGAAGTGGCTGGCTGCCCACCAACAGTCGGACGGCAGCTGGGGGCTGAAGGATTATGGCAAGGACATCGCGGGCTGCGATTGTCAGGGCGATTTCGAGAGAGAGGCGGAAGATAGCCGGACGGCCGGCACCGCGTTCGGCATCCTGCCGTTTCTGGGTGAGGGCGTGACGCACAATCGCGCGCCCGACCAGCCGCCGGAGTTGGCCAAGTACCAGAAGGTCGTGGAGCGGGGCTTGATCTTCCTGGCCCAAAACCAAATCCGCAGCAAGAACAAGGACGACAAGAAGGACGGCTATCTGGGCGGCAGCATGTATGCGCACGCCCTGGGCACGATCGCCCTCTGCGAGGCCTACGGTCTCTCCCAGGACGAGCGGTTGAAAGTCAACGCCCAAATGGCGATCAAGTACCTGCTGAACGCGCAGCACGAACAGGGCGGCGGCTGGCGCTACGGCCCCGGCCAGGCTGGCGACATGTCGGTCACGGGCTGGGTCTTCCTGGCGATCCGCAGCGCTCAGCTGACGGGAATCGACGTCCTCAAGCCCCCCTTGGTCCGCGCGGGCCGGTTCGTCGACTCCTGTGCCGTCGGTCCCTCGGAGGCCAAGAACTCACGCTACGCCTACACGCCCGGGACGCCCGAGAAGCTGTCGCTGACGGCGGCCGGGTTGCTCACGCGGCAGTACCTGGGCTGGAGGAAAGACGAGCCCGATCTCCTGGCCGGCGCCCAGTACCTGATGCAGAACCTGCCGCCCCAGTCCGGAGCCAACTTGGGCCCCATCTATTATTACTACTACGCCACGCAAGTGCTGCACCACCTGGAGGGCTCGAATTTCGACCTGTGGAACCATCGCATGCGCGAGCACCTGATCCGCACCCAGGAGAAGTCGGGGCACAAGACCGGCAGCTGGAACCCCCAGGGCACCGACTGGGGGGCGCGCGGCGGCCGGATGTATTCCACCAGCATGGCCTTGCTGACGCTGCAGGTCTACTACCGGCACTTGCCGATGTACCGATTCGTCAAACTGGGAGGGTAGGACAGGGATGTCCGCCGTCCGCTCGGGCAGCGATCTTCCATGGCACGATTGCTCCGTTGGGTACGCATCACCGAAACAGGTCTGCCACGGCGATTTCCAGCCCGGGCAGCGCCGCTCCGCC
>CAYUFW010000150.1:0-432 GCA_964443915.1 uncultured Pirellulaceae bacterium
AACCCAGGGCTTGACAAAACCCACGCGATCATAGAAGGCCGGAACAGGTCCGCGCCGTTCCGGCAGCAATTTCGCGGTTTTCGGGCGGTTGGCCGGGCCGGAACGGCGCGGACTTGTTCCGGCCTACTCTCGCAAAGAATGCCGGCCGCGGTCTGACCAGCCGTACGCCTGCTGCAGGGCCAGCCGCACGCTCCCGCTCAGATCGGCAAAGGGCACGGGCTTGGAAAACACCCGAAAAACTCGGGCTCGCCGGGCCTCCTCGGCCAGCCGCTCATCCAGATTGGCCGTCATCAGAATGCAGGGCAAGTCCGCGAACGCCAGCTTGACCCGGCGAATCGTTTCCAGGCCGGTCAGCCGCGGCATGTACATATCCAGCAGGAGCAAATGCACCTGCTCGTCTTGGAGGATTTCCAGGGCCTGCTCGCCGTCCCC
>CAYUFW010000150.1:442-10617 GCA_964443915.1 uncultured Pirellulaceae bacterium
GGGTACGATAGCCCCGCCGCTCCAGCGCCTCCCGGAGCGTTTCTCGCAGGTCCACGTCGTCGTCGGTGATCAGCAGGGAAGGAATTTCCAGCTGCATGGCCGCCCTCAGCCCGGTTGTCATAAACGGTTGTCAATTTATACTACTAACATAGCTCAATCGGTCAACACGAGTTTTTTCGGAGATGCGGAGAACAAAATGGCCGCTCAGTCCCTTTACGCCCGCCACGAGTTCTTCTTTCGGCGTCTGCACTCGATCACCGGCGTCTTTCCGGTCGGTGCCTTCCTGCTCATGCACTTGACGATCAACGCGAGCCTGCTCAGCGGCCCTTCGACGTTCCAGAAGAACATGTACCAAATCCACAGCTTGGAGAGCCTGCTGCCGATCGTCGAATGGTTGTTCATTTTCTTGCCCATTTTGTTTCACGCGATTATCGGCGTGGTGATCATCCGTAGCGGAAAGGCCAACACGAGCATGTACCCGTTTGCCGCGAACATCCGGTACACGCTGCAACGCGCCACCGGCATGATCGCCTTTGCGTTCATCGTCTGGCACGTGTTCCACATGCACGGGTGGTTCCACTTTGACTTCTGGGCCGAGCACGTTTCGGAGCCTTTGCACGGAGCCCGCTTCAGGCCCTTCAATGCCGCGTCGACGCTGGGGATTGCCATGCGCAACCCGCTGGTGCTGGCGCTGTACGCGGTCGGCGTGATGTCCTGCGTGTACCATTTTGCCAACGGCCTGTGGACGATGGGCATCACGTGGGGCTTGTGGACCTCGGTGGGGGCCCAGCAGCGGGCCTTGCAGTTGTGCGGCGGCTTCGGCGTCGCCCTGGCCATCCTCTCCGTGGGCGTGCTGTACGGCACCTACACCGTGGACATCCAGGCCGCGAAAGAAACGGAAGACCGCATGTACGAATCCATGGTGAATTCGAAAGAGATCCGGCCGAACCCGGAGAAACGGACAGCGGCAACCGAGGCCCGTACGCAGCGGGACGGTCCCGAGGCTGCGGCCTTGGCCCGTGGTTCCGCGGACTAACGCGACGTTCACGAGACCGTCGACTTTCACGACACCGTCGAGCAGGATAACGCAACATGGCAAAGAAACGCGTCATGGTCGTGGGCGGAGGATTGGCCGGACTGGCCGCCGCCATGAGACTGGCCGAAATGGGCATCGACGTGGACCTGATGAGTCTGGCACCGGTCAAACGCTCGCACAGCGTCTGCGCTCAGGGGGGCATCAACTCGTGCAACGACCTGACGCGGCAGTCGGGCGACAGCGAGTGGAAGCACTTCGACGACACGGTCTACGGCGGCGACTTCCTGCAGCACCAGCCGCCGGTCAAGGAGATGGCCGACTGGGGGCCGAAGATCATCGACCTCATGGATCGCTTGGGCTGCCCCTTCAACCGGACGCAAGAGGGCTACCTGGACCGGCGGCGGTTCGGCGGTACGCTGTACATGCGGACGGCGTTCGCCGGCGCCACGACGGGCCAGCAATTGTTGTATGCCCTGGACGAACAGGTGCGCCGCTGGGAGACGGAGGGACACATCCGGAAGTTCGAGTCGTGGGACTTCTTGGGGCCGGTTTTGGACGAGCAGGGCGCGTGCCGCGGCGCCGTCGGGCAAGACCTCGTCAGCATGGAGATTCGCGCCTTTCCGGCGGACGCAGTCATGATCGCCAGCGGCGGCTGCGGACTGATTTTCGGCAAGTCCACGAACTCGATGGCCTGCACGGGCAGCGCGGTCAGCCGGGCCTTCCAGGCCGGCGCGAAATACGGCAACCCGGAATTCATCCAGGTCCATCCGACGGCGATCCCGGCGGCGGACAAACTGCGGTTGATGAGCGAGTCGGCCCGCGGCGAAGGCGGCCGCGTATGGGTGCCCCGCCAACCGCAGGACCACCGCGATCCGCGCACGATCCCGGAATCGGAACGGTACTACTTCCTGGAGGAACGCTACCCCAAGTACGGCAACCTCGTGCCCCGCGACATCGCCACCCGCGAGATCTTCGACATCTGTGTGAACGAGGGCCTGAGCGTCGAAAAGGACCGGCAGTGCGTGTACCTGGACTTGACCCACATCGACGCCGAGGAACTGACGCGCAAGCTGGGAGGCATTCTGGATATCTACGAAAAGTTCCAGGGCGTCGACCCGCGGTTCACACCGATGAAGATCTTTCCGGCCGTCCATTACTCGATGGGCGGCCTGTGGGTCGATTACGAACGCACGACCGCCGGCGGTTTGCAGCCGGGCTCGCCGAAGAACCAGGTCACCAGCATTCCCCGCTTGTATGCCATCGGCGAGTGCGACTACCAGTACCACGGCGCGAACCGTTTGGGCGCCAATTCGCTGCTCAGCTGTATCTTCTCCGGCCTGTTTGCCGCGCCCGGCATCCGGACTCTGCTGGAGAACGAGAAGGGGAAAGCGGCTGCCGACCCGTCGGCCGCGTTGTTCGAGGGCGCGCGACGGCAGCACCAGCAGGCCTACGAGGAATTGCTGCGGCGCGGCGGCGGCGAAAACCCGTATCTGCTCCATCTGCAACTGGGCGACGTCATGACCAAGGCGGCTACCGTCGTCCGCCGCAACGACCAGCTGCGGGAAGCCCTGGCCACGGTCGACGAACTGCACGAGCGCGCCAAGCGCTGTTCGCTCTCGGACACCGGCCATTGGACGAACCAGAACGTGATCTTCACCCGCGCGCTGCTGGACATGTTCCCCCTGGCCAAAGCGGTTCTGCGGGGAGCGCTGCAGCGGGACGAGTGCCGCGGGGCGCACTACAAGCCCGAGTTCGCGCCCGCCCATTTGACCGCCGCGGACCCCGCCGAGCGGCACCAACAGGCCGAAAAGTGGTGCGACGACTTCGAGGCCAACAACCGGAAATGGCTCAAATCGACGATCGCCACATGGAACCGCGGGAGCCAACAGCCGGACCTGGCGTACGAGGACGTGGACACCTCGGTCATCCCGCCCCGGCCGCGCTTGTACGGCCTGGCGGGCGCGGAGGAAATCGAACGAGTATGGAACCAGCGCGCGGCCGCCAGGCAGGCCGCCAAATCCTGATCAACGATTCCGTCTTTCCCCAAGCAAAGCCTATGGACGCTACATCGAAACCCACCGGCAACCAGCCCAGCACGATTACCGTTCGCATCCTGCGACAGGACGGCCCAGGCCAACAGAGCTACTGGGAAACACACCGCGTGCCGTACGAGGGGGATATGAACGTCGTCAGCGTGCTGCAAAAGATCGCCGCCCAAGCCCAGACGATCGACGGCCGTTCCGTGGCCCCCGTCGCTTGGGAGTGCAACTGCTTGGAAGAGGTTTGCGGCTCCTGTACGATGCTCATCAACGGACGGGTCCGCCAGGCTTGCACGGCGCTGGTGGACCGCTTGCTGGAGGACCGGCCGGAGGGCATCGAACTGGCGCCGATGACCAAGTTCCCGGTGGTCCGCGACCTGATCGTGGACCGCGCGCGGATGTTCCGCACGCTGCAAAAGATCCGCGCTTGGCTGCCGGTCGACGGCTACTACGACATGGGCCGCGGGCCGCTGGTCTCCCGCGAGGAGCAAGAGTTCGCCTATCCGCTGTCGATGTGCATGACCTGCGGCTGCTGCGTGGATGCCTGCCCCCAGTACAACAAGATCGATGTGCCGCGACGGACGGGCGAGACGGAAGAGGAATACGTGGCGCGGCAGGACGCGGAGTTCGACCGCCATTTCATCGGCGCCTTCGCCATCAGCCAGGTCGTCCTGTTCAACACGCACCCCACCGGTCGGCACACCGGCACCGAGCGGCTGGAGGCCCTGATCGCGGAAGGCGGCATTCAAAACTGTGGCAACGCCCAAAACTGCGTGGCCGTCTGCCCCAAGGAAATCCCCCTGACGACGTCGATCGGCGCCGCCGGCCGCGCCGCGACGATCCACTCGCTGAAACGCTGGTTGGACCGCTAGATCGTGCCGTTTCCAGCGGCTTGCGTCTCGGGGCGGGCGCAAGACCGCAAGTAGGCCGGAACAAGTCCGCGCTCCGGCAGAAATTCCCGGCGTCTTTCGCCGTGCCCCGCGCCGGAACTGCGCGGACTTGTTCCGGCCTACCCCGTCCCTCACCGGCCTCACGCCTGCGTGGGCGCATCACCGCGCAGTCCCGCCGGCAACTCGTCGGCCGCCCGGTCCGCCACGAACGTCCGGTAGTACAGCGCGCACAACAACAAATCGTGACTCGTGTCGCCCCGCATCCCGAACTGTTCCAGCAACGGCTCAGCCAGGTGCCGAGCCACTTCGCGGCGCCGCGCCGGGCTGAAAAACCGCCGCCGCTCGACGTAGGTGGCCAGGCTTTGCGCCAAACTGCGGCTGACGCGGAAGTCCGGCGGCACGTACTCGGCCAACTGCGCGGCCCGCGGATCTTCGAGCTTTGCCACCCCCGTCAGCCAATGCCGTTCTTCGATCACCACCATCGTGCCGCACACCAAATCGCCCAACCGCTGGAACCGGCGGTTCATGGCCATCGTCAGCAATCCGGCCATGTACGTCGGGATGACGTACAGCGGCGCCGGCGCACCGAACATTTCCAGCGAGAGCATGGGATACAGATCGACCGTGCGCAAGATGTTTCGCAACACGGCTTGCAGCCCGTTGATCGGCTCGCCGTCCACCGTCAGCACGCGGATGCCCATCACCCGCTTGCCCGGCGTCTGCCCGTTCATGTACGTCTCGAAGAAGCCGCCGTAGAACCATTCCAGCACGAACATCGCGATCAAGATGAACGCGCCGGCAAACGCACCGCCCCCGAGTCCACCGAAAAAGCTCAATCCCATCCCAATCGCCACGACGGCCCCACAGCGGATCGCCAAATCAATCAGGTACGCGGGAAAACGGCGAAACGGTCCCGCCACCCGGTAGTCAAAAGCGATGTTCTCTGGAGTGACGATTTCGATCGTCGTGTCGAGTTGCTCAGCCGGATTGTCCATAGCTACGCGACCTCGTGAACGGGGTCCGGCCGTCGTGGCCGCTCGGCCGGCCGTCTCGCCGCCGAATCCTCGTTCAGCGTCGGTGGGTACGCCACCCGCAGTTCGCGGCCGTCCTCGGTCGCGGCCGTCTCCGCCTCCTGCGTTTCCACTCGCAGGCCCAACCGTGCGTATTCGCGGTTGAATTCTTGGATGAACGGCTCGCCGGGATCGTTCAAGACCACGCCCCCGACGATCGCCTTGTCCTGATAAATGACGCCGCGCAGAGGGGGCCGCAGATCGACGCTGGACATCGCTGTCACCTCCTGGAAGCGGAGAGGCTGAGCATCCGATGCAGGAAACTGCAGGGCCGCCTCCAGGCGGTCAGACCAGCCGTGCCGGTTACATCAACATACGGCCCCGGCGGGAGGTTGAGAAGAGGCCCCGGCGCGACAACGGAAAAAAGAACGGCCTTTTTCCCCTTGCGGTCGCAGCCAAAGACAC
Source organism: uncultured Pirellulaceae bacterium (assembly GCA_964443915.1). Classification (GTDB taxonomy): domain Bacteria; phylum Planctomycetota; class Planctomycetia; order Pirellulales; family Pirellulaceae; genus Anammoximicrobium. Next base: position 5,883 of record CAYUFW010000150.1, read on the forward strand.
AACCCGGTTTCCAAAAAGAAACCGGGTTGTGGCAGCGGCCGCGGGGGACGCCCGTGGCGAGTTTGCCGAACTAGCGGATCCGGTAAATCTGGCCGCGCAGCTTGATCACCAGTTCCTCGCCCGCTTGCTGGCGGGCCAGCACCGCGTTTTCGGCCGGCGTGTTGGCGGCGACCAGCTTGAAGTACTCGTCGCTAAACCGTTCCAGCGTTTGGACCTTGTCCGCGTCACGCTTCAAATCCACGTCCTTGGCGCTGGCCGCGAACCACTGGCTGCCGCGCTTGTACAGCGTCTCGTTGCCGACGATCTGCACGGTCTCAACAGCAACTTCGCGGTCGGACTCCACGTCGCGATAACGCACCGCGGGGGCCCCCGTCCCGGCAGGCATCCCGGCGCCGGGCATGGCACCGGACGAGGGCATGGCACCGGCTCCGCCCATCCGCCCTCCCCCAAAGGCCGCGGCATCGGCTGCCGGCGCGGCCGGCATGGCGAACCCGGACGCCAGCGGGACGATCGTCGCCTCCTGCAGGTACTTCTTCTCCGCTCGCTGCGCAAAGCCCGCGCGGCCTTCGGCCTGATCGAGCCGGCGCAGAGCCTGCCGCGCCTGCTCCATGCCCCAGGCCGGGCCGGCCGCCAAGTGCGGCGGCGGGTTCTCGTCGGCCAGGAACGAAGTGTACGGCGTGAGAATCCCGTGCTTGGTGGACAAGGCCACCAACTCCTGAATCAGTTCGTCGTTCTTGCCTTTCAGATCCAACTGGTCGATGATCTCGCCGATCCGCCGCATGGCCCACAGCTTCTCGACGAACGCATACGACTCATCCTTGCTCTTCTCCACCAGCTCCGCCGGGAAGTCGAACTTGTTCTCCTTGTCGCCCACCTTGCCCTTGACCACCACCTTGGCGTTGCCGGGCCGTTTGTAGCGCCCGACGAGCACCAACTGCTCGCCCTCGAACAAGTCGTACACCTCGCGCGGATACACGCGGTTCACGGGCGGCCCCTCTTCGACCTTGGCCTTCTCGACGTCCACGTCGACCTTGACCTCAGTCATCACCGGGGCGCTGATGCGATTGTGCAAGCGGCTGACGTGGACCTCCAGGTCCTCGTCCGGCCGGACAAACTCGCTCTGGCCATAGTTCACCCGCGAGAGGCGGTCCAGCAAGCGGCTGTTCACGTCGTAGCCGACGCCCAAGTTCACCACCCGCGTCCGGTACTTGTTGTTTTGCCGAGCCCGGTCGACGATCTTGCCTTCGTTCGTCTCGCCCGCGGTCGGCAGGCCGTCGGTCAGGAAGATCACGTAGCTGGGACGCTTGGCGTCCTGGATCATACCCAAGGCGGTCGACAGCGCACCGTCGATATTCGTGCTGCCGCCCGCGTATAGGCCCTCGACAAATCCCAACGCCGCCTTCCGCGTCTCGTCGTCGTACTTCTGCAACTCCGGCCGGAAGGATTCCACGCTGCTGTCATAGGCGACGATGTTGAACGTGTCGCCCTGGCGGAGGTTGTTCAGCACGAATTTCAGCGCCTCTTTGGCCTGTTCCATCTTCTTCCCGCTCATACTGCCGGAGCGGTCGACGGCAAAGATCGTCGTCTTGGCAGGCCGCTCGGCGGAGTCCGCCTTGATCTGCGGGCTGGCCAGCAACAGGAAGTAGCCGTCGTCGTCCGCGCTGGGACGGTGGCTCAGCACGCTGGCCCCCACCTCGCCCTTGGCCACGTCGTAGAACAGCCGGAAGTCGGTCGTCGGCACCTGGTTCTGAACCTCGAACTTGACCGTCGCGTGCCGGTCGTCGGACCGTTTCACGTCGATCGTGTGCGTCGGGCTGTACACGCTCTTAATGGCGATGGCGCTCTCGATCAAAGCCTCGACCAGAACCCGTTCGACCGGCGCCGACGTGTACTTGGCCGTGGACAAGGGGAACAGGAAATCCGTCACGTGGCGGTCCTTGCGCAACAGCTGGTTGTAACGCAGATTGACCTTGCGTTCGGCGCCAGGCGGGACCGGAAACACGCTCGTCTTGAACATGCCGGTGCCGATCCACTCGAGCAGCGCCGGATCCAGGTTGCGGCGGACGTAGCCCTCGTAGATCGCTCTTGCCTCCTTCGCCGGCAGCAGTTTGGCCGGGATCTCCTTGCCGTCCACCATGAACGTCAACTGGTCCACCGCTCCGTCGTATGGCAGCGGAAACACGAACGAAACCTCCATCTGGCGGCTGCCCGTATTCACAAACGACTGCGACACCTGGACGCGGGCCACTTGGTCCACGATCCGAGCTTGCAGTGACAATTCCTTGATCTTGTACGAAGCCGGCGGTTCGGGAGGCGGAATCGGCGGCCGAGGCGGTCGCGGCGGCGGTATCCACCAGGGATAGGGCCGCGGCAACGGCACCGGGTGCGGCGGATCCACGACAATTAGCACCCCCTGCGCAAAAGCCTGGCTACAGGCCAATAACAGACAGACAAGTCCCAAACCCAGCAAACACGTGCGTTTCATGGCTCCGTTCCTTCAATATCGGGAGGGCAATGGTTGTTCCGCGTATGCCTCGCTGTTGAATAAGACGAATTGGGCCCTGGCAACGTTTCGCCGAGCCCAAAACCCGAGCCCAAAATCCAAGCACGAATCCGCAGCTTTTGCGTGCCATCTCTTTGCCTTGCCCTCTTAACCCCAGGCATCAAACGCCGCCACATTGAACCAAGCCGCTGCTTCGGTTACGTTCACGAACATGGAAGGCTATTCCTTTTCCGCGAAACCCTGTTGGACTTGCCAACGAGCATGGAACCACTGATTCGAGTCAAGAAACACGTCCCCAGCGGCACGATCATCCTGAACCGGCCCGCAAGACGCAACGCGCTGTCGCGTCAGATGATCGACGACTTGCGGCAGGCCCTGGACGATTTCCACCAGGAACGAGGGGTACGTGCCGTCATTCTGACCGGCGCCGGCAGCGCCTTCTGTTCGGGCGCTGACCTGCAGGAGATCCAGGACAGCAGTCGTCAACAAGACGCCTGGGCGCAGTGGCACACGGACGCAATCCAATACAAGGATTTGTTGGAGGCCATGTTGCTGTACCCCAAGCCGATTATTGCCGCCGTCAACGGGCCGGTCGTGGCCGACGGAACCGGCTTGGTCTTGGCGGCCGACATCACCTTAGCGACGCCAGAAGCCAAATTCGGGCTGCCCGAACCGCGGCGAGGCTTGGTGGCCGGCCTGATCGCCCCGCTGCTTGCCTTTCGGATCGGCGCCGGTCTGGCCGCGAACCTGCTGCTGACTGCCCGACTGGCGGAAGCGGACGAAGCCTGCCGGTTGGGGATCTACCACGAGATTACCGCTTCAGACACGATTTGGGCGCGAGCCCACCAGTTGGCGGAAGATTGTGCCAAGAGCGCGGCCGAATCCCTCCAATTGACCAAGAAAATGCTGAACGAGACGATTGGCGACCATCTAAACACGACCTTGGCCGCCGGAGCCGCCGCCGCCGCTACCTCCCGCACCACCGAGGCAGCCGCGGAAGGCTTGGCAGCTTTCCTGGAAAAACGCGAACCCAAGTGGCCGTAGCGCCGTCCCACCTTTGCCAAAAATACCGTCAATTCCATCCGCAACTACAAGATTTACCACCTCAAAATCTCGCGGCCCCGGCCCCATCAATACTTGTTGACCAAAAGCCGATTAGTTAGCATACTGTCCTTTCGCTGATCCCCTGTAGCTCAGTTGGTAGAGCAGGCGGCTGTTAACCGCCGGGTCGTAGGTTCGAGTCCTACCGGGGGAGCTTTTTGGTTTTCTACGAGCCAAAACGACACACCCGTTAACGCCCGGCGTCGAGAGATCGGTTGCCGGGCGTTTCGCGTTTATGGCGTTTTCCCGCAAGGGTTTACGTCGATTCTTCCGGCCGCTCGGCGATCTCCGTTTCGCGAGATCGCGGCTGGGGTCCGAAAGGAACCCCAGGGGTTCCCTTCGCACCCCGGAATCTCGGCCCAAAACTCTCGGAATCTCCGATTAACAGACCCCCAAATGTTAACAGGGCGGTTCCTTTCGGGGGCTAGTTTCGTCGCATCGAACCGGGGTGGTGTCGCGCGAACCAGCTCGGCACAAGTCGTGGAAATCAGGTGGATTGGAATCTGGCGAGCAATCAGAATGGGAGGGATGGAAACGCATTCCGTCAACTGACGACCAAGGAAATGCCATGACACAGTCAGTCCTTCTCGACCGGGATCAGTACTGGAAGGAAATCGCGGCTCGCGTGCCATCCGCCAAGAAGGTCATCGCTGCGATCGCGTACGTCGGGGACGGGGGGGCTAGTTTCCTGCCTCTCAGGGAGGGGGATGTGCTTCTCGTTGATCTAAGCATCAAGGCAGTCAAGCAAGGCGTGACCGATCCCAGAGAAATCGAGATGCTGATGGAACGGGGCGTTCACGTTTACACCAGACAGAATTTGCACGCCAAGCTGATCGTGATCGACGACATCGTCATTGCCTCGTCGGCAAATGTATCGAAAAACGCTCGCCAGTACCTGGATGAAGCCGGAATCCTGTCAACGTCGCCCACGATCGTAAAGGCTGCCAAGCATTTCATTCGGTCGCGGTGTAGCGAACCTGTACGCAGGCCCTACCTGGAACAATGCATCTCGCTGTACAAGCCTCCGACATTCAAGGCTGCCAAGACAATCCCCGTCCCCAAGAAAGGGAAGCCCGCGAAGGTGTGGTTCGTCGCCGGATTGCGTTACATCAATGTTGATAAGGACAAAGA
>CAYUFW010000150.1:10633-18771 GCA_964443915.1 uncultured Pirellulaceae bacterium
TGGAACAGCAAGCCGCACAGGAAATGGTTGACCCGGATCACTGTTGCGTGCGCTGGATTCGCTATTGGAAACGCCCAAAGTGGTTTTCGGACATTCGTCGCCACAACTGGGTCGTCGACTGTACTAAATCCGGTAAACGCACCTTTGATGTTGGCCCAGCTGTGCGAGTGATCAGGAAGCGAAAGTATACGACGAAGGCGGGTAAGACCTATCACATGCTCATGCTCGAGTCCCCAATCGATGGGGAGTGCATGACGCTGACAGCCTTCCGGCAACGCTGGCGGAAGGCGGCCCCTAAAGGAGTGCAGCCTCCGAATCGCACCAAGCCGATTACCGATCCGTCGCTCGGCGATAACGTACTGCGATTCTGGACTCGACGTGGTAAAGTTTCCGCGCGAGCATAGGACCACGTGTCAGCTAGCGGCAGAACCCGGACGCGCTTGGATTCTCGTGTCGACCGCCGGATTTTTTCGTCACGCCGCCTCTGCGCCGGGTAGGTAACAGGTAGAGCCTGTTAACTCCACTGTTCACTGCCAGACAGCGCGCCCGTCGCCAAGCGAAGGTCGTTGTGGGCAACGGTCCACTACGACGCATTTTAGCGCTCTGCCGGCGGGGTCCTTTTCGTCTTCAGAGCGTCAGCGATTTCTCTCATCTGAATGGTCATGTGAAGGTACTCGGGTGAAAGGAGGTACGTGCCGTGCACGAACTGGTTCCGGAGCTTCGGCACCAGAATCGCAAGAGCGCGGCTGTGAGTGGGAGCAGTGCCCTTGAAATGCCTTCGCAGCTCTTTAGGGATAGGCCGCACTTCCGAAAACACTGCATCTGTCACGATCTCTTCTGTGACCGCTTTGCCAAAGAGTTCAGCGAACTTATCCGTTTCCTCTGCCGCGAAGTGGAGTCGAAATGCTCGTTCGAGGCCAATTATCGCTTGGAAGAAAGCGAGGCTCGCTAATTCGTAGTCGTCGCGAGAAAGCGACACGAGCTTTCCTGCCAGCCGAAAGAAGTGCGCGCTTTGCCGGTGCAGGTCACGCTCCTCCTCCAGCCAAGCTGCCTTCGACTCAAGGAAGGCGTCAGTCACGCCAAAATATGACCATCGAATATCCACATTCCGTCCTCCTTTTTCGTCACCATCACCTTCAACCGGGTAGGTTACCAGGTAGAGCCTGTTAACTCCACTGTCCCTGCCAGACAGCGTTCCGGTCGCCAAGCGAAGGTCGTTGTGGGCAATTCCACCGAGGAGACGTCCCATGCGATCAATCGACGACCCCGCCCTTCTGGCCCCCGACCAGCGTCTGACCGAAGTGGCCAGCATCTTGGCCACTGGCGTTCTGCGGCTCCACATGCGTGCCGCGATTCCCGAAGACGACGAGCAGCTTCCGGCCGCAGAAAACCAGGGGAAATCCGACTCTCCAGGCCTTGAGGTTCCCGGCGAAACCGTGCTCAGTGTCCACAACGGTTAACGGTTTCCGAGACCCCAAGAGAAGGAGAAACGCATGAACCTGAACGTCGGAAAAGAGGTCGCCGCGCTGCAGCGGATGACCGTCCGCGAGCTGCGGACACGCTACGCCGAGGCGTTCGGCGAAGAAACACGGGCCGGTAATAAGGTCTGGCTCGTCAAACGGATCGCCTGGCGACTGCAGTCCCTGGCCGAAGGCGACCTATCGGAACGCGCCCGCCAGCGGGCCGCAGAGCTGGCCAACGACGCGGACGTCCGTCTGTCGCCACCCAAGGCCAAGCCGGCATCGTCGGCGCCCGTCAGGCGTACCACGATCGCGACGTTGGCCATCAAGGCGGACAACCGACTGCCGCTGCCTGGCACGGTCATCGTCCGCGAGTACAAGGGCGAGGCCCTCCAGGTGAAGGTGCTGCCCGCCGGCTTCGAGTACGAGGGCCAAGTCTACAAGTCGCTCAGCGCCGTCGCCAAGGCGATCACGGGCCAGCACTGCAACGGATACTACTTCTTCCGTCTTCGTAAGGAGGATGCCAGATGACCAGGGCCAAGACCTACAAATCCACGCCGGCCATCGCAGCCGTGCGGTGCGCCGTCTACACGCGGAAGTCCACGGACGAGGGGCTCGACCAGGAGTTCAACTCGCTGGACGCCCAGCGGGAATCGGGCGAGGCCTACGTGGCCAGCCAGCGAGGCGCCGGCTGGGAGTGCCTGCCGGACCACTACGACGACGGGGGTTTCACGGGCGGCAACATGGACCGGCCGGCGCTCAAACGCCTGATGGCCGACATCGAGGCCGGCAAGGTGGACTGCGTGGTGGTCTACAAGGTGGACCGCCTCAGCCGTAGCCTGCTCGATTTCGCCAAGATGATGGAAACGTTCGAGAAGCACCAAGTCTCGTTCGTCTCGGTCACGCAGCAGTTCAACACGGCCACCTCGATGGGCAGGCTGGTGCTGAACGTCCTGTTGTCGTTCGCCCAGTTCGAGCGGGAGATCATCTCGGAGCGGACGCGGGACAAGATCGCGGCCGCCCGCCGCAAAGGAAAGTGGTCGGGCGGGATGCCGCTGCTGGGCTACGATGTCGATCCGCGCGGTTCCAAGCTGATCGTGAACGACGACGAGGCGGCCCGCGTGCGGGCCATCTTCGAGCTGTACCTGCATTACCAGTCGATCATCGCCGTGATTCAGGAACTGGACCGCCGAGGGTGGGTCAACAAACGCTGGACGACCCGGACCGGCCACGAACGCGGTGGCAAGCCGTTCACTAAGACCAGCCTGTACAAGCTCCTGAGCAACATAACCTACATCGGCAAGCTCCGCTACAAGGACGAAATCCACCAGGGGGAGCACGCCGCGATCGTCAGCATCGACCTCTGGCAGCGCGTCCAAGTCTTGCTCGGCCGCAACGGGCGCACCGGCGGGGCGACGGTGCGAAACAAGTTCGGGGCGTTGCTGAAGGGGATCCTGCGATGCGTACCCTGCGACTGCGCGATGACGCCGTCCCACTCGACCAAGGACGGCACCAAGCGATACCGCTACTACGTTTGCACGACGGCGCAGAAGCGGGGCTGGCACAATTGCCCATCCAGATCGGTCCCCGCGGGCGAACTGGAGCAGTTCGTCGTGGACCAGATCAGGGGTATCGGCCGCGATCCGGACGTGATCCGCGCAACGGTTGCCCAGGCCCACGCCTTCGGGCGATCGGAGATTGCGGCGTTGGATGGCGAACGTGGCGGCCTGGAACGCGAACTGTCGCGTTGGAACGACGACGTCCGAAAGTTGGTCCAACAGATCGCTCCCGGCGACGAGGATACGCCTGCGACCGCCAGGTTGGCCGACTTGCACGAGCGGATTCGTGGCGCCGAGCGTCGCCTGACCGAGATTCGCGAGCAGACCCTGGCGTTGAACGGCAACATCGTGAGCCAAGACGACGTTGCCAAGGCCCTGGGGACATTCGATCCCGTCTGGGAGTCCCTGACGCCTAACGAGCAGGCCCGCGTGGTCCACTTGCTGGTCGAACGGGTCGACTACGACGGGGCCAATGGCAATGTTTCGATCACGTTCCGTCCCAGCGGGATCAAAACCCTGGCCGACGAACTGGCCGACCGAACAAAGGAGGACGCCGCGTGACCATGCCCCTCACCATCCAGCGCAACATCCACTTCGAACGTCGTGGCCGTGGCTTCCGCAAAGAGGTTCGTCTGGGCGAACCGCCCCCGGATGCGAGCCCCGCGCCGGGGCGGGTTCCCCGTCTGGCCAAGTTCATGGCCCTGGCGATCCGCTTCGACCAGTTGGTCCGCACGGGCCAGGTGGCCGACTACGCGGAACTGGCCCGACTCGCCCACGTCACCCGCGCCCGCATGACCCAAGTCATGAACCTGCTGATGCTGGCGCCGGACATCCAGGAAGCGATCCTCTTCCTGCCCCGCGTCGAACGCGGACGGGACCCGATCAACCTGCCACACGTCCAGCCGATCGCACTGACGCCGGACTGGCGGAAGCAGCGGCGAATGTGGAAGGCGTTGACCGTTGACGCTGAAAGCTGCGGGGTTACTTGAGCTCCAAATCCTCGTTTACGTCCTTGAGCAGTTCATTGAGGGCGTTCGTCGCGTCGGCGCTCGGGGTGTTCTTGCCGTCGCCAAATTCGATCTGCAGGCGAAACACCAAGGGCATGCCGGCCTTGTTCTTGACCTCCAGCAACTGAGGCACGATGTCGCCCAGATCCTGAATCTCCGATGGCTCAAGTTCCGCAACCGCAACCAGGACGCCCGAAGGTGGCGGCGGAGGCGGCGGTGGGGGAGGCGTGCTGGGAATGCACAGCTTGACCGTGTGAGCGGCAACGATCTCACAGGGCCACGCCCCTGAATCTGACGCGAGCGTTATGAACCGAGCCTGCAACGCGCCGCTGATCGCATCCCGCACCGTCTTCCACGGCAAAGTGACACCAGCCTGCTGCGACAACGCTGTGGCAATCGCTATGGCAGTCGTCTCGCCATCGGTCCATGCACCGGGCAGGTTCTCCGGCAGTAACGCGGCGGCGGGAATGGGTGCCGGTGGCACTCGCAGCTTTGCCGCCGGGCTCAGCACCCCGACGGGGATGGGTTCGCCCAAGAGGCTCGCAGGCCCCGACACCAACCACACCTTCCCGGTGGCAACCGCATCCCCGAGGGCGGCCTCGACGACTTCAATTGACGCCTTGGGCACGGGCATAGGCTCGGCAAAGCCGCCTTTGTCAACCTGGACGACCTTCGTGCCGTTGAAGTAATCGATGACGGCCTGGGCCGTGATCTCGTCGGCGGGCCACAGTTCCGGTAGTACCTTCGGCGCCAACAGTTCACCGGGGATGTCGTCAAGCTCCGCAGCCTCCGGAAGCACCAGTTCGATCGCCGGATCGTCCATCGCGACCTCATCCGGGCGGGTCCGCCACCAGGTGCGATACGAGCGGTCAGGCCGGGTGAGCCTGAGGACAAAGGTGCCCTGCACGCAGCCTTCAACCAGGGTTTCCGCGATCGCCTGCGACTTCAGCATCTTGGGCAGGTGTGGAAGTTGAGCGAAAGCGCCTGCCAGATCCTTCACACGGCGGCTCGTTTCGCCGTCTTTCCAAAGGCTGTACGGGCCGCCGGGAAGTAGCGCATCCGCTGTGATCGCAGTGTCCTGCACCCGCGACCGCTTGTCATTCTTGATGGTCTCGAAATGCGGATCGTCGCTGACGGTGATCTTGAAAGCCTGAACGTCATCCTTGTCGGAGACGGTCACGACGATGCAGTATGCTTGTCGAATGGAGTCCGGCACGCGGCCTTTTGCCTTGTCGAGAAATACCTTGAGCGTCTGCATGCGTGATACATCGATCGACCCCTTTTGCCTCTTCTCTTCTTCATTCTTGGGTGTCAGGTCACCCATAACCCTCTCCCATGCAAGATATTCGCGCACACGAGATTCAGCTACGCTCAGTCCATCCCGTGACGGAGCTACCAACAGAACCGCGTTTCGGAACACTCGTGGCTTATCTGTGCCAGTTTTTTCGTCCAGGAATCGTCTGGCCTCCGCGCTGGGCTTCCCCGAATCTGAAACAGCGCTAGGCGGCAGGACGGCGTAGTGAAACAGCCCGTCGTCTTCGATGTCCTTGGGCTTGGTCGGGAGCATGTGAACTCGGACGCCCGACGCCGAGGCGCCGCTGGTAAGTGTCTTCAGCTTTCCTATCTCTTCGATGAGCCGAGCTCGGACCACGTCGTCCTTGATGTCAGCTGCGGCAGCTGACTGCATCTGAGTCAAGTTTGGCCGATTGCCCAACCGCCATTCCGCAGGCAACTGGCCCTCTTGCTCAGGGATGTTCCCGTCGTCAAGCCAATAGCTGTTCCGTGCCCATCGGCCGAGTCCCTTTTCAAATTCGATCTTGTCTGGCCGGCACGGGCCGACAAGGAGCATCAAATCGCGGGTCTTCGCGCTGCGGCCGGTTGGCTGAGAGTGCAGGAATGTTGCCATCACAGCCTGCTCGATCTCGCGCAACTTAAGTCCCACCGAGTCCGACTGAACCTGCTGCGCACAGGCCAATTCGTTTTCCACGATCCCAGTCCATCGAGTGGCCTGCCCATCGGTTAGGATTGTATCGGCGATCGACACTAGCTCACGGCCTGCCTCAGATAGCCCCTCCTGCTTCGGCGCGCCCAGGAACACGGCTGGACCGATCAGCGGGCTCTCGTCCCATTTTTCGGCCTCTCGCAGTGCCAAAGCAAACGTGCGCAGAACCCCGCGTGTTTTCTGGAACCGTTCGATGCCCGATGACCACTTGGTGTAGAAGACCTCCGTCAGCTCCGGGTGAAACGGATAGCTCTTAAGGTACTTCTCCTCGGCCGTTGATCCAAGCTTGGCGAACTGGTCGTCGAGGGCGGCCATGCCTTTGATCGCCGCGATCACGTGTTGCGGCCATTTCCCGCGCCGCTCCACCGATTTAGGATCAAAGAGCCGACGCCGTAATACCTCGGCGACGTCGTCTTTCTCCACGGGTTGGACCACCGCGTCCTGTTGACGCATGAAGATGTCCTTGAACTCCGCAATGATTCGCTTTCCGAGTTGATCAGCCTGATCCTCTGGGCGAGTGGACAACAACGAGGCCACAACACAGCACCGCGCTACCTTGGTGGCCGCCTGAGTAAGGCACTGGAAGAAAGCGGAAAGATAATCCAGCCAATCCGGGTTTGAGCGAATCTTCACCTTAGCGTACATCAGCACCTCGTCCAGAAGAACGAGCGTCCCCATCTGCTCCTTGGCCGGCAGGGCCAGAAGGTCCGCCAGGGTGTTCTCCGCAGGCGGCGTGTTGCGTTCCTCGGCAAGCCCGTCCGCATGCAGCAATTTGAGGCCGTCATCTCCAGCTATCTGGTACGCCAACAGGCTCCAGGGATGTTTCAGCCGTCGGACCGATCCATCGGGGGCACGCACTTCGCAGCCCGTTTCGACATCCACCTTGTCGAAACACAGTGCTGCAACCCTCGCTTGCGGGGGCGCCTGGCCGATCGTTTCGACGAACTCGCGCACTGCTGGCAAGTCGGGCAGGTGCGCCGGGTCATACACCAAGTGGCGGATCGTAATCTCCGTGTGGCTTTTTCCGCCGCCATAGGTCAGCTCAAGCTGCCGAACCGCCTTGTCGTTCTTGCCGGCCAGGCGAAGGACCACGTCACGCACGAGATTGCGGAGGTTGTGCGTCGGGTACGTCAACGCGAAGAACTCCTCCGGGTTCTCGTACAGCGGTCGCTTACCGTTTTGCATCATGACCTCATAGAGGTCCGCCGCAAAAAGATGAAGCGGTAGCTCGCCGGAGAGCAGGTCGGGGCGCAGTTTTACGACCTCATGCCACCTCGTCCAGGGGAGTTTTGCCATTGTCGTCTTCCTCGCTGATGGGGCCAATCCCTGGCCGGAGCCAATACTTATCTGTTTCGTTCGCCTACTCTTCGCCGAACGGCAGCATCGGTCCGCGGTCCACTGCCGCGCCCTTTGCGCCGATGTGATTGCTGATGCTCTCTAATAGTGACCGTTCGCTGTTGCTGGACAGCTCGATCAGTGACTGCACCACGCGTTTGAATAGCTCGTTCCGTCGCAGGGCGTGCTGGTCGAGGTACTCGTCCACTTTCTGAAGGTCGCCGTCTTTCCACAGGTGCATAACCCGATGGATTCGATCGATTAACGGCACGTCCCTGCCTCCGGGCGCCTCATAACCCATACTCTTGCCGCGACGATGGTTCCAATGCTTCAACTTCACTTTGCCGCTGCCGCTATCCTCCGATGGTTCGGCGTCGCCGTCGCCATCCTCGGAATCTTCCGTTGTGTCGTCGTCCGACGCAGCCGCATCGCTGCCGGTCCGGGAGAGAATGTTCCAGGTCCTGTCCAGTTCGGCGTCGGAGAGGCTGCAAGCCGTGGCGTACAGGATGCACGCGCCGACGGGGGCCTCGTCCATGCCAAAGTCGTGGCGGTGCAGCAGGTAGTAGGCAGTCACTTCGTCCAGCCGGTCAGCCGCGGCCAGGTCCGATCCCTGCTCACCGGTTAAGACTTGGCCCACCACGTAATCCACGACCATGCGGCGAACGTGGTTGAGAAACTCGCCAACGCCCATTGTTGGATTGACCGGGTCGTTTGCCTTTCGAACAACCGGGTGTTTGCTATAGGCTTCTAGTGCCGTTTCCAGTTTCTAACTTCC
>CAYUFW010000151.1:0-18520 GCA_964443915.1 uncultured Pirellulaceae bacterium
TGGTGATGCCGATGGCGATGCCGGACATCCTTTCCAGCGACGGGAAGCGCGTCTGGAGAGCCCGTTTGGGAAACGTGGGGCAGCCGAAGCAGATGCCCAACTTCCCAGCCGCGCGCTCGACCCCGACGGTCGACGACGTTGTGCTCTACGCGCTGAGTTCGGATGGCGACCTGGCCTGCCTGGATCGCAATTCCGGCAAGATTCGCTGGCGAAAGCAACTCCGCACGGATTTTGCCGGAAAGCCCGGCACGTGGGCCTACGCGGAATCGCCCCTCGTTGACGGCAACACGTTAGTGGCAACGCCGGGAGGCGACGAAGCGACCATGGTGGCGCTCGACAAGAAGACGGGCGAAGTGATCTGGAAATCGCCCATCCCGGGAGGCGACGCGGCCGCCTATGCCTCCGCAATCGCCGTCGAGGTGGGCGGCGTTCGGCAGTATGTGCAGCTTCTCCAGAAGGGCCTGGTGGGCGTCGAGGCGAAAACCGGCAAGTTCCTGTGGCGATTCGAAAAGCCCGTGAGCCGCTTCAACGCCAACATTCCCACCCCCGTCTTCGCCGACGGCATCGGCCTGAAGGGAGAGGGCCCGTTCAGCGTCACGCAGGAACACCCCGCAGCAGGCCCTGCCCAGACCGCGCGCACCGGCGAGACGATTCGCTGGGAAGTGCCCGCGCAAAGTGCCGTTGTGCTCAGGATTCGACCGGACAAATCAAAGTTGACGGATCCCTAGTCCGCGTCGAGGGTATCGAGCGTATCGATGTCCAGCGGGCCTTTCAGGTGTTCGGTGACGTCCACCGGTGGCAGCGTCAGCACCCGGTACAGGCAAAACGCCGCCAGCACCAACACGGACCCCACCGACACGATCATCACGGCCCAGCCACCCAGCGTCATCGTCATGGTCAGTCTCCTCGTCGTGAATTTGGTGAGCCGGGTCGTCGCCCGCCGGGAACTCCCACGCTCCAGAAGCCCGGTTTCTTCGACAATCCGGGCTTCTCTTCGGCGGGCTTCTTTTCGGCCGCTCACGCCTCCAACTGCTGGAACCGTCCTTCCGCCTCCCAGCGCCGGCCCGCGATGTGGACCATCAGCAGCAGGAAGGCCAGGATGGAAACGACAAACAGCAACGACACAAAAGCTACGGGATGGTTGCCGATTTTCTCGATGTAGCCGACTTCGTGTGCGTAGACGGCCAAGCCGCCCTGAGCTTCCCGGATCGTGTACGGCAAAGCCCGTTCCGCATCGTACACTTGCCAGCCCCCGCCCTCGGCCGGCCGGACGGTTGCCGTCGCCGGCAGCTGCACGTCGTTGCTCGCAAACTGACTCTGCCAAGCCTCCGGGACGGCAGACTCCGCCTGGCTCACGCTTGCGGTGGAGTTGAGCCGGAACTTTAGCACATCGCGGCTGGGCAGATTCACGAAACAGAAGCCGCCAAAGATCGCCAGCAGGTACAGCGGGCAGATCCACTTCAACATGAGCTGCACGAACCAGGGCACCCGCATGTGAGCGCCCTCGTGTAGTTCCCGGTGCCCGCGCTGCGTGCCGAACGCCCAACCATACAAGACCGCCTGGACCAAAGCCAGCACGAGAATCAGCACGCTGCCGACCAAGAAGTCGAAGGTGTCGAGCGCCACCAGATCCTTGGAGAAGTAGAGCACGAAGCCGCAGCCCAGTGCGGTCAGCACGCCCAGGATGGAGACGGAGGCGTGGCGTTTCAGTCCAAACCCCTCTTCCAAGAACGCAATCACCGGCTGGAGCATCGAAATGCTGCTGGTGATGGCCGCCAGGAAGAGCATGAAGAACCACAGGGCGCCGATCACTTGCCCCGCCGGCATGCGGGCAAACACGTTCGGCAACGCGCGAAACCCTAACGCGAACGACGAACCGGTGAACTCGCTGGCGGCAAGGCCCAGGAACAGAAACGCCGCCGGCAACGTAATCAGCCCGCCCATGCAGACCTCGAAGAATTCGTTCACGCTGCACGACGTCAGGCCGCTGAGCGCCAAGTCGTCCTTCTTCGTCAGGTAACTGGCGTAGTTGATGATGATCCCGAAACCGACCGAGAGGCTGAAGAAAATCTGTCCTGAAGCGGCCAGCCAGGTGGCCGGGTTCAGCAACGCCTCGGGCTTGGGGTTCCACATGAACCCCAGCCCGCCCAGCACGTTCTGGTCGGGCTTGGCCGGATCCGGCGTGCCCAGCGTCAGGACGCGCACGAGGACGATCACCCCCAGCACCAACATCAGCGGCATCGCCACCTTGCAGAAGCTTTCGATTCCTTTGCTGACGCCTCGGTAGATCAACAGGAAATTGAGAACAAAGACGATCAACAGCACCCACGTGCCATGGCCGCTGCCTTCTTCATAAATGAGGCCGTTTTCCTCCATGCCCACATACCGGCTGAAAAACCCTGACGGGTCTTCCGCCAGCCTGGCATCGCCGATCAGGTAGGTGAAGGCGTAGCCCAGACACCAGGATTCGATCAGCACGTAATACATGTAGATGACCAGCGGGATGACCAAAGCCAGGCCCCCGGCGTACTTGGCCAACGGATGCCGCCAGATGACGGTGAAGATCGCAGGGGCCGAGTTGCAGCCGCGGGCGCCGGCATAGCGGCCCATGGTCCATTCCGCCCAGCACATGGGAATGCCCAGCACCAACAGCGAGATGAAGTAGGGCAGCATGAACGCCCCGCCCCCGTTCTGCGCCGCCGTGCCCGGAAAACGCAAGAAGTTGCCCAGCCCCACGGCCGACCCGGCCACCGCCAGAATCACGCCGATGCGCGAGCCCCATTGCTCGCGGTTCTGTTTTTCCGCCACGGTCATGTCTCCTTCCGGCTGTTGACGTTTCCCAAGTATAGCGGCCCCCGACGCGCGGAAAACCACGGATTGACCGGACAAGCGGTCAACTTTCCAGAATCCGCTGCAGACTTTATCATGAAAGCAAGAGAACCGTGCTACGGGAAACCCAACCCATCGCAAAGGAGATCACCGTGTGGGTTTTTCTGCTGTTGATCGGCGGACTGGTTCCCGGACAGGCGACGGCGGACGCGGACGACGAATTGCGTCTGCAAGTGCGACGCCTCGTC
The DNA here is from genome assembly GCA_964443915.1 of uncultured Pirellulaceae bacterium. GTDB lineage: Bacteria > Planctomycetota > Planctomycetia > Pirellulales > Pirellulaceae > Anammoximicrobium. The sequence goes on from CAYUFW010000151.1 coordinate 3,078, forward strand.
CGGGAACTGGACGACAACCAAATCGCGACGCGCACGGCGGCCGAACGCGGACTGATCGAGCTGGGGCCGCGGGCGCTGGATCTGCTGCCGTCCCCGGCGCGGGATACGTCCGCCGAGGTCAAGGTGCGCCTGGAACGCATCCGCAAGACGCTCCAGGAGCAAGCGGCCCAAGCCGCTGCGGAATCATCGCGAGTCACGCTGCAGGGCGAAATGACGTTGTCCGCAGCGCTGGCCGCCGTCCAGCAGCAGACGGGCAACCGCATCGTCGACTTCCGCCGGCGATTCGGCCAGCAACCCAGCGACCCCAAGCTCAAGCTGGACTTGGACAAGGCGCCGTTCTGGACGGCCTTCGATGCGATCCTGGATCAAGCCGGCCTGACGCTGTACAACTTCAGCGGCGAAGCCAAAGCCTTGGCCGTGGTGGCCCGCGATCCGGCGGAACTCGATCGCGCCCGCCGCGCCGTGTACCAGGGCCTGTTCCGCTTCGAGGCCCTTCGCGTGCAGGCCCTCCGCGACCTGCGCAATCCGGCCCATCACTCGCTGCGCCTGGCCCTGGAGATTACCTGGGAACCGCGCGTGTCGCCGATCCTGCTGCAGATTCCGCTGGGCGGCCTGCGAGCCGCGGACGAAGCCGGACGCCAACTGGAGATCGGCTCGAAACGGGCCAACCTGGAAGTCCCCGTGGAAAACGCGATCCCCGCGGCCGAAGTGCAAATCCCGCTGGCGCTGCCCGAGCGCAGCGTGACCCGGATCGCCTCCCTGGAAGGCCAACTGTCGGCCCTCGTGCCGGGCCGGGTCGAAGCCTTCGAATTCAGCAACCTGGAAGCCGCTGAACCGGTCGAACAGTCGCGCGCCGGAGTGACCGTGGTGCTGGAACAGGTCCGCAAGAACGTCGAAGTCTACGAAGTGCGTCTGCGCGTCCGCTTCGACACGGCCCAGAATGCGTTGGAGTCGCACCGCAATTGGATCTACAACAACGAGGCGTACTTTGTCGCCCCCGACGGGCAACGCTTCGAACACGTGGGACAGCAGGCGTTTCGCCAAGCGGAGAACGAAGTCGGCGTCGGCTATTTGTCGGACCGCGAAGGCGGACTGGCCGGCTGTAAATTCGTCTACAAAACGCCCGCAGTCCTGATCCAAATGCCCGTGGCGTTCCAGATTAAAGACATTCCGCTGCCGTGACGAAACGCAACCGCCAAACCCGACACCACGTGACGCCAACCATGCTCACTCCGTCGCCTCCCTCTCCTCGTCTTTCTGACCCCCCGTTTTCTTGTCAGCCCTCTTCGGGACTCCTCTGTTTGTGTTTGCCTCCGCTCGTCGCCGCTGCCTTGTTTCTGTTCGCGTCTCCGCTCCGTCTGCCTGCGGCCGAGCCGGCCGCGGAACGCACCCCGGCGGTCTTGGCCACTGTGGACGGCCAGCCGATCACCGAACGGGAGGTGGAGCGCGAGCTGGCCCGCGTCGTGGGCCGGCGCCAGTTGACGCCGGCTGCCCTCGCGCAACTGCGCGAAGCAACGCTGGCCCAATTGATCGATCGCGCGCTGGTCGCGCAATACCTGGAGCAAAACGGCTTCGGCGCCACCGACCAGGAGATCGAGCGCGAGCTGCAGCGGGTCCGCAAGCGGCTGGAGCAACAACAACTGACGCTGGACCAGTACCTGCAACGGTCGGGGCTGACAACCGACGAACTTCGCCGAAGCCTCGCCTGGCAGATCGCCTGGCCGCGGTTCCTGGAACGTCATCGCACCGAGGAGAACCTGGAACGCTACTTCCAACAGCACCGTCGCGATTTCGACGGGACGCAAGTGGTGGTCGCTCATATCCTACTGCGCGTCGAATCGCCGGACGATCCACCGTCGCGCGCCGCCACGATCGCAGCCGCCGAAAAGCTGCGGTCGCGGATCGCGGCCGGCGAACTCACGTTCGCCGACGCTGCCCGACAGCACTCCGTCGCTCCGACCGCGGCCGACGGCGGCCGGATCGGCACGATCGGGCGCCATCAACCGATGCCGGAACCGTTCGCCCAAGCCGCCTTTGCGTTGGAGCCGGGCCAAATCAGTCCGCCGGTGGAAACCGCGTTCGGCGTCCACTTGATCCAGTGCCTGGAAACCCAGCCGGGGACGAAACGCTGGCAGGACGTCCGAGAGGAACTGGAAGCCGCCGTGGTCCAACACCTGTTCCGCTGGGCCGCCGAGCGGCAGCGGCGGAGAGGGAGAGAGGCAAAGGGTGGAAAGGTGGAAAAGTAGAAAAGTGAAAAAGTGAAAAAGTCGAAGAATGGAAAAGTCGAAGAATGCGAAGTGCGAAGTGATGGAACGGCCTGGAAGGCTCGTTTTCGCCGCCGTCTCGGCGCTTGGTTTCGGCGCAGCGCCCGCGATTTGCCGTGGCGCAGGACGCGCGATCCGTACGCGGTGTGGATCAGCGAAATCATGCTCCAGCAGACGCAGGTCGTCACGGTGATCGGCTATTTCGAACGATTTCTGGCCGCCTTTCCCACGGTCGCCGCCCTGGCTGCGGCCGACGAACAGCAGGTCCTGCGGTTGTGGGAGGGCCTGGGCTACTACCGGCGTGCCCGGCAACTGCACGCGGCTGCCAAGGTCGTCGTCGTGGAGCATGGAGGCGTCTTTCCTCGCGACATTCAGCAGATCCGCGCTCTGCCCGGCATCGGCCGCTATACGGCCGGCGCGATCGCGTCGATTGCCTGGGACGCGCGGGAGCCCATTCTGGAAGCCAACACGGTCCGGGTCTTCAGCCGGTTGCTCGGCTTTCGCGGCGACCCGGCGCGGAAGGACGGGCAACGGCTGCTGTGGGATTTCTCGGCCAGCGTGCTGCCCACCAAGCAAAGCGGGCTCTTCAACCAGGCTCTCATGGAACTGGGCAGCGAAATTTGCTACCCGCGAGACCCGCTGTGCGACCGGTGCCCCGTCGGCAGTCTGTGCCCGACGAAGCAGCAGGGGCTGCAGGCCGTCATCCCGCCGCCGAAGCGCAAGACCGCCTACGAAGATCGGCACGAAGCGGCCGTGATCGTCCGCCGCGGCAATTGCGTTGTGCTCCGCCGTCGCGCGCCCCACGAGCGCTGGGCGGGCCTGTGGGACTTTCCGCGCTTCCCCGTCACCGCACATCGCGGCGAATCGTTACCCGAACAACTGAAGACCGCTGCGGCCGAACTGACGGGACTGGCGATCGCTCCCGGCCGGCACGTGACCAGCATCAAGCACGGCGTGACGCGGTTTCGCATCACACTCGACTGCTACGAAGCCAAGTACATGGGCGGACGGCTCCAGCGCGGCGGCGACGTCCGCTGGGTTGAGATCGACGAATTGGAGTCCTATCCCTTGAGCGTCACCGGCCGCAAGCTCAGCCGGCTGCTGCCGTAGTGGCGAACGGAGAACTATCATGGCCATTGAACTAACCTGGCTCGGACACGGCAGTTGGCTGATCGAAGCATCCGGCAGCCGGATCGTATTGGACCCGTTTCTGGACGAGAACCCGACGGCGCCGCGGAAGGCCGCCGACATCGACGCCGACTTCATCCTCGTGTCCCACGGCCATTCCGATCACGTGGGGGATGCGGCGTCGATCGCCCATCGCACCGGCGCGCTGCTTGTGTCCAACTACGAAATCAGCGAGTGGTTTCGGGCCAAGCACGGGGTGCAGAACGTCCTGGGTATGAATCTGGGCGGCGGGGTCCCATTGCCGTTTGGACACGTCAAGATGACGTTGGCCTTTCACAGCTCGACGCTGCCGGACGGCTCCAGCGGCGGCTGCCCCGCCGGTTTCCTGTTGACGCTCGAAGGCGGCAAGAAGGTCTATTTCGCCTGCGATACGGGCCTGTTCGAGGACATGCGGCGGATTGGGGCGGCCGGCCTCGACCTGGCCGTCCTGCCCATCGGCGACTTGTTCACGATGGGGCCGGAAGATGCTTGCGAGGCCGTGCGGCTGCTCCAGCCCAAGTGCGTTGTCCCGGACCACTACAATACATGGCCGCCCATCGCCCAGGACGCGAAAGCGTGGGCCGCCGCCGTGCGGCAATCCACCTCCGCCCAATGCCTGGTGGTCCAGCCGGGGGAAAGGATTGTGGTTTGATGCCCCGAAGACGGGAAGGGGAAGTGATGAGGTGCGTCGTTCTTGCTATCGTCGGCCGCGAGCTGTTCCTCCGGGGCCAACGTCATCTGTACAAGATTGAATCGGATTGAGGAACCCGAACATGCCTGGCAAGGACTCCAACTCTGGCCTGCGGACGGTCGTTCTCCTGTTCGTAGCATCCGCGGTAGCCTCCCTTGCTGACGGCGCCGAGTCATGGCCGTGTTTTCGCGGCCCGACAGCGATGGGGGTTGCCCAGGACGACCCGCGCTTGCCCGAACGGTGGGGCAAAACGGAAAACGTCCGCTGGGTTACCGAAGTGCCCGGCTGGGGTTGGTCTTGTCCGATCGTCGCCGATGGCAAGGTCTTTCTCACGGCCGTGGTCAGCGAGAAGGAGTACGAGAAACCGCAGAAGGGGCTGTACAACGGAACGGGCCGGGCCGAGCCGCCCGAGGGCATGCACCGCTGGATGGTGTACTGCCTGGATCTTGACTCGGGCAAGATCGTTTGGAAGCACGAAGCACACCAGGGACAACCGCAGGTTCCACGCCACCCGAAGAGCACCTACGCCTCGGAAACGCCGGTGGCCGACGGCCAGCGGGTCTACGTCCTGTTCGGCGACGTGGGACTGTACTGCTACGATTTTTCTGGTCAACAACGGTGGTCGCACCGGATCGAGCCGAAAAAATCGTTCTTCAACTATGGCGCGGCGGCCTCGCCGGTCATCTGCGACGGCTTGGTGGTGATGGTGTACGACAACATGGAAGATCGGTACATTGCCGCCTTTGACGCACAAACCGGGGAACAACGCTGGCGCACGGCTCGTCCGGCCCGGGCGCTGCTTGGCACCCGCAGCACGTGGGCCACGCCGTTGGTCTGGAAGAACGATCTGCGCACGGAGATCGTCACCTCCGATTACGGCTGTATCCGCTCCTACGACCCGCGTGGCAACGTGCTCTGGGACCTGAAGGCCCCGACCTCCAACCTGGTCATTCCGTCGCCCATCTCGGCCCACGGGATGGTCTATGTGACGTCGGGATACGTCGGCGACAGCGATCGTCCGGTCTACGCCGTCCGGCCTGGTGCTTCAGGTCAGAACGCTGTCGGGAAGAACCCTGCGGAGCATCCGCACGTGGCTTGGTCGCAGCCACAGGCCGGACCGTACAACACCTCGCCGATCGTTTACGGCGACTACTATTACACACTGCTCGACCGTGGATTCATGACCTGCCACGACGCGCGAACGGGCAAAGAGGTTTACGGCAAGACACGGTTCCCGGAGAGCGCCAGTTTCACCTCGTCGCCGTGGGCCTACAACGGCAAGATCTTCTGTCTGAGCGAAGACGGAGACACGTACGTGGTCGAAGCCGGCCCGGCGTTCAAGGTCGTCGGCACCAATCGGCTGGATGAACTCTGTCTGGCCAGTCCGGCCGTAGCCGACGGCAAGCTCTTGCTCCGCACCGCGTCGCGGCTGTACTGCATTACGCGTTAAGGCGCGGCGATTGTCGCAGCGGCCGGCGTGAAGTCAGTTTCCGAGCAGTGGGTGACTCGCGGGCTACCACCACCACGACGAGTACCCAAGGGAAGCGTTTGGACAAACTCCCTCGTACGGACAGCGAAAACACTCGCCCGAGGCGGCAGCCTCGTGGTACTTCTCGATCTCTTGGATCTCGTTCCAAGCGTCGGTCATGCGGCAGATGGCTTCGCGCCAGGCGTTCCGCGCCAAGTGGACGTGCTCTCTTTGGAAGGCCGGCTTTCTGATCTTGCTCAGGTCATTCACCCAACGGTACTCGTCAACGATGGTCACACAGCGTCTCGCTTTGTCGCGCCGTCTGACGTACTCGCGGTAAAGGACGAACTGCAATTCGTCGGCGCCGTTGAACCTCTTGCCTGTCTTGTGATCGACTACCGCAAACGTGCTTCCTCGGCGGAGAATCAGGTCCGCGATGCCAAGACACGGAGGCAGCGTCCGTCCGAGCGACAGCACGAAGGGTTCTTCGACGCCAACGATCTCCCAACCCTCGTAGGCGTTCTGCGCAGCAAGCCGAACCGCATTCTGCAGCTCAACCGGTGGATGCTTTACGCGTCGCCCCAAGAAGTCGAGCAAGTCGGCCTCGTCCGCGGGCTTGCCTCGCGCCAAACCCCGGTACATGCGGGCCGCCGTCTCGTGAAAAGCCTGTCCGTTGACGAAGTAATCGGGTGGTGGACGCAGCCTTTTTCGTTGCACGTACTCTAGTAGGTACCGATTCGAGCAGAACTCGACGGAAACAACCTTGGAGAAACTGAGGTAGGGCGTCCCGTCCCGATCCAGCGCTCGAGACAAACCGCCCATCGTGCCCGTCCAAGCGGCCAAACGATCCGATAGTTCCCTGAAGCCAGCCATCGAAAGCCCCCCGTCTCAGTCCCATCGCGGCGCCAGGTCCAGACGCATGCGTGCAATTGCCTCGTGGTCAGGCGCCTTGGTCAGTCTCATGTACTGCTCCCCGTCGCCAGCCAATTGTGAAAGTCGATGGACTTCTGGGAAAGGTCGTGCGGGCGCAGGTACTCTACTCGATCCCCGATTCTGATTCTCGTTCTGGTCTCGAACACCGGGATTCGGTAGTCAAAAAGGGCATGATGATTCGGACAGAGAATCAGAACATTGGATGCCGTGTCTGTTCCGTCATGCGCGAGGGGCTTCACATGGTGCCCTTCGACGTAATCAACACCGATACTGAGAGGCAGGTGAAAGTCGCAACCCTTGACGTGACAACGATATCCGCACTTGGCTTTCACGTTCTTGATCATCCCTGAATCGCGAATTCGCTTCTCATATTCCACCCTCACCTTGGGCGCTGCCACGTGCGCGTCCGATGGTACGGGCGGATTATGAATAATCTGAAGAAACTGCTGTACAAATTGAGCTGGTACGCTCGTTTGGATCGGGTGTTTGCTACGGAGCCACCCCCAGTCAGGAATCTGCTCGCGAAGCATTTCTCGCGAAACCGGCGCGTTCAGCAACGCAATTTGGTGGATGTCTCGCCACAGCCTCGGCGCTTTCTTAAAAGGTGCATGTCTGACATCTTCGGTCGCGATGACGCCTTTCGCGACGAATTCGCTCCCGATCAGAAAGTAGACACGTGCGCCCTTGGGTGCGCCGTTCTTGATCGGCCACCGCGTTGTCTTGCCGACGTTGCGCTTCGCGAACTTGCCGGATCGACTTCCGATCGTGATGTAGATTTCTTCGGTCATGGCTTCAACTCCCGTGGTTTCACATTCTGGACGCTCGCAAGCGGTCATTATCTCCACCTTCGTCTTGCGAGTCCAGCGCCGACAACACGCTCGTCGCGGCCGTTACAAACAACGAGGTAATGTTGGTGGATTGCGTCGGTCCGGGATTCCTGTACCGAGTCATGCGAGCAAGTAGCGGCCCCTCCATACCCTTCGCGGCTATCTGAGCCGTGCCATGACGAGCCGGACTTGGGCCGGCGTCGGCGTCCATAACCCGAGCCTGCCCTTGCAGCGGATCGGCTTCGACAGAGCACGGGGATTCTGTAACACGAACCCGTACTCGCCCGTGAACCAGGGTGACCGGCTCCGCTCAACCACGTCGACGAGATCGACCACTCCCAGAATGGCGCTGAAGTCGAGTTCGTCGCGAGGTGGGGCTTGCCGCCCGTTCGGTAGGGACACATCGGCACGGTACTTAGCTCCCGCGTGAATGAGGAGCGGCCCTCGGTAGTTCGTGGACCAGGACCGGTTCTCGATGTCCTTGTCAGCGAAGACGATCGCCCAGGCCCACGGCTGCTTGACTGTAATTGCCTTCATCAGGACTCTCTTCTACTCGGCACTGCCGGCCGAAGGACGAGGATCAGACGGCGCGGACGGGAAAACGCCACCACTGGCAGCCGACTTTACCCCCGCTCGCCTGCATCCTTTGGATACTCCTCCTCGAGTTCGCTAGTCCTTATGCCGTCAGGGACTGAAGTGCGAAGCTTTGGCATAGGTCGTGTGTCTGCTGGGCAACGAGACTGGTCACGCGGGCGGCACGTGTGACCCAACCGTCATGCCGGACGCGATCCGCCGCTCGCCTGCATGCGCTGGTCCGCCGTCCTGGCACGCTGCAAGAGCTGCCCTGACCTCCCCGATGCCGCGACATTCACCGCCCAGGTGAATGACCGCGTGGCAATTGGGGCACACGGGCCGCAGGTCGGCAACCGGGTCCACTTCGTACTCCACGCCTATCGCCGACAGCGGCTTGACGTGGTGGACGTGGATGAATCCTTCGGCGAGCGGCCCATAGGACGTGCCGAAGTTGAAGCCGCAGACCACGCACGACGGCCCATAGTGAGCGATGCAGCGAGCGCGAGCGATGGGATTACGCTCATAGGCGTTGATGACGATCTGGCAGACCGCTCCTTCAATGAGCGGACCCGATAGGGTGACCTCTTCGGCCAGGCGAACCGCTTGGAGGGTGACGGCCGGAAACGGGAATCGAGTTGTATCGCAATGCCTGCAGTTCTTGGCGGTGAAGCCGTGCTCTGCTGCCCAAGCGATTAGCTCGGCAAGACTGTTTGAACAGACCTTTCGGGCCGTCGTGTAACAGCCATCCTTGTCTTCCAAGTATTCAATATCGCTGCCGCCTTGGTGCGTGCAGCCACGTCCTGCGGCGTTCTCGCGTTTGTCCTGCGTGTAGTGGATCGTGAATTGCCCCGCAACGCTCTCCGTCATGTGGAATCCGTCCACGTTCGCCTTTCGCCACGCTTGAAACCTGTGGTGGGTTTCTGCGTCGTTGCCGTGAAAGACGCTGATCATGGATTGCCTCCCTACCAGCCTCTACAGTACCCGCGAGGATCTTCGCCGAAGCGGAAAACAGAGACGGCGAAGGATACTAATTATCACAGGCAAGTCCCCTGACAATAGACTTGTTATCGGAGTGGCAACCCGGCAGCGGCGGCTCTTGGGATGCCGGTGATAACGCCCAAAAAACCAAGTTGCCAGACAGGTCTGTCCGTGCGCCAGCCCGAAACGCCGTCGGATAGGCTCTAGAAGCCGTCACTGAACCGTGTTCTGGCGCGCCGACTGACTAGTGCTCCGCCCAGTGGATCAGCATAGCCAATTCTTTTGAACGTGCAAGCTCCCGGACCCTCCGTAGCCGGATGGAGGGGGACAACCCGCGTTCGTCCGTAGCGAACGAAGTGCAACCCGCCGTCCGCATTCGTTGAGTTCATGGCCACGCTCAGCAGCCTTGCGGCGGTTCGAGGCTATTTCGGGACCGTAGGGCGGGTACACCGTCTTGCGGCTTGCAGGGGATTCAATCCGCCATCTGCGATGCAGAGCGGGTGCAGACGGATCAGCAGCCCTGTCGCCACGATGCCACGAACTGTCGCTGCGCACTGCTTTCCGGCGACTGACGGTGGCCATGCACACGATCCTGCTTCCGTAGGCTTGCCAGCACTTCGAGGACGTTCGCCTTAGTCGCCATTGCGTGTCGCAGCAGCCAGCACGCGACGACGGTGCCAGTCCGGCCGACGCCGCCCCAGCAGTGGACATAGGTGGCCCTTCCGGCGGCCAGGGAGTCGTCGATGGCGTCCAGGATCGCAGCCATCGCGGCAGGCGTCGGCGCGGACAGGTCGCGGATCGCATATCGGCAACACGATACGTCGGGGCAGAGCTTTCTTGCCAAACCGTCGTAGGGAACGAACGGCTTGCCGGCGTGGTTCGTCTCCTTTGCTTCCATCAGGTTGACGAACGTGCGGATGCCGGCGTCGAGCAGCGTCTGGACCTTGGCCCGGTGCTTGTCCGGGTTGGGATCGCCGGGATACTCGCCTGCCAGCAGCAGTCCTGGCACCACCCAGTAACTGGATTTGATCGGCGGCTTTGCCCCCGCGCCGGCGAGTTGGTGACTTCCAGCGGCCGTGTGGTTCGGGTGTGGTTCGAGCTGACTGGCGAGTTCGGCCACCAGCTGACCATGCCATGCCTTCAGTTTGGGACTCGGCGGGAGCTTCATCGCAGTGAGGCCTTGCAGATCGGCCTTCCGAGCAAGGCCGAGTGCCTTCTCGACCGCTTGTTCGTTTGCCTTCTTGTGGGCCTTGTTGCTTGTCAGAAACACTGGTTTCGGTGGGAAGCGTTCGGGATGGATCGGCGTCTCCGGTTGGGGGCCGGTGCCCTCGGCGGCCGAGGGTGCCTTCTTGCCCCGTTTCGTGCCGACGCTCGGTGACTTGGCAGATTCTTTCAGCCCGCTGGGCGTGGGCACTGAGGTCAGGAGTCCGGCCAACGCCTTCTCGATCATATCCTTGCGGGCCAACCCGGATCGCCACTTCGCCGGGATTCCGTCTTCACCCCAGTACGCCCCGGCCAACTGACCGCAGACAGCGCCTGTCGTGTCTGCGTCATCGCCGAGATTGACGGCTCGCAGCACCGCCTCGCGGAAATTCGAGGCATCGTGAAACGCCCACAGGGCGGCTTCCAGACTCTTGACGACGTAGCCGGAACCCACGATCTGGGGCGGCCGTTTGAGCCGAAAGCTGCCTGCCGACACTTCGTCGATCTCGCGGTGAAGTGGAAATAGCCGCCGCAGTGCCGCGAGGGGAGGCCAGTCCGGAGCCAGCACCACGTCGCGATCGAGCCCCGAGATCAATGCCGCCAACACGAGGCCGAAGTACGCACAAGCGGATTGGCACTGGGGGCTGGCGTGCGTCGGCAAGCTGGACTCGACGAGGAGATGGATGAGTTCATCCAACCGATCCGGAAGCAGATTTGCGTACCGAATCGGCACGGGGGCCAGACGCATGATCGAGCCGTTTCCAGCCGCGTGCTCGGATGGATCGCCCGAAGTCCTGGCGTCCTTCGTCTTCTGGAAGCGGCTCAATGCGCTGCGGGTCGTGATGCCGATGTCGAAACAGGTTCCGTTAACGGAATAATCGCCGTGCTTCCACCAAGCGAGGTAGCGATTCGCCTGATCGTTCAGATCCCAGCCGGCGTTGGCGATGCTGTCCGCCAGGGCCAAGGCCATGCTCGTATCGTCTGTCCACTCACCCGGCGCCAAGCCGTGGGGCCCACCGGCTCGATAGCCTGTCACCGGCTTGAAACTGCCCGGTGAACGGAACTCGACGGCAGCTCCCAAGGCATCGCCCACGGCGAGGCCGATCAAGGCGCCTCGACATCGCGCTTTCATAGCACGCCCTCCGACGTTTGCTTTGATGCTGGCTCACAGTCTACTGTCCGAATAACTTCCCACAACTGCAGGCCCTGCTGCGGCCTCAGTCGGCCGACAACGGCTACCAGACTCCGCGTCACATTCCGGACCGAACAATCACGCTTCATTCGCCCGCTTCCCCATCCTCGCCGCTCGTTTCGTTGGGCGGCCGAAACGCCGCCTCGACCCGCCCGATGGCATCCTTGGGCAATTCATTGGCGTAAATCACCGACAGAAACGCCGGCAGGTACATGTCCAGCATGTTCAGGGTGGTGCTGATCATCCGGTCAATCACTTCCTCGCCGACCGATTCGCCGATCAAGATCTGGGCGATCTGAAATCGCACTTCGCCGTCGTCGAGGTCCAACTCGAATTTGCCCAAACGCAGACCGTAGTTGGCGCGGGCGGCGGCCTCGGCGATGGCGGGCCGGCAACCTTCCGGCACCCGCAGCGGGGAGTAGCCGAAGACTTGGAACAGATCGGCCTCGGACTCGACACGAGCCAAAATCCGGTACGTCGCGACTTCGCCGCGAAGATCCGTCCGCAAGACCTCGTCATCGCCGGTCAAGTAGCTGATGTCGCGTTCGTCCAGCAGGCGGACCAGTTCTTCGAAGGCAGCAGTCATGGCAGAACCCTCTTGCGAAAGTTGGTCAAATCTCTTTCCCCGGCACGTCCTTGCCAACGTTCATTATTCGCCAGCGGTGTGACACGGTTGGTCACAGGCGGGCGGAAAATCCTGTGCAACCGGAAGACGAACAAGGCAAATAGCGCGAACGCGGAGGGCAGATGGTTCCGACTGACCATGGCAATCGCGTCATCGCCTTGCCGCCCAGCGGGTTGATGGGAGCGCACTGGAGAACGGTCCAACGAGCGACCGGCGAGATTGTCGTACTCACGGACAGGCCGGAGAACATCGTCGAGAGGATTACCTTCTACGATGACGATTCCAAGCCGGTGGCGAAGGTCCTGAGCAATGGCGAGAAACGACTTTACGTCCCCCAAATCAGAGGGGACATGACGTACTTCAAGCGGTCACACGAGAAAGCGGACCTTTCGGTTGACATTGCCGGCCTCAGCCCCGCCGAAGCTGCCGCCGCAGTCGACGACGCTTTGACGCGCCATTGCCAGGCCGCCGCACCCAAGCGCGAGTTGGGCTGACCGCTGTGCTACAGGCCTCCTCCTGTCTTTGCGGCCGGCTCGCCTTGCAGTAGTCACAACGTCGTCTCGTGTTGTGGCGGAGTGACGGCGCCGCGCAGGAGCGGGTCGTCGCCATGGAGGTACTGCCCCAGATCGTGGCAGTGAAAGATCACGATGTTCGGGCGATCCTGAACGCGAGCAGCGGAGTCCGCGGTCGTCAGGGCCGTTGTCACGAGCAAGTCGAGAATTCGCCGCATGGCAGCTCTCCAGGTTGGTGAATACGGCCTCCCCCGCCGGTTCACGTCTTGGATCGGTGTGTCATGATGCGGAGGACCGTTTCGATGTCCTTCTCGATCTCCAGCACGTACTGCCGCACGGCATCTTTCTGATCACAAGCATCACGATTGCATCCCCCTCTCACTGAGAAGTAGCCTCTGCCAAGCCGACACGAAGAATTGGGCCTACGGGCGTCGCAGTTCGGCCGCCCGCGACTCGATGGCCCTTCGTTCCTGCTCGTCAAGTTGGTCGAACAGTCGCTGTCGGCGCATGTCGAACGACCGCCGAGGCTGGTTGTCCGGTGACGTGCGTTGGCCACCGTTGTGAAAGCACCAGCCGGCGGCACCGCCCGCGAGCGAACCGCAAAGGTCCGCTTCGAAATCGGCAGCCACAGGCTCCCACCGGCCGTAACCCCGGCGAAATAAGCGTGACATTACGTCGGAGCCAGTTCGAAAGACGTCAGCACGCGCACTGGAAGGCGGCGAATCGCTTCAGTACGATGCGGTCCAGACGGTGTCCGCAGTATCGAACCGTCAGCAGGAAGCCGCCGAACGTCGCCCCCATGAGGACGCCCATGAAGAACCGCCGCTTGATCCAATGGTTGATGTTGATTGCCGTGTTCGCCGCCGGGAGGGCTGACGCTCAAAATCCTCCCGCCAGCACCGTTCCGGGTGTGCCCTGGCCGGCGGTCGATGCGCTGGGCCGCAAGCTTCCCACGCCGGAGGCGGCTGGCCCGCCGCGATCCGACCGGTTCGTCGGCATCTTCTACTTCCTCTGGCTCAATGAACGCCACAACCGCAGCCCGAACTGGGAGGGGCCCTACGACGTCGCCAGGATTCTGCAGGCCGACCCCGATGCGATTCACAAGCCCGATTCGCCGCTGTGGGGCAGGATCGGCGCCTCGCACTACTGGGGCGAGCCGCTGTACGGCTACTATCTCGCCACGGACCCGTGGGTGCTCCGCCGCCACGCATCCCTGCTGGCCGATGCGGGGATCGATACGCTGATCTTCGACACCACCAACGCCGTGACCTATCGCGAGCAGTACCTGAAACTCTGCGAGGTCTTCCAGCAGGTCCGCCGCGAGGGCGGCAACACCCCGCAGTTCGCCTTTATGACCAACACCAAAGCGGGCCAAACCGCGCGGCGGATCTACGAGGACCTCTACAAGCCCGGCCTGTATGCCGACCTCTGGTTCCGCTGGCGAGGCAAGCCATTGATGGTCTGCGATCCCCAGCAGGCCGATGCCGAACTACGGGAGTTCTTTACCCTGCGTCGCGCCCATTGGCCGTTCACGATCGTCAATACGCCGTACGCCTGGCACTGGGAGACGGCTTACCCGCAGGTTTACGGCTACACCGACCACCCCAATCGCCCCGAGCAGATCAACGTGGCCGTCGCTCAGAACCTGAAGATCTCCGACGGCTTGCCCACGAACATGAGCGACGGCAATGCCCGCGGCCGGAGTTTCCATGACGGCCGACAGGACACTGCGCCCGGCGCGATCCAGCACGGCTACAACTTTGCGGAGCAGTGGAAGCGGGCCCACGAGCTGTCGCCGCCCTTCGTGATGGTCACCGGCTGGAACGAGTGGATCGCCGGCCGCTGGGGCCGCCCTGACGGCCCGCTCACCTTCGTGGACCAGTTCACCCAAGAGTACAGCCGTGACATCGAGCCGATGAAGGGCGGCCACCAGGACAACTACTACTGGCAAATGCTCGCCAATATCCGCCGCTACAAAGGCCTTCCACCGTTGCCGCAAGGTTCCGCCCCCGTCACGATCCGGCTGGACGCCAGCTTCGAGCAGTGGGAAGACGTCGGTCCCGAATTCACGGACCACGTCAGCGAGACCCTGCCGCGCGACTTCGACGGCGCCGACGGCCTGCACTACACGAACCGAACGGGCCGCAACGACATGACGGCCTGCAAGGTGGCCCGCGACAGCCGGAATGTCTACTTCTATGTCCGCACGCGCGAGCCGATGACGCCGCACACCGACCGCCACTGGATGTGGCTGCTGATCGACGCCGACAGCACGCCGGCCACCGGCTGGCAGGGCTATGATTTCATCTTGAATCGCCAGGTCGAAAGTGACGCCGCCACGTGGCTCGAACAGAACACCGGCGAGTGGAACTGGAAAGCGACGGCGAAAGTGCCGTACCGGGTGCAGGACCACGAGTTTCACGCGGCGATCCCGCGCTCGGCTCTCGGCCTGCCGGAGAACACGAACCGTCTGACCATCCAGTTCAAGTGGGCTGACCACCAGCAGATGCCCGGCGACGTCACGGATTTCTACCTCAGCGGCGACGTCGCTCCGGAAGGCCGATTCATGTACCGCTACACTGCGGAGTAGCACGCTCGCCGTGAGACAATCGGGATCGCCCTTGGATGGTACTCGTCACGGCGCAGACGGCGTACCAGACGCGGACGACCATCGCGGCAACTCCTCTTCGTGCTTCTCGGCCGCCATGTTCCTCTCCGCCGGCTGCCTGCCCGGATCCACGATGACCGTGACGCTCCCGGGCCAGCCCAACCGTGGCGCGAGGTGGATGCCGGCTGGCCGCCGTAGCGGCGACGGCCGTGACCAACACCAAACAGGGGCGCAGCAAGCTGCGAGCTTAGCCACGGGAAAGCCGGACAGCCGTTTCTCGAACGGTCCTCACGCTTCGGGTTACGATGTCTCATTCGGCCGACACTACGGCGCGCCCTTATCGACGACCCACACGTTCCTGTAGAAGACCGGCAGGCCGTGAGCCTGCAAGTAGATGCCCCC
>CAYUFW010000151.1:18530-18740 GCA_964443915.1 uncultured Pirellulaceae bacterium
TTGCCCAGGGCCGGGGCCGTGCCCGCCGTGCCCGAGCCCTTGATCTCCACGTCGTCGAGGATCGTTGCGCCGTTGAACTTCACGGTGCAGCGGGCGCACCTGGTCTTCTGGCCCGCGGCATCGTACCGGGCGGCTGTGAAGTCGATGTCGTAGGTCTGCCAGGTCAAGGGTGGATAGCACATGTTGACCCTCGGCGTCACCTGCGCGTAC
>CAYUFW010000152.1:0-12809 GCA_964443915.1 uncultured Pirellulaceae bacterium
GTCGTCTTTCGCTCCGCGAAAGAACGCCCTTTCGCGGAGCGAAAGGCGACAAAACGAAGCGCTCTGCCGGCAAAACGGGTTTGGCCGATATGCGCCGAGATGGTACATTGGGTGTCTGAACTCGTTCCTGTCCCAGGGGTGCGCCCTCATGTCTTCATCCGCGTCCAGGCCGTCCGATCGGTCGCCCCAGATTCGCCGTTCCTGGCGCCCGTTGCTGCTGACCGATCCGCGGCGGAGGTTGCGCCGCTATCTTCGCCGCGCCGCGGTGGCGGTCCTGGCGCTGGTGCTGATCGGCGGCTTGCTGTACCTGCTCATTCCGCCGCTATTGCACCCGCACACGCACTTGGTCCTGATCACCGGCGCGGATTACCGGTCCGCGGCCGTCGCCCCGCTCGAATTTGCGGCGGAAGACGCGGCGGGCTTCGAGGCGCTCCAAGCGGCGCTGTACGCGCGCGCAGGCGAGCGTCAGCCGCCGGTGGTGCCGGCCTTGAGCAGCCCGGAGGCGGTCTCGCGGCTGGTTGAAGCCAGCCGTCAACTATCGCTTGGCGACCGCGATGCGCTGCTGGTCTACGCCGCTGCGCACGGCGTCTGCGGCGACGGGCAAGCGCAGTTGCTGTGTGGCAATTACGATCCCGCCAAACCTCTCTCGGGCGTCTGTTCCGTGAGCGATTTGCTCCGTCCCCTGACGGCCGTGGCGGCTCGCGTCAAGCTGCTGATCCTGGATGCCGGCCGGCTGAGCGAAGACGCCTTGAGTGGGGCGGTCGTGAACGAGTTTCCGCGTTGGCTCCAGCGCGAGGTCCAGGCCACGGGCGACCCGCAACTGTGGGTTCTCAGCGCCTCCGCCCCGCTGCAGCGGTCGTCTGCCTCGGCTGCGCTGCAGCGTTCCGTGTTCGGCTATTTCGTGACGCTGGGGCTGAGCGGCGCGGCCGACCTGAATCAGGACGCCACGGTGGACCTGGCCGAACTGTACCGTTTCGTCTCGGCCAACGTTGCCGGCTGGACCCGCGAACAAAGCGACGGCGCCGCCGTGCAGACGCCGGTCTTGATCAACGGCGGAGGCTGGCCCCTGGACGTGGAACCGCCCGTGCTGATTTCCGTCAGCGCCTTGCAGCCGGAGGCGGTGACGCCCAGCCCGAAAGAGCTGCGCACGGCGAGCCGATCGCAGCCGTTCGTGAGGATTCACCCGGCCGTCTCGCCCGACAGCTTGATCCGGCCGCCAACCCCGATCGCGCAGCCGCAGTCGCTGCTGCCGGCCCCGCTCGGCCGCCACGTCAGCGTGGCGCCGCCGACCACGCCCAGCGCTTCATCGGTCGGCAAGTCCCTGGCTGCGGCGGCAGGTTCACCAGCCGGGCCGCCGGCCGCAGCACCCGCAGCAGGGCCGTCCGAGGCCGGAGCAAAACCGGCCGAGGCGGGAGCCAAAGCTGCTCCGAGCGGCGCGGCCCCGGCGAAGCCTGGCGGCGAGAAGGAGGCGGCGGCCGAGGGCGAAGAGGCTGCCGAGAAGAAGCCGCCGGAGCCGCAGACGCCGCCGCTGCTGATCGAAGCCTGGAAGTTGCGTGACGCCCTGGAAGACTGCGATCTGGCGGCACCTCGTCCCACGGATTTCGCTCCCGAGCTGTGGCGCGAGTTCCAGCGGCAGTTGCTGTTCTACGAGCGACAGGTCCGCGCGGGCCAAGGCAGCGACGACACGCAGATCGCCGACGCGCTGCGCAGGACCATTCTGCCGCTGCAGCAGTTGCTCCCCGCGACGGAAACCGCGGCGCCAGATGCTCCGCCTCCGGTCGCCGAGGGGATCGCCTTGCGGATCGCCGGGCGGCGGCCTGCGTCCGGATTGGACATCGCCCAACCGCGCTCGTTAGGACTGGCGGAACTGGCGGTCGGGCACGATTCTGCCGCCCTGCCCGCCGAACTCAAGACGCACGTCGAGCAGTTCGACCAACTCGCTGCCAGCGGTCAGCGGGAGGCGTTCGACAAGTGGCTGGCCGAGTTGCCGCCGGAGTACGGTCAATTCGTCGAGTTCCGCACCGCCCGGCGTTTGGCCGCGGCGCCCGGCGTCAACTGGAAGACGATCCAGGACGCGCTCCGCGTGCGCCGTCTCGCCGAGCGAACCGCCGCCCGCAGCATTTGGACACCGGCTTGGATCGCGCCGCAGGTCGACCGCGGCGACCGGGCCTTGCTGGCGGCCGAGCGGGAACTGCGGGATCAGATCGGAGCCGACTTCGCGGCCCAGGCCCAGCGGTGGCTGAGAGACGCGGTTGATGCCTATCAAGCGGCCGAGGCAGACGCGGCGGCCGTAGAAGCAGCTGGGCAACTGAGCAACGAACTGGCGGTCCGGGCCCCGTTCTACGTGTCGTTCTTCCGCGAATCCGCCCGAGTCCGCGACGCGGGTGGACCGGCGGTGGAAGACCTGAAGCGGCTGTTCCGATCGATGAATCAGCTGGACCGGCTGCTGCGCCGTCCGGGAGCGGAAGGCCTGGCGGCGTTGCGGCAGACGTGTGCCGACGTTCAACGGCTGCGGGATGCCGTCGAAAGCGGCCTGCAGGAGGCACGCGCCAGGCGATTGCTGCAGCCGACTCCGGTGGCGGGCGACGCCCAGCGGATCGAAGTCTTGCTGTCCACGCCCCTGCCGGAGGCCGACTTGCGTTTGCGTTTGCTGCGAGCGGTCGCTGATGTGGACCTGGAGCTGACCTCCGCCTTTGATTTCCTCGCCGATCCCGCCTCGCCCGCACAGCCGCCGGACATTCTTGCCGAAGACTGGCGCCCGTCGCTGCTGGCGGCGGAGCTGCAATACGAACTTGCCAAACTCGCGGCTCCGGACGACTGGGAGGGGGCACCGGCCCTGAGCGAGTTGGACACGGCGTGCGAGGAGTTGCTGCGGCAACCGGCGGACGCGGGCGAGGCGTCCGTCACGGAGCGTTTCAGCGCGCACCGGCGGTTCGGTCAAGCCCTGCGGTCCTTCTACGCCGCCCTGCCCGAACGATTGAACGCAGCTGCCGCTAACTACCGAGACCTGTCCGACGAGGGCGACCGTCCGAATCGGTTAAAGACCCTGCGGGCGGCGCTGCAGGCCAGCCGGATGGCCGCCTCGTCCGACGCGAAATCGTCAGCGGCGGCCGATTTGCAGGATGGCTTGCGGCAGGCACACGCATACGATCTGCTGATTTCGCAGCGTCAACGGTTCTTGCTGGCCGTCGCCGACGCACCGGCCGAAGACCTGGCGTACTTGGCCGACGCTGCCAGCCACTATCGGCAACAGGCCGCTTCCGTGCCGGACCAGCCGCCGCCCCAGCCCGACGTGACGCCGCGGCTGCAGGTGGACGGCCCTTCGTCGGTGCTGCTGACTTCCGCCGACCGGCAGGAGTTCGAGATTCGCTTCCAGTACGATGCTCCGCCGCCTGCTTCCGCCTGGATCGTGCTGAAGTACGATCCCGAGCTGATCGACGTGCGCCCGGTCCAAGAGTCGAAAGTCTATCGCGAGGACGAACTGCGGCTGGAACTTGAAACGCGCCAAGCCGCCGCCCAACCGTGGCCCGCGCGCACGGGGCGCGGGCCGGAGCAGCAGCCGGATGCCGCGCCGGCGACTGCGCCGCCTGACGCGGGGCGCCAGCCGAACGAGACGGCATCCGAGAGCAGCGAGCCGGCGGCAGGCCAGTACCCCTATCGCCCGCAGCCAGCGGGCCAGCCGCCGACGTTTCTGTTTCCCAGCGACGGGAAACAGACGTTGCGACTGGTGGCGCGCCGCGTCGGCACGTCGTTGCGTGCCACGCGGCTGGTAGTCAAAGCGACCGCCGGGCCGGCGCACGTCCGGCACACCGTCGAGATCCAGCTTCCCGCCCCCGCGCCGGTCGAGCTGGCGGTGGGCGGCATTCCCAACAGTTGGACGACGACCTCGGACGGCGTGCTGCTGCATCCCTTTCCCAATCGCCGAACCGACTTCCGTCTGGACTTGGTCAACCACAGCGGCCAGCCGCAATCCGTGGAGGTCCAGGTGCGAGCCACGAGCCAGCGGATCGGCGAGCGCGTGCCCCTGGCGGCGATGACGCCCGCCGATGCGGATCGACTGCTGGAACGTTGGGGAGCCAAGGAGGTGCTGGCCGCGGTCTCCGAAATGGCCTTGCCGGCGGAGCCGATTGCCACGCCGATCGCTTTCCCCAAACCGCCGAACGAGCCGCCGCCCGCGAAGCCGGCCCCCAAGGAGGCGGCGGGAGGCGAAGCAGCCAAGCCTGCCGCTGGCTCGGCTCCCGCCGTACAGGAATTGTTGCTGGTTGTGACTGACCGGAAGACACAGCAGCGGACCATTCGGAGGATCCAGTTCGAGCCGCAGCGTCCGCGCCGTTTCGTCCAGGCCCGTGTGGGCTACGACTTCCACGAGCAGCGGGTCCGCATTCGCGTCTCGGCGCCCAACCCGGCGGTCCTGCCGCCCGGCGTGCTGAAAGTGCGGGCGGAGTTCGTCGAGCCTTTGGAGGAAGCCGCCGAGCGGCGTCTGGAGGGCGAATTGCGGGCGCCGGATTTCAAAACGGATCTGTATGCCGAAATCGAATCGGCGCCGCAGCGGATCGCGACGCTGCTGCTGCACGTGGATGACTTTCCGCGGGCTTTCGTCTTCCGCGTGCCGTGCTCGGTACACTCGGTCGAATTGCCCGAACAGCGCGATCTGTTGGATGTCCAGATTGTGCAACTGCCGCAGGGCCGCAACTACCTGCCGGACGCGCCGCTGCCCGTCCGCCTGCAAGTGGACACTCCCGACGGCGCCTTCGACCGTCCGGATGACGTGGTCGAGGTCGGCGTCGACGTGGACCGGGACCGCGAGTTGGAGGGCGAACAAGTCGTCTCGCTGAGGGCCGACCGCCAAGCCGCCGTGAACGCCGTCCAGTGCGCCCCGAACGGAGTCTTGACGCTGGACACGCACGTCGACGATTACCTGGTCACTTTGCCTCCGGCCGGGTTGCAGAACGCCCCCGCCAACGTCATCGCGCGGATCATCGTGGGGACGCGGCAGCGCTGGAGCAACGTGGAGCCGGTGGTCTTCGACGCCCTGCCGCCCAGGGCGACGCGGATCGAGCTGGAGCCTGACCGCCTGGTCGCCCAGGGCGCCGAACTGAGCGTCCTATCGTGGGTCAGCGACGACGACCTCAGCGGCGTCGCCAAGGTGGAAGCCGGCTTGGACGTCCAACGCAACGGGCAAATGGCGGCCGAGCCCAAACCGGCAGAGGCTCACCTGGACGCCAACGGCCGTTGGGTGGCCAAATTGGCGACCGCCGACTACCCGCCCGGCCAGTACACGCTGCTGGTCCGGGCGACCGACAACCTGAACAATTCGCGGCTGTTCAAAGTGCGGGACGTCCGCATTTTGACGGAGCAGGAGGCGAAAGAGGAACGGCAGAAGCAGACCAATCAGCTCGCCGGGTCCGTGCTGTTCGGCGGCAGCGGCGTGCCCGAGGCGGTCGTCGAACTCGCGCCGGCTCCCAAGAAACCCGACGGCGATGCCGCGGCGAAAAAGCCGGAGGGCGATGCCGCCGCCAAACCGGAGCCGCCGCCCGAAGCCCAGCGCACGACCACCAACGAGCAAGGACGGTTCACTTTTCCCAAGGTGCCCCCCGGCGACTACCGCGTTTCGGTCAAAGTACTGCTGCACAACAAGACCCGGCAGGCCACGCAAGACGTGACCATCCCGCCGCCGCCCAAGCGGCTGGAACCGCTGCGGTTTGATCTCTGAACGGCTGGCGATACTTAGGCACCGTTCGAGCAACAAGTCTCGCATCAGCCGGAACGCGCTAGCGTCCGGTTCCGAGATCCTCCCAGTGGACGCAACCGAACCCATTTCCGAAACGTATCATCCGGAAGCGACGGCGGCCGCAGGCTCCGTTCGCTACGTGTCGGTCCGTGTTGCGATTACCGTGCTCGTCACTGGCGCCGTGTTGGTTGCCGGCATCTCGGTTGCGTTGGAGGCTCCCGTTCTCACCGGCCTTGGTCTCTACGCTCTCATGGCGGTTCCCATCTGTCTGGCTGCAATTCTCAGCCGTGTTCGCCAGCTATCCCAAGCCACGGAACGAACGGTCTTGCTGACAGACGGCGTGGTTACTGTGACGACATCAACGGAAACGGAGTCGCATCGCCTTACTGAATGCTGCTGGTTCCGAGGGCGGGCAACCGACGATTCAGATCTTTCCTGCCAACCGATTCGCAGGAAGGCCCTTGTCATCGTGTTCCCAACTGGCCGGACCGTCGCCTGTGGCCTGGATGATTTGTTCTATTCGCAGTGGCTCGACGCGCTGCGCTCAAACCGATGTCGTCGAGTTCTTCGGCAAGAAGGGGCGCTGGGCATGCTGTTCGGCCTGCTGGTAATACTCGGCCTCCTCGGCGGTGGATTCCTCGGTTGGCGTCTCGGCGGCGCACTGCAAAACGCACTTGTTCCCCAAGCGGCCAACAACCAATTCGCGAATCTTATTCCGGCCACGCTTGCCATCCTGCTCGCATGGGTATTCGCAACCTTGCCCTGGTTCATCCCCGGCTGGCGTCGCCGCACAACGCTCGAACGTCAGCAGTTTGTCCGATCGGCCATTCTATTCCCTGTGAAGGTCGCCATTCCCGCAGGTGCGGTCCTCGGCGGCAATCTGCTCGCGGGCCTTGTTCTCGCCGGCGCATTTGCCGTGTTGTTTCTGGTCATCACGCGATACCTTTTGGACACCGGATGTTCGACCAAATCGCCCCGGCTGCGCTCCTGACCTTAGCCCTTCAACCTCGTATAATGTCGCCATGTTTCTGAAGACACCCCTTCGAACCATCGAATCCCCCGACGCCGAAGTCGTGCGCGTGCTGCGACGCTTGAATTCTGACGATCAGTGGCGAATTGGTGGATCGGGATCGCGTGCACTTGTGGGCCGAGAAACTCAGCGTCGTCGACCTCTGGGAGGAAACACTCCGGCAGGTCGGCAAGCCACGACCGTCAGGATGATCGCCGTCCCGAAGCGATTCGCCCAGCGGTAAGCCCAACGAGCAACAGAGCGACAAACGACGCCCTTTCACACAACCTGCGCGAGATTCAATACGAGGGACGAACCATGGCCGCAGCGTGTCGCTTGGGATGGATGGGTTTGATTGCGTGGTCGCTGGCCGGGGCTCCTGCGCTGGTTACTGCGTGACCAACTCGACAGCCGATCGCGGCAGCCAGGCGTCGCGGCCGTCGAACAAGCGGACGCGCGCCCACTCGTCGCGCATCTCGACGACGCGGACTTCGGTTCCGCTGGGCAACGGTTGAGGCAACCGCGGCGGGGCCCCCAGCGAGTCGGCCGAGCGGGCGATGATCTCGGGCACGACGACCACGGCGGCATCATCTGACTTGCCGAACGACCTAGACAGGGCCACACCCAGGAGCAGAAGCCAGAGGATTCCTGGAACGGCGGCGAGGTTGCGAAATGCCGGCTGGCGCCAGCGAATCGCGCCGGCGAGGAGGGCCACGGCGAGGAAGAACATCACCGCGGCCAGCGTCTGCACTTCACCGGCGGACAGGCGGCCGGCCCAGGCAAAAAACGTGGTCAGCAGTCCGCCCCGTTCCGGTCGCGGAACCCAGTCCGGCAACAGCGTGCGGGCATGTTCCAGGTTTTGTTCCGCGCGGTGGTGATTGGGGTCCAGCGCCAAGGCTCGCCGATAGGCCAGGATCGCCGGTCCCAAACGCTCGGCGCCCAGCGCGGCGTTGCCCAGATTCACGTACAAGTCAGCGTTGCGAACGGGTTTTGAAGAATCGCCGTCTCGGCCCGTCGCCAACCGGGAGAAGAGCAACTCCGCGCGGCGGAATTTCTCCAGCCGCTGGCCGCGGTCCTGGCTGTCCAACGCGGCGCGGTACTCTCCAACCGCCTCGCCCAGCAACTGCTCGCCAGACGCCGCCAGCGCTCCTGCCGGAAGGATTACCGACATCAGGAAAAACCATGCGGCGTAAGGAACTCGACAGGTCATCGTCACCGGCCTTCCCTCGCTTCCCGTCCAGAAGCCCGTCAAGAGGCCCGGCTTCTGCGGAGAAGCCGGGATTCTGCCAGAAACCGATCCGCGACCGCCGTGGCCCGCTCGACCAGACCCACATCCAGCCTGCTGTCGTCCGTGCTCTTCAAGGCGTACGCCACGGACTCGCAGTCCGCCATCACCGCCTCCGCCTCGGCACGAGCCACGTCGGGCAACTCGGCCACCAACGCGCGAACCGCCGCGGCGATTTGCTCGGCAGCCTGCTGCTTCGGCAGGCCAGCCGCATGAGCAATCCGGGCGTGGTGGCGACGCACGTTCCGAAGCCGGACGGCCACCGCCGGATCGATGTCCCGCCGCTTGCGGTCGACGACCGCGACGACGAGCAGCAACAGGCCCGCGGCATACACGACGGTGGAAAGAATGACGCCGCCAAACCGCCCGGACGAATCCCGCAGCACCGTGCCGGCAGCGGTCTCGATCGCCAAATCGGCGCCGCTGAGCGAAAACACGGGCTGAGCATTCGCGGCCGACGCGACTTGCGTCGAGTCGCCTGCGCTGCCGGACGAACTCGCCGGAGAAGGCCGGCTCTTTGCAGGAGTCGCACTCTGCGACGGGCTGCTGACGACATCGGCGGCCGACACCACTTTGGCCGGCATCACGCGCAGGGCGATCGGCTTGGACCGCGCCGTCTGGTACGTCTGGCTGTCGGGGTCAAACCAGGAATAGGCCAGTGCCGGGATCTCGCCGACGGACTCGTCGGTCACGCGCACGGAGACGTGAAACTGCTTGGACGGCAAGACGCCGGGCTTCGTCGAGGGGCCGGGCTTTCCTGGCTTGTCGCTTCCTTCGGACATCGTTCCGGTCACCTCGCCCTCGGGCAACCGGAACTGGTCCGGGCTCATGCCGCCATCGGCCGACAGCGGCGGCAGACTGGCGTTGTCCAGATTGCCATCGCCCCGCAGCGTGATGTTCAGACTGATCGGATCGCCGACCCGCACGACGGTCCGGTCGGCAGCGACGTCAAGGGAAAAGCCCTTGCCGACGGCACCCGCGAAACTGGCCGGCCGGCCCTCGAGCGGAAACGGATTGACGACGACCTTTTGCGGCTCGCCCACGGCACGGACCAGTTCCGTACTCGCCGGGCGTCGCCGGTCGCCCATCAAGTCGCGGAACAAGGAGCCGCCGAACCCGGAATCCAGGTCGCCGAACGGAGAGCGGTCGCGAGCCCACTCCGTCACCTTGCGCACGGTGGCCGTGATCGGCGTGAGGGCAAACTCGCCCACGCGATCCGGGATCAACGTCCGCGTCGCCGTCACCACGGTGAATCGCTTTCCGTCGAGTTCTTCTTCCCGCGTTTCGGCGGTCAACCCCAAGCTCCCGTCCTTGGTGTCGATCGGCAGCCGGGAAGCGCCCCGCGGAGGCTGCGGGTCGGGCGCGAAGCGGAACTGATCGAACAACGGCGAGTAGATCCGCAGCTTGAGCACGTCGTCAAAGTCGCCGGCGTACCACCACTCGATGCGCACCGGGACCCGTTGATCCGGATACAGCGGCTTGTCCGGCAGCACCAGCCGGACGCGCATGTTGGGGTCCGCGGGCACCTCTTGAAACGTCATTTTCAGCGACTCGACACGCGATTCCTTCTGGCCTTGCTTGATCGCGAACGGGCCGACGGTGTATTCGCCCGGCTGGTCCGCGGTGACGAGGTAGTCGATGCGATACGTGATGGATTTGGCTTGGTACAGCTGGCCGTTCCGCTGAATGATCTGCGAGAAGACGCTCGGGTTGGCCCCGGCCATTTGGCCGCGCAGGCTCGGGGCGGGCTGTTCGCGTTGCATCTCGCATGTGGGCTCCGGCTGCTCGTCGAACCCCTCGACGGTGAATTGGATCGTCACGGGTTCGCCCGTGTAGTAGGGCGGTTTCTGGATGGCAACCTCGACGCGGACGTCCTGTGCCGTCAGCGGCGCCGGTGCGACCAAGACAGCCAGCGAGAATAGAAGCCCGGCTTTTTTTCTCATCACCAATCCTTCTCCACGGGGTCCTGCGTCAGCCGTTGCCGGCTCTCCCGGTCCCGCCGGCGTTGTGCCTCGCGATCGCGGACCGCTTGCAGCGCACGCGACGGATCCGTGCCTTGAGTCTGCGGCTGTTGTTTCTCTTTCTGTTGCCCCGCGCCCTGTTGGTCTTGCTCGTCTTGGCCTTGCTCGTTCTGCTGGTCGGGCTGCGGCGGATTGAGCAGCGTCAGGGCCTCGACAAGCTTCTGCAACGCCTCGTCCTGGTTCTTGCGCGCGGCTCCCCAATCCGGCTTGTCTGCGGACATCTTGTCGCCGGCCTTCTGCATTTCGGTTCCGCCGTCCGCGACCAGCTTGGCCGCCTCGGCCAGTTGCTGGGCGATCTTCTGGAACTGCTCCAGCTGCTTCGGATCCGCACCCTGCTGACCGGCCGCCTGGTCCGGGCGTTGTTTGGCCTGCTCGCTCAGCGCATCGGCGATTTGTTGCGTGACGGCGCGCAACTGCTGCTGACGCAGGGCGAGTGGTCCCACGGTCTTGGCGATGTCTTCGTCTTTTTTTAGGGCTGTGGCTTGTTCCGTTTCGTCGTTCAGTTGGGCTTGCCGTTGGGCCGTCTCGCGTAGATGCTCGACAATCGAGAAGAACAGCCGCCGCAACGCCTGCAGGTGCTCGATGGCCCGCGAGACGTGCTGGCGCGAGGCTTCCAGCGCCGTTGCATCGGGCTTGGCCGCGGCTTTGGCGGCTGGTTGGTCGGGGGGCTTGTCGGCGGTGTCGGGTTTCTTCGTTTTGCTGGCAGGGGCCGGATCGGCCGCCTCCGGTCCGGCAGCCGGGGGCCGTTGGATCTTCGCCAGGGAGTGGGCGGCCGAGGTCATTTCCTGGCGTGCCTGATCGAGCAGCGGCTTGGCCAGCTCGAGTCGCTGGCGTTCAGCCGCCGCCTGTTGCGCGGCCGGGTCGGCGGGTTGCGGTTTGGCGGTCGGGTTGTCCGCCTCGGCCGGCGGTTTCGGCAGGGCCGCCAGGTCTTCCTCGATCAGATTACGGATCCGCTGGCTGCGGTCCAGGTTCTCTTGCTGCAGTTGCTGCGCGGCTTGAATGCCGGCGGCTTGCGGGACCTCCGGAGCCTCGGGTTTCGTCTTCTCCTTCTTGTCACTTGGGTTCTTTGCGTCCTGGGAAGGCGGCGCCGGCAACAGACCCTGAATCTGCTCCTCGTGCGAGTACGTCAACTCGATCAATCCGCGCAGGTCCAGGAAGCGTTCCCGTGCGTCACGGAGGGCGACGATCGCTTCCAACTGCCGCTCGGCGGCTTGCTCGAACCCAAAGCCCGGTTTGACGGCAGCGTCAGACGACTGATCGGCGGCCAGCGCCTTCCCGGCGGACTCGAAAGCCGTTTGGCCCTTCGTCAAGAACGGCATCGCTTCGCGGACCATCGCCAGGAAACGGTCCGCGGCCGCGGTTTCTTGCTGCCGTTCGTCCGTCAGTGGTCCGGCCGGACGCGATTTGCGTTCGTCCAAGCCCGCCTGCAAGCTTGCGGTCAGCTCGGCCGTCCGCTCCGTGAGGGACAGCTGGCTCTCTTCCAAGTACTCGCGAGTCAGCCATGCGGGCGGTCCCCGGAGGGCGTCGCTCGGTCCGGCGACCGGAACTGCGGCGGCCCCGTCTGCGGCGGCCTTGAGCGCGGTGAGTTGGGCCAGCGGCAGGGCGTCGGCCAGGATCACGTCCAGGACTTCGACGGGTCCGCGGAGTTGATCACGGGCCCGGTTCAAGTCGCTCAAGGCAACGGCCGCACGCCGGAACGAACGGTCGGCCTGACGCCGGCGCATCTGGCTGCGGGCCTGTCCCAGACGCTGGCTGGCCTGGTTCAGGTAGTGCAGCAAGTTGTTCAGCTGTGCGGCGCGCACCTTGTCCTGCGGCGTCTGCTCCTCGTCCTTCTTTCCTTTGAGTGCATCGAGTTCTTCTTGCGCCGACTTGGTGACGGCTTGACCGTCGGAAAGGATCTTCTGCTGCTGCACGGCCAACTGGCGGAAATCGGAGCGGAACTGGTCCGCGGCGTTGGGATCCTCTTGGGCCGACACGCGCTCGACGAGTTGCCGGGCCGTGCCGACCAGCCGGCGTTGGGCTTCGATCACTGCGTCCAGCCGGTGCGTCAGATCGCGATCGCCGGTCTTCGACAGCGAGTCGGCGAGTTCCAGGATGCGGCGCAGGGCGACTTCCAGATTGTGGCGGGCGTCCTCCCTGTCCGGACGCAGACGCACGGCGTCGCGGAACCAGTCCGCGGCGCGGCGCAGGTGTTCCAGGGCCTCTGCCGGCTTCTGGGCCAGCACGGCGTCCGCGCGTTGGACTTCGACCCAGCCCATGTTGTAGGTCGCACGAAAGCGCAGTTCTCCGTCCGTGCCGGCGTCGCGCCGGGCTTCGGTCAGCAGCCGTTCCGCCCGGTCTGCGTCCTTGTTCAGGTACGCCAGGGCTTCGTTGTACACCGCACGCGGCGCGCCGGGCTCGCGCTCCGCGGACTCCTGCTCCGCAGGCTTGCGGTCGGGGGCCGGTTTGTCGGCGGGCGTTGCCTTTTGGACGCCGTCGGCCGGGACCGTGGCGGGCTTGCCGTCGCTCGGTTTCGGTTGGGCCGCAGCGGACGCCGCCGCGAGGACCGCGATCAGCAGGGCGAGCGAGCGGACGAGCCCCGGTTGTTCGAGAAGCCCGGCTCGATCACGAGGCCTGGCTTCTGACGCGGCGCGCAATTCCGATCTCACAGAACCGCTGCCGACGACCACCGACGCGACCAGCAGGAGCAATCCGGCGAGCACCGCCCACTGGAAGCCCTCGCGCCGCACGGCATGTCCCCGATCGTCCAGGCGGCCGCGGACC
>CAYUFW010000152.1:12819-18654 GCA_964443915.1 uncultured Pirellulaceae bacterium
GATGTGGGCCTCGTAGATCGATTTCAGATCCAACGCTCCGGTCCCGGCGGGAACGTACGCGCCGTCGGTCTGCAGAGCGATCGCACGCAGCGTTTCTCCGTCCAGCCGCGTCCGGACCGGTTTGCCGTCGCTGTCCAACACCGTCGTGCGGGCTCCGGTTTGGGGATCTGTGACGTGGATCTCGCTGCCCGCCTCGTCACCGAAACCGATGGCCAACACTTTCACGCCGCGTTCGGCCGCTGCCTTGGCCGCGTCGAGCGGGTGCGAGTCGTGGTCTTCCCCGTCTGTGATCAAGACGATCATCCGCGACACGTCCGACTCGGTGCGAAAGCTGTCGAGCGCCTTGCGGATCGGTTCTTCGAGCCGCGTTCCGCCTCGACCCACACTGGTCGGGCTCGCCCCGTCCAAAATCAGCCTGAAAAACCCGAAATCGGGCGTCAGCGGGCAGAGCACGGTCGCCCGGCCGGCGAAGGCGATCAGACCGATTTGATCGCCCTCCAGATACGAAAGCAAATCGGTCACTTCGGCTTTCGCCCGCTGCAGCCGGTTTGGGGCGGTGTCCTCGGCCAGCATCGACTTGCTGACATCCAGGCAGACCATGATCTGCGCTCCGACGCGGGGAGTCTCCTGGTACGTCAAGCCCCACTGCGGCCGCATCAGCGCAACGACCAACGCCGCTCCCGCCAATCCCAGGCAACCGATGCTTAGCCACCGCCGTGTCTTCGAGGGCCGGTGAACCAACCGCCGTTGCATGGCGGCCGACAGAAAGCGGGACAGCACGTCACCTCGCCGCCAATCCAGCCAGAACAGCAGCGCCGTCACCCCGGCGACGAGCCAGAGGGCGTGAGACCAGTTCGGATTGGCGAATTGAAAATCGGACATGGGAAGCACGTGTCAGGCGATGGCGTTCAGTGGCGTTTCAGAAGCCGAGCTTCTTGAAGAAGCCGGGCTTCTCACAGCGCTCTCCAAAATCATTGTGTCCAATCCTCTACCCGAAGATTCGGCACCCGTTGGAAATCGACCAGATTCCGCGTCAGCACCGTCATGTCGTTCGATAACGCGATCGAGCCGATACGCAAATCCATCGTACCGATACGAATTCGTTCTTGTCGCAGGTCCTCAAAGATGTCGGCCGAGGCTTCATCGAAAGGCAACAGTTGGGCACGGGAGAAATCTGCCAGGATCCGCTCCAGTCGTGAATAGCCGCGAACAATGCCTGTTTGATCCTGAGCCCGAGCGATATAGGCATTCCACCCGAGGATCTGCTCATGAAATGAAACGATGGTGACGTAGAAATGCGTCTGAGGATGCTGCGAAATCTTCCGCGACAAAACGCCGTAAGGTGCGTCGGACTTGCGCTGCAAAACGCCGATGTGGTCTGTGTCGAGAATATACATGGTACTTCAATCACCTTTGGGGCGGTCAGCGTGCCGGATCTCGCGCCCGAGTCGAAGGATCTCCTCGAATTCGGGATCGTCCTGGAATGTTCCTGTGATCTGGTCAATCCAGTTTTCTTTGGGGCGCAGGTCTTTGACTTGCGACTTCAAGTCGGCAATGTCCCTTTCAACCTGCGATAGTCGTTTCTCGATGATCAAGGATTGTGTCACGTTTGAATCTCTCCTTCCTCTGGTAATGAACAGACGGCAGCAGCTGGGCGTTTCCAAGAAGCCAGGCTTCTCTTCTCACGGTAGTCTTCTGAACACGCTCCCGCCAGCCACCGCCGCCACGGCCATCAGGCCCAGGCCGACGATGACAAACGAGGCATAATGTTCGGTGTACTGCAAATATCGGACCTCCGTCACTTCGGTCCGTTCCAGCCGGTCGATCTCCGCATAGATGTTGGACAAGCCCTCTCGATCAGTGGCCCGGAAGTACCGACCGCCGGTCTTGTCGGCGACGGCCTTCAGCGTTTCTTCGTCGATTTCCACGTACGTCGGCTCGAGGACCTGCCGTCCCGTGAAGGGATCGGCGGTCGGAAACGGCGCCAGGCCGTCGGTGCCGGCCCCGATGCTGTACACCTTGATGTCCTCCGCCGCGGCCAGTTCGGCGGCCCGCGGCGGGTCGATGGCTCCCGCATTGTTGACACCGTCGGTCAGCAGGATGACCACCTTGGATTTGGCTTTGCTTTGTCGCAGCCGCTCGACGGCCAGCGCCAGTCCGTCGCCAATCGCCGTGCCGTCCTCCTCACGAGTCCGGACGATTTCCAGATCCTCGACCATCGAGACCAGACTGCCATGATCGAGCGTCAGCGGACATAGGCTGTCCGCGTAGCCCGCGAAGGCGACCAGCCCGATCAGGTCGTCCGGCCGGCCTGCCGTGCTCAAAGCTTGCCCCTTCAAGAAACCGGAACCCCCGCCGTTGCCGCCCAAGACGAACTGCCGAAACACGTCCTTGACCACCGCCAGACGATCCACACTCAGATCGTCCTTGACCAGGTCGCGCGCATTCATCGAACCGGAACGGTCGACGACCATCATGATGGCGATGCCTTCGCGGCTGACCTTGGTTTCCGCGTCGGGCGTCCGCGGACCCGCGAGAGCCACGGCCAGGCTCACGATGGCCAGCGCCGTCAAGGCCGCTGGCAGCTTGGCCAGCCGCACCCGCCACGTACGCGGCGAACGATCGGGAATGCTCAGCGACGAATACCTGACCGCAGACGCCGATCGCGACGCCGCGGCAAAGATCAACGGCGCGATCAAGGCAACGATCAGCAGCAGTGGGTCGCGGAATTCGCACGTCATGTCATTGGTCAGTGGTCATTCGTCATTGGTCAGTGGTCAGTAATCGCGGGTCACCGGTCACCGGTCACCGGTCACCGATCACCGATTACCGGTCACCGGTCACCGATCGTCTCTTCCTCCACCAGCGGAGCGTTCTCCCGTGTCTCGTCGATAAACCGGCGGGCGGCGTTGATCGACTGCTCGATGTCGTCACTCGACGGCTGGACGCCGGCAAACTTCACCAAGTCGGCTTGCCGCAGGAAGTCCCGCAGCAGGATCTGATGGTCGCGCGACAGATCCGGCGAACGGCCCACCGACGCCAGGAACTCTTCGGTCGTCAGTTCCGGGGCCCGCAACTCGAAGCGGTCCTCCAAGTAACGCCGCACGATCCCAGATAATTCTACGTAAAATGCGTCAATTTGTTCGGCCGGCGGGCGCGGCTTGGCCAACAGTCGGTCCAGCCTCCAGCGGGCGATATCGTACGCACTGCGCCGCCGGGCCCGTCGCCGCCAAGCCAGGATTGCTCGGACCGCAAAAGGGCTGGCCGCCGCCACTGCCGCGAGGAGCCCGACCAGCCAGGGCCACTTGGCAGCCGGCGGCGGCGCCAGCGGGGCGAGTTCCCCCAGCGGCGGCTTCAAATCCGCCTTGGCGTCCTTGGGAATCACCGACTGGACTTCAAACTCCAGCCGTTCGGTCAACAGCTCGTACGCGTCCATTCCCTCCGGCGCCTCGCGCTGGCCCTCGCGCCGATCGACGTACTCAATCAGGATCGGCGGAATTGCCTGAGGGCCCGACGAGGGCGGCTGCAGGCGGTACCGCTGCACGGCCACGGTCCGGCCTTGGTCGTCGAGCGATTCGCGAGGCACGAAATCGATGATCGAAAAACGCTCGAAGGCCTCGCCAAATTCGGGCATCAAGAGTTCGACGCCTTTTTCGGCGACGGCCGTGATGGTCAGGGTTACGGGATCGCCAATCAACGGCTTGAGCGGCTCGATTCGAACCGTGGCTTTGACGGGGCCGGATTCGAACGTCTTTTCCAAAGCCTGCTGCGGTTCGGCCCCCAGCGCGGCCGTGACCGCCAGCCACGCCATCGCGGCCAGCCATCGACATGGACCCGGCGAAGTCCGTGGCGTAAGCTTCCAGCTTGCGGTAGATCGTGGGATCGCAAGCTGGAAGCTTACGCCACTTGTTTCTCCAACGGCGCTTGCCCGCCTCATCGCCTCATCCTCCGTTCGCGCATGCGGAAAAAGCGGACCAGCGGATCGACGATCGAACCCGAAGCATCGATATGGATGAAGTCGATGTCCGAAGCGCGAAACGTGTGCTTGAGCCTTTCGACCCGTTCCTCGGCGAGCCTCGCCACGTGTCGGCGGAAGGCCGACGAGCCCGTATCGTAGGCCGCGAGCTTGCCCGTTTCCGCGTCGGCCAGGCTGACCAATCCGACGTTCGGGATCTCCAACTCCCGCGGGTCGGTCATCAGCACGGCAATCACGTCATGCTTGCGGTTGGCGATCTGCATCGCGGGCAGGAAGCCCTCGTCCCAGAAATCGCTGACGACGAAACACACCGCCTTGCGCGTCATGACGGACATCAGGAATTCCATCGCGCCGGCGATGTTCGTCGCTTGCCGTCCGGTCCGCCACCACGCCCGGCGGCGGCCCAACGGCAGCCAGCGGCGAAAGCGGGATTTGGCGGCCGGGGCGGATTCAGAAGCCCGGTTCCTCGAAGCAGCCAAGCCGCTCCGGTTCAATTCCTCGGGCGCCGCCCCGCTGCCGTGAGCCAATACTTCCCGCACGACCCGCAGCGAATGCTTCTGGCCTTTCCGCGCGGGAATGTACTGCTCGATACCGCCGTGAAACAGCGTCAGTCCCACCTTGTCGTCGTTGCGCGTCGCGGAAAATGCCAGCAGCGCACACAGTTCGGCGGTCGCTTCGCGCTTGGAACGTCCCGCCGAACCGAAGTCCTGCGAGGCCGAGATGTCCGCCATCAGCATCAGCGTCAGTTGCCGTTCTTCCACGTACCGTTTGACATACGGCTGGCCCACGCGGGCGGTCACGTTCCAGTCGATGGTCCGCACGTCGTCGCCCGGCACATACGGCCGCACTTCGTCGAATTCGATGCCGCGGCCTTTGAACACGGAGACATATTGACCCGCCAGCACGTCGGCTACCTGGCGGCCGGTGTGGATCTGAATCTCGCGGACGCGTTGGATGACTTCTTTGGCGAGCATGTTCTCTTCTTCAAGGCACGGGCACGTTGTCCAGGATTCGCCGGATCAGTTCGTCGGCCGTTTTGCCTTCCGCTTCCGCTTCGTACGTCAGAATCACGCGGTGGCGGAGCACGTCGGGCGCCAGCGTTTTGACATCGTGCGGAGTCACGTAGCCGCGGCCTTGCAGGAAGGCGTGGGCCTTGCCCGCCTTCATCAAGTAGATTGACGCCCGCGGGCTGGCTCCGATCTCGATCATGCCCTCCAGGCCGCTCACGCTGCATTCCGCCGGATCGCGGGTGGCGCGGACCAGATCGACCACGTAATCGCGTACCTTGTCGTCCACCCAGATTCGCTCGACCACCTGGCGGGCTTCGAGAATCTCCTCCGGCGAAGCAACGCGCTGGACTTCCGGGATCGGCTTGCCCCCCGCCATGCGGTCGACGATCTTGCGTTCCTCGTCACGCGACGGATACTTGACCAGCACCTTCAGCATGAAGCGGTCCACCTGCGCTTCGGGCAGCGGGTAGGTGCCTTCCTGCTCGATCGGGTTTTGGGTCGCCAGGACGAGGAACGGTTCCTCGAAACGGTAGGTTTCTCTGCCGATCGTCGCCTGCCGCTCCTGCATCGCTTCCAGCAGGGCGGCCTGGACTTTGGCCGGCGCGCGGTTGATTTCGTCGGCCAGGATCAGGTTGGAGAAGACGGGGCCCTTCTTGATGCTGTACGTAGCCTCTTTCGGATTGAAGATCTCCGTTCCCACGACGTCGGCCGGCAGCATGTCGGGAGTGAACTGGATCCGCGAGAAGCCCGTGTGAATCGCCTGGGCCAGACTGCGCACGGCCAGCGTCTTGGCCAGGCCTGGAACGCCTTCCAGCAGCACATGGCCGCCGGTCAACAGGCCGATCAGCA
>CAYUFW010000153.1:0-6984 GCA_964443915.1 uncultured Pirellulaceae bacterium
CAACTTGGGCATCTTCCCGAACCGGAGTTTCCCCACGAATTCTGCTGACGAGGCTTATTAACAGAGGAGGTGAAGCCACGGAGAACGACAGGCCCATTCTAAACTTCGCCTGCCGAAAGTACATCGTCCGGCGGGGATGATGTCTAAGCCATCGGTGGCGGCGACTTGACGAAGGCCAAGAGGACTTCTTCCGCATCATCCAGTAACTCATTTCGTCTGTGGTCCCATCGAGTGGGGTGTACGACTGTGGGAACATAGAGACGGTCGAGGGCCTCGAAGGACTGATCGCCGGTGGCCGGGATGACCTTCGTGTTTCCGCCGAGCGAGATCACCCATGCACCGTATGGCGGTCTTCCTTCCCGCTCATAGACCATAGTCCCGCCGTGGCGCTCGATGATTTCTCGTATCTTGTCATAAGCTCGGTATGTAGCGGACATCGCATTCCTCCTTAGTAGTAAATCAGACGTCGTCATCTGGGCTCGTGCGCTCCCCAGGGCAACCGCATCTTAAGTGCCGATTCTCCAGCCGTTTCGGACCTGCGGAGCGGCGAAATCGAGCCTCGCAGGTGCCGCTAGCTCGATTTCCCTCGCAAAACGCCGGGAATTCGATGCGTTTGCCCTGGGGCGCTCGCAACCTACCGTCGATCGGTTCCATTCGGCCAGCAGCGTTGTTTATTGAGGAACTGTCCCGATTCTCGACGGACCCCATCAGCGACGGGACACACGCGGGGTGCCGCCTCTGGATGCGAGCCAAAGGAAACCGGGAAGTCATCGCGGCCCGGCTTGCCCTCTCAGCAAGCACTTGCTCCCCTTCAGACCCTGTCCGCCGCCGGGCAGACGAAGCCTTCGCGGTATTCGCGAGCGACCATGGCGGTGGCTGGCGCCGAGTCGGGGAAGACTTCTTTCGCCGGGTCGAACTTCAGCAGCGGGCCCATCGAGATCGGGTACTTGGCCAAGTCGTTGCCGTTGTCCTTCAGGTGGTGCAGCGTCCGCTGAAGGGTGGCTGCGTTGTCGTCCAGGCTCTTGATTCCGGTCAGTGCTTTGGCGGCCTCGTCGGCGGAAACCTTGTTGGCCTCGCCCAGGTAGTACGAGATATTGCCCAGATGGGCCAGGGCTGCGGACAGGTGGCCTTCGCGCACGTCGGCGTACAGGTCCGTGTGCTTGCGGCTGACGCAGGCGTCGATGAAGTTGCCGTAGTGGTCGCCGTCGCCTTTGAACTGCTTGATCGACTTGAACTGCTTGTCGAACGCTTCGCAGTCCGTGTAAGTCCGCTGCAGCAGGTAGCCTTCGCTGCCGTAGAACACCACGCCGACTTTACGGCCCGACTTGCTCCCAAACAGGCGGTTGAGTTCCTCGTCGGCGCAATTGTCCACCGACAGGCCGCGGGTCTCGAACACCAGACACTTGTCGCCGTAGTCAAAGATGGACACCTCCGTGTTCGGCGTATCGCCGGCGTCGACGTAGCTGTCGTCCTGGCGTTCGGCTTGGTAGCCCAGCCGGCCGCCGTAGGAGATCACGCTGAGCGGGTGCCGGTCCATGCCCAAGCCCCAGCGGGCGATGTCCGTCTGGTGCGGGCCCTGGTTGCCCGAATCGCCGTTGCCGTACAGCCGCTGCCAGTGCCAGTCGTAGTGGAACTGCGGGCGGGTCACCTTGGGGGTGGTGAACGGAGCCGGGCCCGACCAAAGGCTGAAATCGACCTCCGGCGGGACGGGATAGTCGCCCTTGGCGCCAATCGACTTGCGGCGGTTGTAGCACAGGCCGCGAGCCAATTTGACATCGCCGATGCCGCCATCGTGCAGGAACTTCATCGCCTCCCGGAGGGCTTGGTGTGACCGGCACTGCGTGCCGACCTGGCAGATCCGGCCGTACTTGCGAGCGGCGGCAATCATCGCCGTGCCTTCCGCAATGTCGTGGCATACCGGCTTTTCGACGTACACGTCCTTGCCGGCCTGCATGGCCCAGATGGCGCTCAGGGCGTGCCAATGGTTGGGCGTGGCGGAACTGACTAGATCGACCGCCGGGTCCTGAAATGCCTCGCGCATGTCCCGCACGAATTTCGGCTTGATCCCCTGTTTCTTGGCGACTTGTTCGCAACGGCTGAGGCCCACTTTCTCGTCGGGATCGACCAGGTACAAGATCACGGTCCGCTTGTCGCCGAGAAAACCGCCGATGTGATCGCCGCCTCGGCCGCGCACGCCGACGATGGCGACTCCCAGCTTGCCGTTGGGGTTCTTGGCCTTGGCGATCTGGGGAACGCTGGAAAAAGCGGCGGCCGCAGCCACCGATGTCTGCAGGAAACGACGGCGATTGATTCGGGGCATGGTGTACTCCTTCGGCGGGAAGCGGAACGACTTATCAGAACGTGACATACGCTAGCACGGCAAGGCTGTTCGGTAAAGTCACCCGGAACGAACCGCAGCGGAATCCGGCCGCTCGCCGGGACTCCCGCGGAGAAGAAGCCCGGTTTTCTTGAAAAGCGCGGCTGCTGGCCGGAAACTTCTTGCCGCCGGGCGGTCCATCTACCCTTGCAAGGCCGGACGGCATCAATATAATCCGGGGTCACTGGGCGGAAGGAGCCCTGATTCCTTTGCCCGGAACAATCTGGTAGACTGTGCCAAAGTGCGGGTGTAGCTCAGTTGGCAGAGCACAACGTTGCCAACGTTGTTGTCGTGGGTTCGATTCCCATCACCCGCTCTTTTTTGCTTTTCCCCCTGGATTTTCGCAACTGAGTGCAGGAACTCATGAATACGTCGGCCACTGACAACGACGAACTGCAGGACGTGAACGCTGCTGCGCCGGAGGCGGAGCCAAAACAAGAAGAGCCGCAAGAGGAGCCGAAGCAACGGCTGGAACTGCAGGTCACGGTAGATCAAACGAGTGCCTGCGAGCGGCACGTCACCGTCGTGATTCCGCGGGCGGACATCGATCGCTACTTTGAGCAGGAATTTGACGAACTGACGCCGAAGGCCGAAGTCCCCGGGTTCCGGCCCGGCAAGGCCCCTCGAAAGCTGGTCGTCCACCGCTTCAAGGAGCACATCGCCGACCAAGTCAAGGGCAAACTGGTGGTGGACAGCTTGGCTCAGGTCAACGAGGAGCACAAGTTCGCCGCGATCAGCGAGCCCGATTTGAAGCTGGATGCCGTCGTGCTGCCCGACGAAGGCGACATGACGTTTGAATTCAACTTGGAGATCCGCCCCGAGTTCGACATGCCCGAATGGAAGGGGTTGAGCCTGCAGCAGCCTCGCCGGGAGATCACCGACGGCGACGTGGATGAGCATCTGCAGCGGATTCTGAAGCGTCACGGCAAGCTGGTCGACCAGCACAGCCCGGTCGAGGATGGCGACTACGTGACGCTCAACATCACGTTTTCCCGCGATGGGAACGTGTTGTCGAGCCTCCAGGGCCGCACGATCGCCGTCAAGCCGAAGCTGAGCTTCCGCGACGCCCAACTGGAGACGTTCGGCGAATTGATCCGCGGTGCCAAGGCGGGCGATCGTCGCCAGGTGGCCGTGAAGATCAGCCCGGACGTAGACAACGAGCAGTTGAAGGGTCAGGAGGTTCAAGCCGAATTCGAGGTCGTCAAAGTCGAAAAACTGCAACTGCCCAAGCTGACGCCGACGTTCCTGAACGAAGTCGGCGGCTTTACGGACGAAGCCGACTTGCGGAACGCGGTCCGCGAGGAGTTGGAGCGGCAGGTGAAGTACCAACAGCAGCGGGTGATCCGGGAGCAGATTACCGGTCAACTGACGGCCAACGCCAACTGGGCCCTGCCGCCCGCGCTGCTGCGGAAGCAGACCAAGCGAGAAGTCCAGCGGATGGTGCTCGAACTGCAATCGGCGGGGTTCAGCAACGACGTGATCCAGGCTCACGCCAACGATATTTCCCGCCGCAGCTTGGCTTACACCGAGATGGCCCTCAAGGAGCATTTCATCCTCGAGCGGCTGGCGGACGAGCACAAGATCGACGCGGAGCCGGAGGACTACAGCAAAGAGATCGAATTGATCGCCGAGCAAAGCGGCATTCCGGCTCGGCGTGTCCGGGCGCGGCTGGAAAAACGCGGCGAGATGGACGCGCTGAGAAACCAGATCGTCGAACGCAAGGTCATCGAGTTGATCACCAGCCACGCGGCGGTCCAGGATGTGCCGTACGAACCGCCCGCCGACGACGTGGTGGCGATCGACCATGCGATCAGCGGCGTGGAGGAGCAGGAAGCCATCCCCGAAGCCCATCACGG
The DNA here is from genome assembly GCA_964443915.1 of uncultured Pirellulaceae bacterium. GTDB lineage: Bacteria > Planctomycetota > Planctomycetia > Pirellulales > Pirellulaceae > Anammoximicrobium. Next base: position 4,234 of record CAYUFW010000153.1, read on the forward strand.
CGAAGAGCCCAAACCGTTGCCGGGGACGCCGACGCACAGCGGATGATTCGGAGTCCGGAGCGAGCGTCAGCCGTCGTCTGCCCGGCTGTCTCGGCCAAGGCTGCAGGACAGAATCCGATCTGCTACCGCGCGCTGGACCGCGGGGAACGTGCCAGCATCACGGGAGTCGCACCAACATGCCTATGTCTGACTCGTACGGCTACCAGTCGTATCAGCGCCAGCGGCAACTGACGCTGGGGGATCTGCTGCTGGAGAACCGCATCGTTTTCCTGCAGGGGGAAATCTACACCGGGAACGCCAACGAAGTGGTGATGAAGCTGCTGTACCTGCAGAGCGAGAACCGCCACAAGGACATTCATTTCTACCTGAATTCGCCCGGCGGCGAGGTCGTCGCCACGCTGGCCATTTACGACACCATGCAGATCCTCAGTTGCCCGGTGGCGACCTACTGCGTGGGGCAAGCCGCCAGCGGAGCCGCCGTCCTACTGGCGGGCGGTTCGGCGGGCAAGCGGTTCGCCCTGCCGCACGCTCGCGTGATGCTGCACCAGCCGTACGGCGGCGTCAGCGGGCAGGTGAGCGACATCGAGATCCAAGCCAAAGAAATCCTCCGCAACCGCGAGATGTTGAACGAGATCCTGGCCAAGCACACCAGCCAGTCGATCGAGCGGATCGCCAAGGACACGGACCGGGATTTCTTCCTGAGCGCTGCGGAAGCCAAGGAATACGGTCTGGTCGACGACATTCTCACCAAGCCCCCGGAGGATGCCGCCAAGGACAAGCTGGAGGACTGACCCGTCGCCGAGCGCTGCGGTGCGGACGCGCCGCAGCGAAACCGCCCCCCGGCGTTCTCACGGCCGGGACAACGATACGGAGCGAGCGTACCATGCCCTTGATTCCCTACGTCGTCGAGAAAAGCGGGCGCGAAGAGCGCGTCTACGACATCTACAGCCGGCTGCTGAAAGACCGCATCATTTTCCTCGGCTCGCAGGTCACCGACGAAGTGGCGAACGTCGTCGTCGCCCAGATGCTGTTTCTGCAGTCGGAGGACCCCAAAGCCGACATCCACCTGTACGTCAACTCGCCCGGCGGCAGCGTGACGGCCGGCTTGGCGATCTACGACACGATCCAGTGGGTGGCCTGCGATGTGGCCACGTACTGCGTCGGCCAAGCCGCCTCGATGGGCGCCGTGCTGCTGACGGCCGGCACCAAGGGCAAACGCTACGCCCTGCCCAACGCCCGGATCATGATCCATCAGCCGCTGGCCGGCGCGCAGGGCTCGGCCGAGGAAATCCTGATCCACGCCCGCGAGTTCCAGCGGATCAAGCAGCGGATGAACGAGATCCTCATCAAGCACACGGGCCACTCGCTGGAAAAGATCGAGAAGGACACCGACCGCGACTGCTTCATGTCGGCCGATGAAGCCAAAGAGTATGGCTTGGTCGACCAGGTTGTCGCCAGCATGCATGTCGTGGTGCCCCCGGCGTCCGGCAACGGATCCCGATAGTACCCCCCGCCGCGTGCGCCCTTCTCACGCAGGATAGGTCTCCGACCCGTCCGCCGTCGCTTTCCCCTGACGGCGGACAATACGAAACACGGCTTGCTGATCTTGGCTCGTTCCTGACACCGGGATATACTCCGTCGCGGGCACAGAGGCGAGGGCAGCTAGCGATGACGGTCGAGAAGACGACCCAATACCCGTTTGACTTGGCGCGGTTGGTAGCGGCCCAGGTGCAGAAATCCCTGGGACGCGAGCTGGACGAAACGGTCCTCGTCCGCTTGTTCGAGGTGCTGTATTTCGCCAGTCTGCGGACCGACGAGGGCCGGCAGACCTTGTGTACGGTCAACTTCGTCGACGCCGCCGACCCGGCGGGTGGTGAGCCGCCTCAGAACATCGCCAACCGCTGGATTGCGTTTCCGTTTGCCAATCCCCTGCCGCTGGACATACGCACGGTCACCAAGCTGGCGCGGGCCGCCGATCCGGAAGTCGCCTCGTTGAACGTGTTCGCCGACGCGAGCGGCGAGTTGTACATCTGGGGCATGGTGGACCAGGAGCCGCGGCAGGGAGATCAACTCGTCCTGTTCGCCGGCGCCGACATGCACCGCCCCGGTCTGTTTCAGGCCACGATCAACGGCTCCGGAAGCATCTGCGTGTACCGCAACGGCACGCTGGTCGGCAGTCTGGCTCAGGACGTCCTGGTTGAGGCCCACTACGACGTCTTGTGGTCCGGGCCGGTGCATGCGCTGCTGGCAGACCATCTGCGTTGTCATGTGAGCGAAGCATATCCGCACTTGGCCGCCGAGTGCGGCTCGCCGCACCCCGCGTGGCTGGAGCGGGAATTGTTGCTGCGCTGGCTGAACTCGCTCTCCCGGCTCCTGGTCAACATCCAGCAGTACCGGCACGGCGGCGGGCTGGTCATCGTGCCGCGCCCCGACTTCGATCATTCGAACGTCAAGTACCGCATTCACTACGACCGCCTGTGTTCCGCGGTGGTGGGACTGGTGCGGACGCATCTGCACCGCACGCAGAGCATGAAGGCGTTGATGGAGGCAGCCCAGGGCGGGACCCCGGCCAATTTGCACGCCACGCTGTCCGCCCTCCGCGATCTGCACATTGATGTGGAACAGCGCAAGGAGGAGGTGCTCGGCAGCCTGCGTTGGATTGCCGCGCTGTCCTGCGTGGACGGCGTCGTGCTGCTGGACAAGCACCTGGCCGTCCACACCGTTGCCCGCGCCGATCCCGATGATGGGAAT
>CAYUFW010000153.1:6994-18482 GCA_964443915.1 uncultured Pirellulaceae bacterium
GTGGAACTGCGCGCCGATAGCAACCTGGCCGAGGTCTACATGGCGGGCGACGCCGAGGCCAAGCCGTCTCGCCTGCGGCGCGTGGAGATCACCCAATTCGGCACCCGGCACCGGGCCATGATGCGCTATTGCTTTGAACGGCTCGGCTCGCTGGGCTTCGCCATCTCCCAGGACGGCGGCATCCAGGCCATGATGCGGATCGGCGATCAGTTGATTGCCTGGGAAAACATCAACGTAGCGCTGGCCTTGAACGCCGAGGATTTTTCCGCGGCCAGCCCCCGCCGCTCCCCCATCCTGCGCTGGTTCGGCGTGCGGGCGTTCCGCTAACAACAGCGTGTTGTCACGTGACTCGCACCAGCCAACCTTTTGTCGGACGCGCGGTCCAGTTGGCGGCTGAACTCCAGCCGCAGGTCTTGCAGCGGCTCCGTTCGGGCACCGAACAGGAACGCTGGCGGTCGCTGGCCGCGGCGGTCGGCGCGGCGACGGAAACAGAACTGCCGGATGAGGACTTCGCTGATCAGTGCGCCCAATCGCTGGCTTGCGGCGCGGCCGTCGCTGCTCTCGCGGGCTCGCTGTTTCACGAAGATGCCGTGCGGGCTTGGGTGCTGAACCACGCCAACCCGCTGTGGCGGATGCTGATCCAGGAATCGTTCGCGTTGTCGCCGGAACAGGGAACGTCAGGAGAGGAAACGAGCCCGACTCCGGGCACGTCGGAGCCAATCCTCGCCTTCTACGAGGCGTTCTTGGCCCGCCACGACCAACGCCGCAGAAAGCGTCACGGCGTCTTCTACACACCGCCGCCGATGGCTCGTTACATGCTCAGCCAAGTGGATCGTTACTTGGCCGAGGAGTTCGGCTTGGCCGACGGCTTGGCTGACGAAGTCACTTGGGGCGAGATGACGAAGCGTTTCCCGTCGTTGGCGCCGCCGGCAGCGGTTCAGCCCGGCGACGCCTTTGTCCGCATGCTCGATCCAGCCTTGGGGACCGGCGTGTTTCTGGCCGAGGCGATCAGGCTGGTCCATGCCCGTTTGACGGCGAAGTGGACGGCGGAGGGCGAGGACGCCGACCACGTTGCACGTCGTTGGGACGAGTACGCGGCCGCCCGGCTGTTGCCGCGCTTGGTCGGTCTGGAGTTGATGCTGCCCGCCTGCCTGGTTGCCACTCTGAAGCTGGCCGTGACGCTCGCCGAAACCGGGTTCTCCTTCACGCGACGGTCGCGGCTCGAAGTTCACTTGGCCAATACGCTGGCGGGTCCGAGGACGCGGCAACGGTCGCTGTTTGCCGGGAGCGAAGATGAAAACCCCTTCCTTCCGGCAGCTGTGGCAGGTCGCGAACTCGCTTGCCGGGCTCCGTTCACGGTGATCGTCGGCAACCCGCCGTTCTCCGGGATCTCGCAACAGCAGGGCCGTTGGATCGTGGACCTGCTCCGCGGCCAGGAAGGCGGCCAGCGGCGCTGGTGCAACTACTTCGAAGTCGACGGACGGCCGCTGGGCGAGCGCAAGACCTGGCTGCAGGACGACTACGTCAAGTTCCTTCGGTATGCCCACTGGAAAATCGAAACCGCAGGCTGCGGCATCGTGGGTTTCGTGACCAATCACGGCTACCTCGACAACCCCACGTTTCGCGGCGTCCGGCAGCAGTTGCTGACGACGTTCCCGCGCATCACGGTGATCGACTTGCACGGAAACCGGAAGAAGAAGGAATGCTCGCCGGACGGCTGGCCAGACGAAAATGTGTTTGGGATCGAGCAGGGAACCGCGCTCGGGCTGCTGCGGCGGCCGGCGGGCGAAGGAGTCAGCAGCCGGCGGATGCACGGGGATTTGTGGGGGGATGCAGAGCACAAGTTGAAAGCACTCCGAGAGGCGGCTGAGCAGCCTCCAGCGCGCGATGTGGGCGCGGCGATTGAGCTACGAACGATGCGTCCCACAGGCCCGGACTATTTCTTTGTGCCGCGGGCCGAGGCGGCGGCAGGCGAGTACGCCGCCGCGCCTCGACTCACCGACCTGATGCCCATGAATGTCACGGCGCCCGTGACGGCCCGCGACGGCTTCGTCGTCGCCTTCACGCGGGAAGAACTGCTGGCGCGGATGGCCGAGTTCCGCGATTTGGACGTGCCCGACGACGACATCCGGCGGCGCTACTTCACCAACACCCGCTCCGCCAAGTATCCGCCCGGCGACACCCGCGGCTGGAAGCTGGCCGAAGCTCGCCGGCGCGTGGCCGCCGACCCATGCTGGCAGGAGCACATCCAGCCGTGCTGGTACCGGCCTTTCGACCAGCGCGTCGTGTACTGGTCGGACGCGATGATCGACTGGCCGCGGGGCGAGGTCATGCCCTATTTGATGCGGGTCGGCAATCTGGCCCTCGTCGCGCGCCGGCAGATGCTGCCCACCCAGCCGTGCAACTATTTCTGGATTGCGGATCAGCTGTTGTTGGACGGCCTGATTCGTTCCGACAATCGTGGCAGCGAGTCGGTGTTTCCGCTGTATCTGGACGCGGCGCCCTCGGGCGGTGGAACGGCATACCGAGTCAACTTCGACGAAAAGCACATCGCCCAAGTGGCCGGCCAGCTGCGTCTCGGTTGGCGGCCGGATGGAGCAGCAGGGGAGGGTGCGTTCGGACCTCTGCAGCTGCTGTACTACAGCTACGCCTTGTTCTTCTCGCCGACCTACCGCGGGCGCTACGTGGAGCAACTGCGGAGCGGTTTCCCGCGTGTCTTGCTGCCTCGCCGGCCTGAGTTGTTCCTTGAACTGGCACGCTGGGGCGAACGGCTGGCCGAGCGGCACCTGTTGCGCGAAGCGACTTTCCCGGCATCCGGCTCCGAACGCGTTCCGCGAGGATCCGGCTCGCACCGCTCCGAAATGGCTGCCTCCTGGTCCGTCCACGGCGTCCCACTGGTGGACCGTGGTTTTCCGAAGTACCAGTCCGAGAGGATCAGCATCGCACGCGATGTGTGGCTGGAACCCGTGCCGGCGGAAGTCTGGAACTTCCACGTCGGCGGCCATCAGGTCTGCAAGAAATGGCTCAAAAACCGCCGTGGCCGGACGCTCGCCGGCGCCGATCTGGCGACGTACGTCCGCATCGTCTCCGCCATCGGCGACACGATCCGCACGATGAGCGAAATCGACTCAGCGGTTCAAGCGGCCGGCGGCTGGCCCGATGCCTTCGCGTGACCCCGGTCTTTGCAGAGGCTCGTCGAACACCGCACCGCCGGCAACCGCGCTCAGTACTTTGCCGCCGGCTCGCGGCCTGCCCGCGTGGCCAGGGCGTGGTAGACCGACAAGTCGATGTCGCTGCCGATCAGCCGCACCGAAGCGTCGCCCAGGACGAAGTTCGCACCGCTGGCGTGATAGCTGCCGAAATCTTCCGCGTGGGCGTGCGGGTCGTTGGGCACGTGATCGCACGAGCCCACGACGCGGGCCATCGCGTCCGTGGCCCCGTGGATCATGCCGACCCACGTGGAACTGAGGTGTTTCGACGAACGTTCGCCGACCAGCAGCGTATTGCTCTGGCCGTCGAGAATGTCGGCGAACCGAATCCAGCTGTTGTGGAAAAACGTGCCGTCGCCATCGCTGGGGGCATCCTCGATCTCTTCCCTGCCGAACACGCCCACGTAGTTCGACCGTCCCACTTCGAACAACGGCGTATGCAGGCCGGTGAGCATCACCCGGTCCTTGGTGTTGGCGTCGCTGGGGCAGAGAAAGATGGGGATCACCGTCTGACGCGCCGCGTCGTTTTCCGACTCGTCGATGTGCGCGTCCAAGTCGATTTGGCTGTCCAGCAGCGCGTTCTGCTCCAGAAAGTGCAGCAGGTGAGCGCCCCAGCCCCAACCCGGCTCGCCGTCGGGCACGTCGGCCAGCCAGCCGGCCGGCAAGTGCTGGTGGACATCGTGGAAGTTGTGCAGCGCCACCCCGACGTTCCGCAGGTGGTTCGTACACTGCGTGCGCCGAGCGGACTCGCGGGCCGCCTGGATCGCCGGCAGCAACAAGGCGACCAAGAGGCCGATGATGGCAATCACGACCAACAGTTCAACTAACGTAAACGCACGCCTGGCGCGCATGGCGGATTTCTCCCGTCATCAAGTTTCCGGTGAGCAGAGAATTCGGACTGTCGCAGAAAAGCCGGCTCAGCAGCCGGGATCGCCGGCGCATGCTGTGCCCTGAGACCATCACGACGAACCGGATTCAGACGGGGGGAGCGCGGCAGTCATAGCCCGAAGACACCGCCGCGGTCAGCAGAACGGGAGCGACGGCCCGCAAGGGCTCGACGAGAACCGCCACGTCGTCCACACGCATGACGCGCGGCAGCAAACCTCGCTCGGCCACGGAACGGCAGGCTAGGCAGTTGTGCGCGTCGTGGGCGGGCGAAGCCGGAGCCGAATGACGGTGATCCCACTGCCGAGGTTTCGGAAAGCAACCTTCGTGCCAGCCGTGACACGCCACAAGATGGTGTACGTGAGACGGGTGACCACACCACAGATGGTGCGCCGTCCCCAAGGTCGTTCCTTGAACGGCGCACAGCACCGCCAAAGCGACCGACAACCCGTTCGTGACGCGAGGGGGACGAGGCATATCGACTTCCTGGAACCGAATGGTGCAACCAAAGCATAGGAATCGGGGCCGTCGCTGTCAATTGCTCTGCCGTTGTCCGTCGATTGAAGTCCCAGTTACGGGCAAGTGCGTGATGCGGTCGTTCACGGTCACGTCGCTCGAAGCAGGAGATCGAGAGCATGTTGATCGGAGAATTGCCGGAACTCGTGGAAACGAGGATGGGACAAGACATCCTCAAGATTGGCGAGGAACGAGGGCGTGTCGAGCGGCGTGTCCAGGCCGTGGTCATCCTGCTGGAATCCAAGCGGGGACGGCTGTCGAAAGGACTTCGGCAGAGGATCGGGGCGTTGGGAGCCAAGCAGCTGCGTCAACGGCTGGCAGATGCCGCCGCCTGGGAATCGCTCAACCCGCTGGATGCATGGCTGGCGCGACGCGGCAACTAAGCGGTGCGGTCAGCGCCGGAACATCGGTTTTTCCCGCGGCTCGGCGGGATCGGAGCGGGCGCTCGGCAGCACGGACGACACGTTCAGTTCGACGCCGCCGTCGGGCGGCGACGGTTCTACGGCTTCGGTCGCGGCGGCTGCCTCGACGCGGTGTTCCGCGACGGACGAGGCCAGCGGTACGGCCGGATCGCCTCTGCGCAGCACCGCTCGCTGGTAAGCCAGTTCGATGTGCTTGGCAAAGGCGTCGCGCACCTCGGGCTGTACGTTGCGCAGGTGAGAGGCCAAACGCTGCATGCCAGGGCCGTTCATCTCGGCGGCTTGCGACACCTGGCCCACGAACTTGACCGACTCGGAGAAGTTGAAATCCACGGCTTTGGCGACGGCCGGGTAGAGCGTCTTGACGATGATCTCCGCGCCCAGGTGGTCCAAACGGGCAAACACGTCCAGCGTGTCGGACACGGTCGGCTTGCCGTCTCGTTCGCCGTAGGTGGATCGCAGCAGCAGCACACACGCCCCGGTCACGGGCTTCTGCAGCAGCGGGCCGTCGTACGAGCCTTCCGCGTAGAAGATCTGCATTTCTCGCGTCCCGTAGACGAGTTCCGCGCGGCTCACGGTTCCCGCGCCGTCGCTCGCGTCAAAGGTCAGCGGTCCCGTGCGGTTCACCTTGACCTTGGTGACTCCCATCAGCTGCCAGATGTTGACGACCACCTCCGGGTAGCGAACCAAGAGAACGTGCAGGTCCGGGTCGCAATCGACGCTCTGAGCGGGCAAGCGGCGATAGATCGTGGCCCTGGAGACGACGCTCAACAGCTTGGCCTGGAGCGCTTCCCCCATTTGGTTGAAGGGAATCGCGCGCTCGGCCTCGTCGCGAAGTTGCCTGTTGAAGATGGTCGGAAGCGGTTGCTGCGCCTGGACGCTGGCCGCCGCCAAGACGATCGCCAGACACGCCGCAACCGATCGCCAGCTGACACCGGCGGCCAGGACACGCAAGACGCGAAGCTGCTGCGCAGAGAAACGGACAATCGTGGCCGCCGCAGCGCGCAGGGCGGCCAGACGCTGGTCGCAAACCATATTCCCCCCCTTGAACCGGCAACGTCACGGCCAGAGCGCACGAGATGACGGTTCCCAAGAGTATTCGGCCGGCAGCGACCTTGACGGTCAGTGAAAATCGCCGGGACCGTGCGGATTTTGACGACTTGGCGACGCTCCGCAGCGAAGAACTCCGACTGATATCCGCGGGCGGTTGCCAGCGACTCGGCTCGGCTCGGTTAACCCGGAGCCAGCGGCGACGGTCCTTGGCCGTCACCGTTGGCTTCGATTTCAGGGAAGATGTGCCGGACGCACACGTCACGGCGGTCCGGCTGGAGAGCCAAGCGCACTCTGCCGATTTGTATGAATGCAGCCGGAAGTACCGGAGAGCGCTGATTTTGCAAAGATAGGCGGACTGAGCAAAAAGCCGGATGGCGCTATTCTGCCAGTTTTGTGCAATTTGGGAGAGTTTGCCGACATGTATGAAGCCTTCTTTCATCTGAACTCCCGACCGTTTCCTTCGGCACCGCGCACCGATCGGTACTTCCCCGCCTCGGCGATCGAGAACAGCCGCCAGACGCTGTCGCGGTGCATCGAACGCGCCGATGGTCCGGGGTTGCTGGTGGGCGGACCCGGCACCGGGAAATCGCTGGTGTGCGCGTTGCTGGCCGACCAGTTCCGCGACCGGTTCCATTTGGTCAAACTCGACCATGCCCGGTTCTGCACTCGACGAGCGCTGCTGCAAGCGGTGATGTTCGAGTTGAACCTGCCGTATCGCGGCTTGGACGAAGGGGAACTGCGACTGGCGATGATCGAATTTGCGAAATCGTCCGATGCGGGCCGCGAGGGTTTGCTGCTGGTGATCGACGAGGCGCAGACGCTGCCCGTGCGTCTGATCGAAGAAGTCCGCATGATCACCAACGTGATCGTGGGCGGCCAACCGCGGCTGCGGCTGGTGCTGTCAGGCAACTCGTCTCTCGAAGAGCGCCTGACCAGTCCGAAGCTGGAATCGCTGAACCAGCGGATCTCCGCCCGCTGCTACTTACAGCCTCTGAATTACGAAGAGACGGCGGCCTATACCCGCACGCAACTGGCTGCCGTCGGCGGCGATCCGGATCGCATCTTCAGGGGCGACACTTGGCAGGCCGTGTATCATGCCTCCGGCGGCATCCCGCGCCTGATCAATCAGGTTTGCGATCACGCGTTGATGCTGGCCGCCGTCGCCCAACGTCCGGCGCTGGACGCAGCCCTCGTCGAGGAAGCCTGGGCCGACCTCCAGCAACTGCCGCTACCCTGGCCCACCCAAGCCCAAGCTGCGAAGGCCGCGGAGTCCGTCGTGGAGTTCGGATCGCTGGAGGCTGGCGATCAGGATGACGCCCCGTGTGCGGGCGACTTGCCGGAGAGAACGGCCGCAGCGCGTCCGGAGGTGATCGATCTGACCAGCCAGCTCGAACAGATCGAACTGCACGTCGCCGAGTGGGACGCGGCGGAGCCCCCCACGCCGGACGACGCGTCGCCAGAGGACGACGCGCTGCAAGAAAACGACTTAACCTTGCCGGCGCCGGCTCCAGCTCCGGCCGTCGCGGAAGTCCATGTTCCAGCGAATAATCCCTTCGGCGATGGTTTCGAAGAAGAAGAAGCGGTCCGCGACCATTACGCCTCGCTGGAGGCCCAAGCGAGGTTGCGGGGAGCACAGCTGCTGAGCCCCCAGGAACACGAATTCACGGCGGCCGTGCAGACGATCTTTCAGCCGCTGGGCGGGGGTGGCGGCGCGGCTCGTGCCGCTGCGTCCAGCGCGGCAGGCATCCCCGGCACCGCTAGTATCCCCGCTGCCGTCGTGGCGTCGGAAGAAGCCGCCCCGCCAACAGCGGACGAGGAGGACGCCGCCGCCGTCACGGCCGCCGAACACGAAGACCCGTCCGAGGATGCTCTCCAGAGCGACGAGCCCCAGACGCTGCGTGTCGCGGCCCTTCGCGATTTGCCGCCCGACGACAGCGACTTGATCGTGGTGATGGACGCCGAATCGCACGTCGCTCCGCTGAGCCGCACGCCCGGCAAGGCACACCGGCAAGAATACCGCCACCTGTTCACGAAACTCCGCGAAAGTTAACGATGTCGCAGCGAAACTGTCTGGTCACCGGCGGCGCCGGGTTCATCGGCTCGCACATCGCCGAGGCCCTAGTCCGTCGAGGGAACAAGGTCCGGGTTCTGGACAACCTGAGCACCGGGAAGGCCGAAAACCTCTCGTCGTTTGCCGCGGACGTCGAGTTCATCCAGGGCGATCTGAACGACCTGCCGCTGGTCGAGCGGGCGGTGCGCGGCGTCGAGTACGTGTTCCATCAAGCGGCCTTGCCGTCCGTGCCGCTCAGCCTGCAGCGGCCCCTGGATACGCACCGGGACTGTGTGACCGCCACCGTTCACCTGCTGGACGCCGCCCGCCGCGCCGGCGTGCGACGCGTCGTGTATGCGGCCTCCAGCAGCGCTTACGGCGATCAGCCTTTCGTCTCGCTGCGGGAAAGCGACCTGCCCCACCCGCTGTCGCCGTATGCCGCCGCCAAGCTGGCCGGCGAATACTACTGCCAGGCGTTCTTTCACAGCTTCGGCTTGGAGACCGTCGGCCTGCGGTACTTCAACGTCTTCGGGCCCCGGCAAGACCCCGCCAGTCCTTACTCGGCCGTGATCCCGCTGTTCATCACCGCCATGCTGCAAGGCCGGCAGCCTGTCATCTACGGCGACGGCCGCCAGACGCGGGATTTTTCCTTCGTCGCCAACATGGTTCATGGGAACCTGCTGGCCGCCGAAGCCGCCGGGGTGGCCGGGCGCATCATGAACCTGGCCAACGGCCGGTCGACCGATCTACTCACCTTGCTGGCGGCGCTCAACCGGCTGCTGGGCTTGAATATCCCGCCGCAGCACGAGCCGCCCCGCCTGGGCGACATCCGCGACAGCCTGGCCGACATCACCCAGGCCCGCCGCCTGCTGGGTTACGAAGTGCAGGTCGAATTCGACGAGGGTCTGCGGCGCTCAATCGACTACTACCGCGCCCAGGCAACTCCGGCCAGCGGTGGGCGTTAGCCCATCGGTCGCCTGCCTCCGGGAAGTGAAGCGGATGCCCGTACCTCCGCTCCCAGTCATCCGACAATTGCCGAGCCTTGCGTCCCAGGATGTGCGAGGCCAAGTGAGGCACTCTCACCCAGGGCACGCCATACTTGCCGGCCGACTCATACCCGCCCCCGCAAAAAAGTTCATGCATGCTTGCGGAAAGGACACCTCAGTCGCCGAGTGCCGTTCCGGCCAGCGGTGAGGAAACCGGTGAGGTGCCGACATGAGGAGTGTGGCCCCTCCGGATGATTTCGTCACGCAGGACGGATCTCCGAAGCAGTCTCGGACGGCTCGGAGAGCCATCCTACGGGGGGTCGTCACGCCGTGGCCTTATCTCGGGCCGGCCCGAAGTGTTCGCCCCACTTAACGGCCAGGCTGCGGCCCAGGTTGATCGCTTGGGCCATCTCCTCCGGCGACAACGGCTGGAAGTTCTTGATCATCTGCACGCTGTGGCGGATTTGCTCGACCGAGTGGCAGCCCAGGTTGGCCGAGACGACGCCGGGGGTGCTCAAAGCATACCGCACCGCCAGGTGTATGTGCTGGCTGTCGAGTTCCGCCCGGTTGCCGTCTTTGTATTGCATGCCCGCGGCGCCGCCGAAGACCTTCATGGCGACGATTCCGACATTGTGTTTCCGGGCCACCGGCAGGACTTCCTCTTCGAAGTGGTACGTGTGGCGGTCGGCGAAATTCACAATCGCCAGCACGACGTCCACTTCGCCCGATGCCAGGAACTGAGGAAAGCGGGCGGCCAGGTTGTGGCCCGACACGCCCACCAGGCGGCACGTGCCGGCCTTCTTCTGCTTGAGCAGCCACGTGAAAACGCCGTCGGCTTCCCACGCGCGGCTGATGTCCAAGTTGCCGAGACCGTGATAGTACAGCACGTCGAAATGGTCGGTCTTCAGCAGCTTGATCGACTTGGCCAGCGATTTCTCCGCGTCCGCGATGGTGTTGGCGAACACCTTGGTGGACAGGAACACATCCTTGCGGCGTCTTCCCAGGGCCAGGCCCACGCCTTCTTGCGAGTTCTGGTACATCTCCGACGTATCGACCGCGGTGACGCCTTCGTCCAAGGCCGCGTTGACCAGTTTGGCGATCTCGGGCGGCGGCAGACTGCCGCAGGGCGCGGTGCCCAGCGTGAACATACACAGCGGCACGTTCGTGCGGCCCAAGATCCGCCGCGGCAGCCCCCCCGGCGTGGCCGGCGGCAGGCTCGGCAACGGCCCTTCCGCAGACAGCGCCGCAGCGCCCTCGGCGCCCGCCAGCGTGACCGCTCCCGCGAGGAGTCCGGCCTGACGGACAAAATCCCGCCTTGACAACAAAGACCGTTCGGAATTCGACGAGCATGTCATAAACGCATCTCCCTTGGCAAAATGGACGGTTGTGGACAGGACAGACTTCGTAGGTTGGGACTCCGGCCCAGTCGGAGTCCCAACCTACGATGGCTGTGACCGCGCCGCGTGAGGGGCGGCCACCGGGGCCAACCGCTGTACTATAGTTCGGGACGAAATGCCTGACTAGCGGCACCGCCACGTGGTGGCGATGTCTGACGCGATCTCCGACAACGCCTCCTCGACTTCAAACGATCTGCCGACGAGCAGCCTGGCCTCGTCTCGCTCCAGGTCTGTCGCCACGCGGCCTGGGAAGATTCGGTCCCGGACGCTCCACCTTCTAGCCATTCGCTCGGCCGCCGCCAGCTTGCCGCTGGCGGCTGACGAGACGGTGATGCCGCCCGGAGGGCCGGGCAGAATGATCTAGTCGGGATAGACCAGGTTCAGCGTGTCGCCGATGTATTCGGCCCCCATGCCGACCAGCCCGAGCATCTCCTGTTCGCTGAAACCGATCGTCCCCACGTCTTGCCCGTAATCCAATCGAATCGCCTCAACGACCAGGTTGGCGATCACCGCCTGGCCGACCGTGTGGGGATGGATTCCGTCATCGACGAACATGTTCTGCGGTTCGACTCCGGCGGTATTGACGAATTCGACGCCCCCGATTGTCACCGTATCGACCGGTCCTCGATCGGAATGCTCGCCGCCATGTCGCTGATCTTCTGCTCTACACCTTTCCAGATCACCTTGCGGTTCCTCTTCAGGTCGCCCACGTACGCACGCGGATTGCCCTGGGCATCTCTCTTGCTGTGAACGTGGTTCATGGTGCGTGCGTTGGTGAAGAAACTGTCCCACGTAAACGTGCCAGGGATCTTCCGGCCGCAGACCTGATCCACCAATTCGATCGTCAGCTCGGTGTGATTGATGAACTCCTCCTCATCCGCTTCGCACTGCGCCTCCTTCTTGAACCGCCGAAAGTAGAGCGGATAGTGCTTGCCGGTCGTGCAGACGTAATTGGCAAACACGTAGTCGTGCG
>CAYUFW010000154.1:0-4583 GCA_964443915.1 uncultured Pirellulaceae bacterium
CGTCGATTTCCGGATACAGCCAGTCCTCGGGCGCTTTGGCCAGCGGCGGCTCCGGGCGGCCGTGCGGCTTGAAGTCGTCCAGGGGCGGCAGGTCGACGGGCAGTTCCTCGTCGGGCACGGCTCGCAGGTGGCCCGTCGGCTGCCCCTGCTCGTCCAACTCGTGCAGGATCGGGAACGGCTCGCCCCAGAATCGCTGCCGGCTGAAGAGCCAGTCGCGGAGCTTGTAGTTGACCGCTTCGCGTCCCATGCCGGCCGCAGCGAGGTCCTCGCTGATCTTCTGCTTGAACGCAGCGGTCGTTAGCCCGTCGTACGCGCCGGAGTTGACCGCCACGCCGTCCTCCGTACAGCACTGGCGGCCGGCCAGGACGGCCGCGCGGTCCACGCCCGGCGCGTCGCCGGGATCGACCACGGCGATGACCGGGATCTGGAATCGCTCGGCGAACTCAAAGTCGCGGGTGTCGTGCGCGGGCACGGCCATGATGGCCCCCGTGCCGTAGGTGATCAGGACGTAGTCGGAGATCCAAATCGGCACTTCCTGATCGTTGACCGGATTGACGGCGTACGAGCCCGTGAAGACGCCCGTCTTTTCCTTGTCTTCTTGCCGCTCGCGGTCGCTGCGGGCGGCGGCGCGGGCACAGTAGGCTTCGACCGCCGCCTGTTGTTCCGGCGTGGTAAACCGTTCCACGAACGGATGCTCCGGCGCGATGACCATGTAGGTGGCGCCGAACAGCGTATCCGGACGCGTGGTGTAGATCCGCAGTACATCGTCGCCCGGCTTGCGCGGGTGGCCGGACTGGGAGCGTTGCGCTCGCCAAGCGGCGTACTGCGACCGGTCGCCAATGTAGAAGTCCACTTCGGCGCCGACGCTGCGCCCGATCCAGTCCCGCTGCATCTGCTTGATGCTCTCGGGCCAGCGGAGCGTGTCCAAGTCCTTCCCCAGCCGGTCGGCGTAGGCCGTGATCCGCAGCATCCACTGCCGCAGCGGGAGCCGCTGGACCGGATGGCCGCCGCGCTCGCTCTTGCCGTCCTTGACCTCTTCGTTGGCCAGCACCGTGCCGAGCGCGGGGCACCAATTGACGAGGGCATCGGCCTGGTAGGCCAGCCGCTGGTCGTCCTGGTACTGCCGGATGGCGTTGTCGCCCTGCTGTGCCACCTCGGCGGGGATCGGCAGCTCGGCGATCGGCCGGCCCTTTCCCTGTTCCGCATCGTACCAGGTGTCGAACATCGTCAGGAAGATCCACTGGGTCCAGCGGAAGTAATCGACGTCGGTGGTGGCCAGTTCGCGGTCCCAATCGTAGCTGAAACCGAGCATCTTCAACTGACGGCGAAAGTTGGCGATGTTGCGTTCCGTGGACTCGCGCGGCGGCGTGTTCGTCTTGATCGCGTGCTCTTCGGCGGGCAGTCCGAAGGCGTCGAACCCCATCGGGTGCAGCACCGACTTGCCCCGCATCCGCTCGAACCGGCACACGATATCGGTCGCCGTATAGCCCTCCGGATGGCCCACGTGCAGCCCGTCGCCGCTGGGATAGGGGAACATGTCCAGCACGTACAGCTTCGGCCCGCTCGGCAGGTCGGGCGCCTTGAACGTCTGGTGTCTCTCCCAGTATTTCTGCCATTTCGGTTCGATCAGCGCGGGATTGTAGCGTGGCATGACGTGCGGTCTCTCGAGTGTCGTGGACGCAAAGCGAAGAATTGTACACGGTTCAGGCGTTTTGACAAACGGGAGAAACGGCAGTTGGACTGCCCGACCGCCCGAAGGCGTCCGAACTCGCCGTTGACACCCAGTATTTTGTCCTTCATCTTATCATCCATGCAGCGGCGTGGGCTCGTTTAACCGCGACCCAACGGGGAGCGCGCGGCCCGAGATTCGACGTGCCGTCTCGCCCCCCGCGCTCCCCGTTGGGTCGCGGTTAAACGACCGGCGTTAGGGCCGCATCCAAAGTGGAACGGATTGCCAATCCGTCCTACAAGAGGTCGCAATCCAATTCCGTTCTCCTTCTACTTCGGAGCGAACTGCAAATCATGAACGCACTGGTCGGCGGTATCGAAGCGGGCGGCACCAAATTCGTTTGTGCGGTGGGAACCGGGCCGGACGACTTCCGCGACGAGATTCGGTTTCTCACGACGACACCGGGCGAAACGATTTCGCGCTCCGTCGACTTCTTTCGCCACGCGGAGGCCCGTTTCGGCAAGTTGGCGGCCATCGGCGTTGCGTCGTTTGGACCGGTTGACCCGAATCCCGCCTCGCCGACGTTCGGCTACATCACGTCCACGCCCAAGCCGGGCTGGCGAGACACCGAATTTGCGGGCGTGCTGCGGCGCGAGCTGGGCTTGCCGGTCGGCTTCGACACGGACGTGAATGTGGCCGCGTTGGGCGAAGCCGCCTGGGGCGCTGCACGGGGGCTGGATACATTCCTGTACCTGACGATCGGCACCGGCATCGGCGGCGGAGGGCTGGTCGGCGGCCAGCTGATGCACGGCTTGGTCCATCCCGAGATGGGACACATCCGCCTGCCGCACGATCGGACGGCGGACCCGTTTGCCGGCGCTTGCCCCTTTCACGGCGACTGCTTGGAAGGGCTCGCGTCCGGCCCGGCCATCGAAAGCCGCTGGGGGCGACCCGCGACCGAACTGGAGCCGGATCATCCGGCCTGGGTGCTGGAATCTCAGTACCTCGCCCTGGCGCTGGTCAACTTCATCTGCACGCTTTCGCCGCAGCGGATCATCCTGGGCGGCGGAGTCATGGATCAATCGCAGCTGTTTCCGCTGATCCGAGCCAAGGTCCGCGAACTGTTGGCGGACTATATCCGTGCGGAAGCGATTCTGGCGAAGATCGACCAGTACATCGTCCCGCCGGGCTTGGGCAACCGCTCCGGCGTGCTCGGCGCCATCGCGCTGGCCCAACGGCAGATCGGCGATGCGAGGACGTAGTGGCGTAAGCTTCGAGCTTGCGATGCCACTCTCTGCCGCAAGCTGGAAGCTTACGCCACGTTCGCGAACGCCCCTAGCTTGGCAGCGTCTTGCACAACTCGTCGGCTTCGTCCTTTAGCGACTGGCAGCCCTCGGGAACGAAACCCGCCTGCAGGCAATCCCGGCCCAGAACGAGGGTGGCGAAATCCGCCAGCCGCTTCTGCTGCTCGTGCGCGGTACGGACGGCAGCCAGCGTCGAATCCAATCGCATCGCTTCGGTCGCGTCCGACGCCTTCTTCCGCCGCTGCTGCTGGTCCTGCAGCCTGCGGTCCAGCACGCGCAATTGCTGCCCGGCATCGCGGGCCGCCTGCTGGCTGCGCAAGGCCGGCTTGGGAAGCTTCTGGTCCAAGGCCGCTCGGCCCACGCTGGTCCAGACGAAGTCCAGTCGCCGCAGAACGCTGCCGTGGTCAGTCAGATTGACCTCGGGGCCCTGTTCGCCTTCGTCCACGACGACCACTCCGCCGCCCTCGGCGCCGCGCAGGCGGCTGCTCCAGGTGTTCAAGTCGCCCAGGCGGCGGGCCTGGTGGCGGTCGAGTTCGACGTGCGCCGACTGCCGCGTCCGGGCGACGCGGGCCGAGACCGAGATGCGCCCGTTGGCGGCGTAGCTCAATTCGACTTTGACCGCGGTGCCCTTGACGAGCCCCTGCGGCAAGTCGCGGACCGTACACTCGCCCAGCGAAATGCACTCTTCCGGATCGTGACTCTCGCCCTCGACAATCGGCACCTTGACGTTCCGCTGGTCGTCGCGTTCGGTGACGAACGTCCGCTCCACGCGGCTGGGCAGCGGCGTGTTCTTGGGAATCACGATCTTCACGACTCGCCGCCGCGTCTTGGGTTCGATGCCCACGACGCCCAGGCTGTGCGAGTTGACGTTGATCAGCTGGCAAACCGGCGCCGGGGCTTCGCCCTTCTCCCGTGCCAGCATGGCGGCGTACAGTGCCGCCCCGTGCGCCACGGCTTCGTCCGGCGACGTGGCGGCATCGGGCGTCTTGCCCGTCACGCGCTGCAGCATCTCCTGGACCATCGGCATCCGCGAGGCCCCGCCGACCAGCAGGACGGTGTCGATCTGGCCCCAGTCCAAGCCCGCGTCGCGGACGACCAGCTTCGTCGTGGTCTCGGTGCGGTCGAGCAGGTCGCGGGTCATTTCCTCGAACTGCTGCCGAGTGACTTCCAGCCGGGCACGCAGGCCGCCGAAGTTGCAGACCACCGGCGTCTTGGACAGTTGCGAGATCGCGTGCTTGCAGTCCTGGGCTTCCAGCCACAGCTGGATCGCGTCGTTCGGGTCGGCCCGCGGGTCCAGTCCGTGAATCTGCCGGCACTGCTCCGCGATGTGTTCGACCAGCCGTTCGTCGAAATCCCGGCCGCCCAGCCGCACGTCGCCGTCGGTGGCCAATGCCCGAAACTGGCGGCCTTCGACTTCCAGAATCGTGACGTCGAAGGTCCCGCCGCCCAGGTCGTACACCAACACCCGCCGCGGGCCGCCTTGAAAGCCGTCCTGATCCGGCTGAACGAGGCCCTGCTGGTAGCCGTAGGCCAGGGCGGCCGCCGTCGGTTCGTTGATGATGTCCAGTACCTCGAGTCCGGCCAAACGTCCGGCGTCCTGCGTGGCCTTG
>CAYUFW010000154.1:4593-18477 GCA_964443915.1 uncultured Pirellulaceae bacterium
GCGGCGCTCGGCGTCGTGTTTCAGTTGAGCCAAGACGAAGGCGCTGAGCACTTCGGGCGGCACCGCCTGGCCGCGGATCGCGCGGTGGTAAGCGTCGCGCCCCATGTCGCGTTTGAAGCAGTCGGCAAAGCGGTCCGCCGAGAGGATCGACGCCTTGACTGCCTGGCGGCCGACTACCACTTCGTCGTCGTCGAACAACACGGCGCTGGGCGTCAGCACCTCGCCCAACCCGTTTGGGATCGACACCGGCCGGCCCTGCGGGTCCGGATGCGCGATCAGCGAGTACGTCGTCCCCAGATCGATCCCCACGGGCGTCGGCTGCCGCGGTTGGCCGCCCTTGGGCGGATGGGATGGGCTCATGCTGGTCCTCACTCAAACCGTTTAACCGCGCCCCAATGGGGAGCGCGTGCGCAACGACTGTTTCTACGCCTTCGTGGCCGCGTGCTCTTCATCCGGCAGAATCATGAACCGCACATCCGGCCCGAACTCGGACAGCCGTACGATGTCGCCGGCTCGCAACGGATACGCGCCGGTCGTCGGCAGCAGGTCCTGGTTGATGATCCACACGCCTGCCCCGTCGTTGTGAATCCGCCAGCCGAATTGGTCGGCCAGGATCCGCGCGCGTTTGCCTTTCGCTCTGGGGTCGTGTTTCGCGTCGAAACACACATCCCAATGCTTGCCGCCGCCGATGGAAATCGCCTCGTGCGTGAATTTCAGCCGCTCGCCCAACCGCGAGCCGGACAGGATCAGCAATTCTACTGCCATGAGCACCGTTCCTGTGGAAGTTCACTGCGTCGAGTCATCGTTCAACGCGAGCCAGTTCTGCAAATCCGCCAGCGACCGGAAATCAAGCAGGGCCTCGCCCAATTCCTCGATCTGCTGGGACGGCAGGTCGCGAACGCGATCCGCGACGTCCTCTGGCAGAGAGCCACAGACCTTGACCAGCAGCCTCAACAGCAGGCTAACTCGCCCTCGCGCTTCGGCAATTCGTTCCACCGATGTGACGTACGGCATGTTCAAGCTCTCCTCCAGGTCCCGAAGATCTTGCTCAAATTGCAGACTCAAAGCTTCAGTCAGGTGCATCATCCAGTCGATCAGCCGGAAGATCTCCCGCAGTTCCTCTGCATTATAGCCCAACTCGTACAGTTTGCGAACCAGCCGCCACTTCGCCCGATACCGGCCCCCCGGATCACTGGCGGTCCGCAGGGCCTCAATCTGGGCGCGAGCCAGCTGGACGGGCAGCGAGTGATCGTCGCGCCACTCGGTTTCCAGCCGATCGATCAGTTTGCAGGTCGGGAACCGCAACCGGCTCTCGAAATCGGCCACGCGGAACACGTCTTTGCCAGGCCGCCAATCCTCATTTAGGTCGGCCAGCACGACCAGCGTGACAACCCGCTGGTCGTAGCTCCAAAACAAGCCGCTGTGGTAGCGCGCGATGCGGCGTTCAAAACCTGCCTCCGGCGAACTTTGGATTTCCACGTGCAGCAGGATCAGTTGCTCCTCGCCGGACAGCAGCCGGACCCTGACCAGCACATCCACCGGCTGATTCCGCCGTTTGGCTTTCGGCACCACGCGGCTGAGTTCTTTGTCGCACCACGTCGGCTCGACGCTCCAGTCAATCGCCGCATGCATCGCCGGGAAGTACACCTTCAGCAGCAGATACAGATATAGCCGGAATGCTTCCTTCCAAGCCCCGTCGTAATCGCTGTCCTGCTCGCGTTTCTTTCTCTTGGCCATCTGCGAAATCTCGTCTTCCAATTCGCCGGGGCGCGGCGAGAACGACCTGCGTTATTGCTTCTCGCGCCGCTGTTTGGCCTTGTCTCTCAGACCGTCCGAAATGCCCGTCGCCAGTTCGCTCATCAGCAGCGTAGCGTCGGTGACAAGGTCAGGCGACTCGGAGTCTCTCGCCGCCCTCAAGGCGAGTCTGGCCAGCCGACTGGCCAACTCGGCCTGCGAATCGAGAATCGCCTTGTCCGCGAACATCAGGGCCTCTCGTCCGATGCGCTGTCGCTCCGCGGCGGTCGAAGCCCGCTCCAGTTCCGCGTTGAGTCGCTGTTCCGCCTGCTCGGCTGTTTCGGCAACCGGCGGGGTAGGTGGTAACTTCTCCGGTGCGTTCTCCGGCAGCATGGGCGGCTGTTGCAGAGCCGGCTCAGGATTCGCCGCCGGGATTGGCTCCGCGGCAGGCGGGGCGGGCTCTTTCCCGGAAACCGTTTTCTGCGTTTCGCTCGGTGACGGTTCGGCAACGGCTCCCTTCCCACCACGAATACCAGAATCCAGCCTTCCATCGGATGGTTGCGAATAAACCGGGCGAGAGTATCGGAGAGGCTGCGCGAAGGTCAGGTTTCGGTGGGAATCCCCTTCCTCTTTGATTCCGCCAGTCGGCGGGCGATTTCCAGCTGGCGGTCGTGGTGCCGCTCGAGGTATTCGCGCGGACCGCCGATTTGGGCGACGAGCTGTACGGCCTGGTCGACGGGCACCATTTCGATTGCCTCCCAGGGGCATACGAGTTGGACGTAGGCGTCGGACTTGTCCTTTTTGGGCAGGCGGATACAGAGCCCGCAGCCGATGCAGCGTTCCAGGTCCACCTCGCACCAGGCTTGCGTGCCCTTGACTCCCAGGTCGAATTGCCGCAGTTCGATACAGTCCACGGGACAGACTTCGATGCACGCTTCGCAGCCGGTACACGTATCGGCGTTGATGACCGCCAACTGCTTGGGAAGCCGTTTTCGAGGTGGTTTGGTCGAGTGGGAAATCATGATTTGGTGAGTGCCGTTGGGGCGTCTCGGGCCTCCCTAGCGCACGGACTTTCGGCAGCGATATCCCCGCGGAGGCTCGACAAGGCCGAGCTGCGGATCGACGTGACCTTTCCGGCGGGCTACACCGCGGTGGGAATTCTCCTCGACATCCTCGTTGCCCCACTGCGACCAGCCGGGGCGCCGGAAACGAGCGAACAGCTCCAAGTAGGGACCCGGAGAACACGCTTCGACAATGTCATAGATTTCGTCGGGCTTGCGAGAGTGCTCCCTCTTGCGCCTGACGATGACGTTCGTCTGCCGCCGGCCTGGCGGCAGAGTTCGCATGGAGCCACGCACACCGAACAAGACCAGTTCCGTCACGTTCCGGAAATAGAATCCGACACCTCTCCCGTCGGGGCCCCCGTCTCGACGCACCTTGTACCAGACAAGGTTCGTCTTGTACGTGAACCCCCATCGTCGCATCACCTCCAGACCCTCGGCCAACAGCGCGTTAGGAACCCACAAGTAAAGGTGGCAGTTCGGTGCGGCGACCGACGCCACCGGAATCTCGAAGATTTCCTCAAGCGTCATCGTCGGGTATCGCAGAAGCCGCTGGTGTTCGGGCGCCATCTTCCCGGTGCGGTTGTCGAATCGCCAGGGCGGATCCGCCAGGATTGTCGAATAGGTCCCGGTGACCTTCGCGGCCAAGTCCTTGGCCGCGCTCGAGGCCGCTGGGCCAGCCCTCTTGATCATACGACGACCTCCTGATGCCAACTACGAGCCGCGGGCAGCCCGCGCACGGTGTTCGATTTCACAAGCGGTCCAAGGTGTCGATCCAGCGGACCAGTTCGGCACGCTCCTTGTCGTCCAAGGGACGGGGATCGCCCGGGTGTTTCCGCAGGATCACGGGGTACTTCATCTCTTGCAGACGCTTGACCTGCTCCGCGAGGCGATCCGCGCCGTCGAACTTTTCTGCTACGGTCAGGAGCAAGGTCAGGCGTTCAATCGGATCGTTGGCAGGGACTTGGACCCGGCCGGGCAAGACGGTGTCGGTGACCGCGGCCGCGCGGATCAGGCTGCGCTGCGAGAACGCGGTCAGCAGCGCCATCGCGCCGCCCGTCTGATGGCCGCAGGCCACAATCCGTGTGCGGTCAATCTTGTACTTGGAGATCACTTCGTCCAGCGTCTTGCGGATGAAGTCGAGTTCGGTCGGCAGCCAGCGTTTCGGGTCGGCCGACTGCGGGACGAGGAGGATCAAATCGTTGGCGCGGCAGAGGTCTCGCCAGGCTTCGATCAGCTTGGCGCGGTCGACGCCGCCCGGCTCGTGCAGCCACATCACGATCCCGTACGCCACATCCGAATGATAGTTGTCGGGCACGTAGGCAAAGCACTCATTCGTCTCTTCGGGCAGCTTGACGTTCACTTCGCCGACCGGCGGCCGCTGAGCGGCAGGGGCCTCGATGGGCTTGCGGGCAGCCGGCAAGTTTTCCGGGATGGCCGTCGGCAAACTTGCCAGTTCGAACTCGAATTCGTTCGTCTCGGCTCCGCGTTCGAGGGCCACCTTGATCTTCTGCTTGGGTTCGTAATTGCCCAAGATTTCCCACGCCGAAGCCAAATCCGTGACGGGTCTGCCCGCCAATCGGACCAGCCGGTCTTGGACGCGAATGCCGGCTTCTGCCGCGGGGCTGCCGGGGTACACGTAGCGGACGGTGACGCCCGGCTTGTCCGCTGGCGAGCGGTCGGGGAGGAGGCCGAGGAAGGGGTTCTCGTACGGTTCCAGCTTGTCGGCCAACTCGACGACAACTTCGACGCGCTGGTCGCCGCGCAGGACCACCAGCTTCAGTTGGTCGCCCGCGTATCGCGGTCCCAGGGCGTGCCGCAACTGCGTCTGCCGCGCGATCTTGATGCCATCCACCTCGACGATGCGGTCGCCGGCTTGCAGCCCGGCTTTCTTGGCGGGCGATTTGGGCTGGCACGTGGCGATGTCCGGCGGATCGGCGTAGATGTCGTTTCCCTTGAGTGTGATCCCCAGCAGGCCGGGATGGAGTTCCTCGCCGCGTTTCAATTGATCCAGATGCCGCACGACGTCGGCCAGCGGGATCGCAAAGCCGATGCCCGAATCGTACCACTCGGCGCCTGCCACTTCGTCCCGTTGCTGCGGGGACAGAGGCACAAGTACGCCCAACACGCGGCCGCGGATGTCGATCAGGGGGCCGCCATAGTTGCTGGGTGAGATCTTGGCGTCGGTCTGGATCGCTTTGCCCCAGATGCGGCTGGTGGCGCTGAGGATGCCCACCGAGACGTTTGGTTGTTCCTGCTCGAACGTGCGGCCTACGGCGATGGTCCACTGGCCGACCGTCATCTCCTCGCGGGGCACGAAGTCGGGAACGGCCAGCGGTTCGTCGCTGGCGACCTTCAGCAGCACCAACATACGGCTGCGGTCGCGGGCGACGATCTGGGCGGTTGCCCGCTTGCCGCTGGGAAACGTGACCAGGATGGACGACGGCTGCTGGATGAAGTTGAAGGCGCTGGAAATGACGTAGCCGTCGGGGGACACGGCCAGGCCCGTTGTCGCGCCGGTGCCGACCAGGACGCGTTCGACGCGTTCCAAGCCGCCGACCGTTTCGATCCGCAGCACCGACGGCGCGATCTTGGCGACGGCGGCCTTGACGGCTTGCTCTTCCAGGGCGACGAGGTCGTCCTGGGCGGCGGGCGCGGATGGCGCCAGGAGCAGACTGGTGAAGCAGAGTGCAGAGGCGAAGCTGTAGCTGTAGCTGCGTCGAGTGTGGGGCATAGCTGTCAATCATGCTTCCACCGACACGGGGTCGGTGGGGAGCAGGCTTACTCCTTGGCTTCCAGGACCACGTCGACCAGTTGCTGGCCGCGTTGGACGGTCAGACGGACGGGGTCGATGTGGTCGATCAGCGACAGGGTTTCAACAACGCTGGCATAGGAAGCGACGACGGCGTTGTTGACGAACAGGATCAAGTCGTCCGGCTGCAGCTTGGCCCGCGCGGCCGGAGACGCGGGGGCCACGGCGTCGATGAACGGGGGCGTGCGGGACAGCACGTCGGGCACCAGCCGCAGGCCGGCCCGCGCCAGGGTCCACGGCTGGGCCGGTTTCTTGGCCGACTCATCGACTTTACGCGGCAGCGTTTTGCCGGCCAAAATGTCGTCCACCGGCGTCAGCAACTCGGCGGCGGGAATCGCGTAGTTCAGCCACGTGTTGTTCAGGGCGTTGCGGAGTTCCTTGCCCAGGATCCCGACCAGATTGCCGCGGCGGTCGGTCAGCGCGCCGCCGGCCGAGCCGGGGTTGTTGGTCATGGCGTCGACCACGTACACCGGGCCGTCGTAGGGGGTCTCGAAGGCGCCGCGACGCGCTGCCAGCTGGGTCTTGGCCGAGACGCAGCCGTGCAGGACGCTGGCGTCTTCGTCACCGGCGGCGACGCCGAACAGATTGCTGAACGCCAGAACGCGGTCGCCGACCGAGAGTTCGACTCCGTCGCTCAAGCGGAAATGCGGCAGGCTGTCCGCTTCGATCTTGAGCACGGCGATCTCGCGGCGCGGATCGGCTCCGATCAATTGGGCCGGGAATTTTCGGCCGTCGTCCAGCGTGACCACGACGTTGTCGGTATCCAGTACGTAACTCCAGACCGTCAGCACGTGCCCCGTGGGCGAAATCAGAAAGCCACTCTGATAGGCTTCCAGGCCCTGCAGGCCGCCGGCGCCGTAGATCTTCACCATCTTGGGCTGGACGGCGGCGACGGTGTCGATGAAGGTGCCGTCGGCGGCGCGGCAGACACCAATCGGCGCGGGCCGCAGGAAGGCGGCAAGACACGCCAGCAGGAGCGCGGCCAGCGGGAGCGGCCGGAGTCTGCGGCGTGCGTTTTGTGTGGGTGGGGGTCTCATGTCGGATTCATGACAGGCTGGAAAGCCTGTCCTACTTGGCGGCCAACTCGACGGATTCCAGCTTGATCTGGGCGAAAACCGTGTCGCCGTGGCGGACCAGCAACGCGTGGGGCACCTGGCGTCCGTCCACGGACCGGTAGTCGTCGAAGTAAATCTCGCAAGGGTCAACTTGAGCGTCGGGAAACATCTCCATGCCGGCCAGTTGGCCGTTCGCGGGATCGAACAGGAAACGGGCTTCGACCACGTTGTGGGTGGCGATCAGGGCGTCATGCAGGCCGGCCCGGTCGGGGACGGGCACGGTGCCCAGGTAGTACACGTCGCCGAATTGCTTCGGGCCCAAGCGGAGCAAGCGTTGCCACAGGTGCAAGGCGACCAGCAACCCGCCGCTGCCGTCCGGCGCCAGTTGTGCGTCCAAGTCGCGTGCGGGATCGACTTCCACCGGCTTGCCTGCAAAACGGCCGCTGGCTTTGTCGCCCGCCAGAACGATCTCGAGCTTGTTGCCGGCGGCGTCGGTGCCGGCCAGCTTCCACGTCCCGGCCAACGCA
This sequence comes from uncultured Pirellulaceae bacterium, assembly GCA_964443915.1. Lineage (GTDB taxonomy): Bacteria > Planctomycetota > Planctomycetia > Pirellulales > Pirellulaceae > Anammoximicrobium. Next base: position 11,783 of record CAYUFW010000154.1, read on the forward strand.
GAAAAGTCGCCGTGGGCCAGCAGTGCCTTCCACACGCGGTCGCGGTTCAATTCGTTGAAGTAGTAGTTGGCGTAGCCCGGCCGCTTGACGATCAACTTCTCCAGGTGCTTTGGCGTGGGCTCTTGGCGACGCACTTTTTCCAGCGGCACGATGCGCGGCGGTTTGGGCTGCCCTCCTGGAGCTTCCTTGCCTTGTTCGCCCCCCGGTTTCGGCTTCGGTTTGCCTCCCTCGCCCGGCTTCTCGTCTTTGGGCATCGGTTTCGGCATGGGTTCTTCTTCGACGGGCAGCGCTCCTTCGGCTTTGCGCAACAGCTCCTCGGTCCCATGGACGCCCATCAGCCGCACAAACACATCGCGGCGCTCGCCGTCGCGGCGGTAGCTAAGCGGCACGCGCCAGCCTTTGGGGAAGATGCCGAGCACGTTCTTGAAGCCGTTCACCGTCGTGATCGGCCGTCCCGCGAACGAGACGAGTTCGTCGCCGTACCGCAGACCGCGGCGATAAGCGTCGCAGGTGTCCAGGATGTCCGTCACCACGATGCGCCCGTCCTCGTCGCGGGACACGGTGGCGCCCAGTGTGGCGTGATCGACGATGCGGCCGCTGCGAAGGTAGCCGAGGAAATTCTTGATCTGGTTGATCGAGATGGCGTAGCCGACACCCACGTTGACGCGGCCCCGTTTCTCAAACGAGCCGCGGCCGTTGATGCCGATCAGTTGCCCGGCGGCGTTGAACAGGGGCCCGCCCGAGTTGCCGGGGTTGATCGAGGCGTCGGTTTGGATGCAGTCGGCGTATTCCAGCAGCGTGCCGGCGGGGTACTGGTAGCGATGCACTCCGGAAACCAGTCCATACGTCACGGTCGGCTGGAAATCGGTCGCCAGCAGGAACGGATTGCCGACGGCGAAACACCAGTCGCCGACGCGGACGGCGTCGCTGTCGCCCAGTTCCGCACAGGGGAAGTCGTCGCGGCCCTGCAGCTTGATGAGCGCCACGTCGCCGGTCGGATCGAGACCGACGAGGACCGCATCGTACAGTTGCCCGTCGGCCATGCCGCACTGCATCCACTGGCCGGCCGGCTTGGTGACGTGGAAGTTGGACAGCGCGTAGCCGTCGGGTGTGATCACGACGCCCGATCCGCCGCCTTGCCCATCGTTGGCAAACACGGAGACGGCGGCTTTCACGCCTTTGGCCACGGCGGCGATCCGCGCTTGCTCGGCTTGCAGCACGGCCTCGGGCACCGGATCGGGCACCGCAGCGCGGACCGAACCGGTCGCGAAGCCGACGAGGCAGAGACAGAGACCGCACACGACAGGGAGGATGCTCATTTCGTGATCCTCGCGTCGCACAGGTCGAGACAGTCGGCCAGATCCAGTTGTTCGCCGAAATCGACGAGGATCCTCAGCCGTTTGACGCCCGTGATGTCGACGTTCAGTGCCAGCGGCTCGTCGCTGCCCGTGATCGTCTGGGCAAACAGCTCCCGCTCGTCGCCGCTGATCACCAGCCGGACGTTCCCGGCGGGCCGGACGCGGTCGTCGATTCCCACCACGGCCAGGAATTGGCGGAAGTCGCCGGTCAGCCGGTAAACCAGTTCGGTGCGGCTGTGGACGGCCAGGCCGCGTTCGTACTCTTGACCGGCCAGCAGCAAGGGATGGCCTCCCGGCGTCGCCGGTCCGCGGGGTTCGAACAAACGAGCCACCATCTCGTTGGGCAGCCTGGTGTGAATGAAAGGACGCCACGCGACCGACTCCGGTTCCAGAGCGTCCAGCCACTGGCTGTTTCCGCTGGAGAAGTCAATCCACTTGAGTTGCGCCAGGGGCAGCGAAACAGTCACGCCTGCGACCGTCACGAGCTCCAACTGCTCGCCCATCTTGCGCAGCGATTTGACGCTCCACTGCGACCCGGAAGCGTCCGTGACTTGGGCCGACCTCCGCGGCAACTCACCAGCGGCAGGGTGATAGTACAGCAGCCCCTCCAGCTTCGTCCGTTTCGCCTGGACGCTCTCCCCGTCCGACTCGAACTGCACGGCCTCGTCCGTGACGTCGCGGATGGCGCCGGTCAGCTGATCGAGGGTCTCGCCGCGGCGGATTACGAGTGAATCGCCCGTGGCCTTGGCCGCTGAGATCTCCTGCCAACGTTGGGCCAACTGGGGCGCGGAGACATAGTCGCGGAACCGCACCGCGCGGATCGCGGCGGTCCGAAGCGATAGCGGCTGGCCGGCGAGCGTCCGGACGGTTGCCGTGCCGGCTGTCGCGGTGTATGCCTCGCCACGGATCAGCGAGGCGTCCATTAGTTCGACCCATACGGTGACGGGCCGGTCGGCCGGGATCGCCGTCGGAGCCGCCGTCAACTCCCACAAGCTGGCCAAATCCAGCTTCTGCGGGCCGGCTTCCGTTTGGACGACAACGGCGTCGGCAGAGAGTTCCACCAGTTCGCCGCGGACGGACGGTCCGGCCAAGGGGCGAACCTCCACGGGGACCGTGCTCAGGACAATCAGCGTGATCAGAGACAAAACGTGCATTCGCGTCTTTCGTAGTTGCCGGGCTCAGACGTACAGAATTCAGTTTTGGCCGATGCAAAGCCTGGCCATTTGGAACGACGTCGCTCGGCCAAAACTGAATTCTGTACCTCTGAGCCCCTTTGGTGTGTTCAATTGCCGCCCTCGCGGGCCAGCTTGCGGAAGTACTCTTCGATCACCTCGCGGTAGTGCGACGGGAGGCCCTTGCTGATCTGCTGTAGCGCCTCTTCCCGCTGCTTGGGCGGCAGGTTGCCCCAGCCGGACTGAATGCCCGTGCGGCGCTGGTCGACTTCGCCGGGACCCGAGCCGCCGCCCGGCATGCTGTCTTGCATGGGCTGACTGGGCTGCTTGCCGCCTCGGCTGCTGGCGGACGACTGCTGCTGGGCCTGCTTTTCCAATTCCTCGATCATCTTGTCCAGCTTGGCGATCACATCGTCTTCCTCCTTCCGCACCCGCTTGCCGGCGCGGCCGAAACCCAAACGCCGTTCGATGTCGTCCATCATGCGGGAGATTTCGTCCAGCGAGTCGGTCTTGAGCGGTCTGAGGTCCGCCTCCATCAGTCCCGCCAGCACCTCGAAGCGTTTCGGAATCTTGCCCTTGTTTTCCTGCAAGCGGGAAAGCGCCGCCAAACAAGGCTCCTTCTGCAGTAGCCGATGGTGGCAGACGCCCTGGTAGAACAGCAGCGTCGCCGGATCGACGACGTCCGCCGGCTGCAGGCCGTCAAGTTGCTGCAGGGCTTCGTCATACAACTCGTGCTGCGCCAGCCAGCGGCCGTACAGCAACCGCAGATTGTTCCTCACCAGCGGCGGCCGGGCCGTGTCCTGTAGCGCTGCGAACGCGGTCAGGACCAGCGGCGGCTGCCCCCCGCGGCACAGGGCCACGAAATCGCGTGTGGCCGGGTCGGCCAGGGCCACGGTCTCCGCCAACCGGTCGAGGATATCGGCGCTGACGGCCGGCAGTTGATCCTCGGCCCATAGCGCGGCAGCTTTCGATTTGGCGACGTCGTCCAGTTTCTGCCCCGAGAGCCACTGCTCGACGGTGGCTTTGACCTCTGCCACCGAGGGCTGCTGCCAAGTGGCGCGTTTCTGCAGCTCGTCGTCGGCCCGCAACGGCGCGACGGCGATGGCCAGCATCAAGACGAAGAACCGGTATGCTGACATCAGCGTGAACGCCTCATGCGGCCCGCGGGCCACAGCCTGTCTCGTGTTCATCGTGTCCGAATTTCCCACAGCTGTATCACAATCCTCAAGCTTTACTTGTTCTTTCCCAAAACGATATCGCGTGTCAGGCGGTAGATCGTCTCCTGGCGCTCGGCCAACTTGCCCAGCGCCTCGCGCAGATCCTGATCGGTCGCCTGGCCGACGGGGTCCTCCGCGTCCTTCAGCAGCCGGGCGTAGCGTTGGGTGCGCGTGTTGACGCGCATCTGCAGCGCCCGGATCATCTTCAACTCGGCGATGGCGTCGACCAGCGGCATGTCTTCCGGTTCGCCCGGTCGAGCCCGCTGTTGCTGCTTCTCCTTCTCCCGGTCCTTCTGGGCCTTCTGCAGCGCCTCGATCATTTCCTGCAGCGCGGCGATGATGTCCTGCTCGATGCCCTGCGTGATGCTCTCCACCTTGGCGGCGTCCAGCCGGTCGGAGACTTGCTGCATGTCGTCCCGCATCTGGCTGACCGTCTCCGGAAAGGCCACGGACGAGCCTTCCTCGAGCAGCAAATTCAGCGCCTTGTCGGCTTCGACCACCAGTTTGCGTTCGTCGGCCGCCAGCTTGCCGGCGGGAATCGGAATCTTCAAGTCGCGTTCGGCTTCGGGGACCTTGTCCAGCCGGACCGTTTCCTCGTAGATCCGCACTTGGATTTCCAGCATTTTACGGAAACGGCTTTCGAGCAACGCCAACACCCGCTCGACCTCCTCCTCGCGCATCTGCCGCAGGATACGTTCCAACTCCGCCTTGGCTTTCTCCAATTCTTCTTTGGCTTTCTCCTGTTCGGCGACGGCGTCTTTCCGCTGCGCTTCGTCGAGCCGTTTCTGCGCCTCGCGCATCCGCTCTTGCGCGGCCTCGAGGCGCTTGCGAGCCGGGTTGCCTTCGTCCTGCGGCTGCTGACCCTCTGGCTGGTCCTGCTGGTTCTGGTCCTGGCCTTGTCCTTGCCCCTGCTTGCCTTGGCCCTGGCCCTGGCTCTTTTGCTTCTGTCCCTGACTCTGTCCGTCACTTGGCTGTCCCGACTCCTGCTTCTGACCGCCGTCTTTCGATTGGCCTTGGTCCTTGCCTTGGCCAGCTTCCTTGCTCTGGCCGGGCTCCTTGCTTTGTGCCGAATCCTCTTTTGGGTCCTGGTCCTTTCCTTGGCCTTGCTCCTTGCCCTGACTCTTTCCCTTGCCTTGAGTTTCGGGTTTCGGCTGCTCGGTGGGCTTGCCTTCGCCCTGACTTCCTGGCTGACCTTGTCCCTGCGAGCCGGACTGAGCGTCGGTCTGTTTCTGATCGCCGCCTTCTTCGTTGTCGCGGATCTGTTTGGCGAGTTCGCCGGTGCGATCCGCCACTTTGCCCTGGTCCTTAGCGAGTTCGCTCTGTTCGGCGCCGCCTTCGGTGCGGCCTTGGACGCTTTTCTGCAGCCGCAGGATGCGTTCCACTTCCTTGATGTACTCGCGGAGCCGATCCTGTTCGCGTTTCAGGCGGTCGGAGCGATTTTCGCTCAACAGCATGTCCAGCAAGGCTTTGATGTCCTGATGAGCTTCGCGCTGCAGGCCCAGCAGGCTCTCGCGTTCCGCTTTGTTCTTCGCCTCGAACTGCTCCAGCGACGTGACGCACTTGTTCAGCTTGACGCCGGTCAGGTTCTCTTTGGACAACTCCAGCGCCTTCATCAGCAGCGCTGCGCGGCGCGGGTCGTTCACCGCTTCGATGCGGGCCATGTCCTCCAACAACTTCTCCAGCTTGGAGTACTTGTCCGCGATGGCCCCTTGGTGAATCGCCAGTTGCTTGACGTCGGCAGCGACCGACGGCTTGGCCTCCGCCGCCGGCAGAGTTTCATCGGCGGCCGGCGCAGGCGGACCCCAGGCCAGGCAGACCAGGACGGCGAACCACATTCGCTTTCGTAGAGTCTTCATTCCACCGATCTACTCCAAGTCGCGCAGCAAGTTCTTCTGCAATTCGTTATGGGTCTTCTGCGTGTCGCCCATCACCCGCTGCTGGTCATCCATTAATTGGCGGACGATGTCCAGAAGTTCGTTGAAGGTCTCCAAGTCCAGCATTTGTTGGAGGATTTTTTCCATTTCTGCCAGCACGTCGTTGGCCTGATTCACCGCCGCGGCCGATTCCTGCCGACCACTCTCTAAATCGTACTTTTTCGCGGCCAGATCGTCCAACAGGAGCTTTTCCAGAACCAGTTCGCGACGCTCCAGTTCCGTGAACATGGTCTCGCCGATCAACTGCATCGGGTCCGCGATCTGCTCTTTGAGACGCTTCTTGCGGTCTTCCGTATCCACGCGGTTATTGATCAATTCTTCGCGGATGTCGTAGAAACCGGCGGCCACGCCCAACAACTCCTGCGACGACTTGCGCGTCTGCTGGAGTGCTTGTTGGACGCGAAGCAGCCGCAACGACTGGGCCCGTTCGGCCGCCTTCTGCTCGTCCACTGCCTTGTCCCCCGGCTCGCGGCCCGGACGCTCGGCATCTCCCGGTTCAGCGCCCTCGGTCTTGGCGGGCGTCTGGACGCGGTTGAGCATGTCGCGGGCCTGCGTCATTTCCTGGACGATCTGCTCGAAGCGGCGGCGAAGTCCGATTTCGCGGGCTTCCAGCATCGCGAGCAGTGTCTCCGGCGTCACGACGTCCAACTGGTAGCGGTCGCCGCTGCCGACGTTGGGCCCGTCGCCCAGACCGTACTTGTCGGCCGCGCGGATCGCCAGCGCCAGTTTGTCCTTGGGCTCCAATTCGACCTTGTCGGCCTGCGACCGCAGCGTACGGAAGTCAAACACCGCCTCGACTTGGTCGCCCTTGACGAGCGGGAACTCCTGCGCCAGCGGCTCGTCCTTTTGCTCGTTTTCGGCCACGGTGGCGTGCGTCAGGATTACGTCGAACCAAGCTTTGGCGACGCCGTAGTCGTCCGAGATCGTCCCTTGGGCGGGGATCATCACGTCCGGCGTCACGGCGGTGCCGATCCGCTTCAGCCGCACGTCGATCCGCGGCGCTTCATCCGGAAT
>CAYUFW010000155.1:0-15576 GCA_964443915.1 uncultured Pirellulaceae bacterium
TCAGCCATGCCTCAGCGTGGCCGAGTTCCGACATCCGGGTCGCAGCACTTCAACATCAAGCTCGGCAGTGGTGGGCACTCGAACGCCCCAAATTCGAGCTTGTGACTTCGCAACTTGTGATCGACGAGGCGTCCGTAGGTGATCCATCGGCTACGGCGGATCGTTTGAAACTGCTTGTTGACGCTGAACTGCAAACACATTGCCAACGCCCGTGAGCTTCCCCGCATTTACCGTTTGCTCGATGAACGCGGGTTCGGACAGCTACTGATTTGTACGCCTGCCGAGTTCCTTGGCGGAGACGAAGACGATGACGACAAATCGAATTCTTGACGAACTGCACGCGATCCGACAGAAACTGCTAGAAGACGCTGGCGGAACGCTCGACGCATTGGTTGACCGTCTCCAAGCCGAGGAGCAGAAATCCAATCGGCCGCGGTACAGGGGACAACGATCAAACCGATGCACAGGAGCGGCGAAGTTGGGCGAATTGGCAGTCGACAGTCATTCGTCGCCGCCCCGTGATCGGTAACGTTCCGCATCGACAACGCTGTGTGATGTGCCCACGAGGCGCATTCGCGAGTCTTGACGACATTTGTCAGCCAACGACGACTGGACGATCTACCCATGCGACAGGTATACGGTATCGCCGTACTAGCTTATGGCGCCTGCTTGCTCGTCGCGACGTTCGTGTGGCGTGCGATTCCTTTTGCGTTCGTAAGATCAGAATCCGCGAGTGCGATTGCGTTTGCGATCTCCGTTGCCCTCTCCATCCCGTTTGTCACTACGTACACGCGGCTGGGCCTCAACTGCGCCGAAGGCGAAAAGCCATCATCCGTAACAAAAGCACGTCATGCAGCACTGAAGGCCAAATGCCCTCTTTGGCCAATTGCGTGGTATGGGAGCATTGGTTTCGTTGCATTTGTGTGGCTGGGCTGCCCGTATTTTCAACTCGCCGCACACCCGTTCTTTGCATTCAGCGGCGTGATCAGCAGTCTCACAGGAATCTGGCTTCTTTTTGCATACCCCGTCGCCGAGGCGATTCTTGGCGGTGAGCGCGGGCGGACTTCGGCTTGGTAAAGACGCAGGTTTTCGCTCCAACGTCATTGTCCTGCTCTCAGATGACGATGGCGACTTGCTGCAGCGCGCGAGGAACTGGTGGATTGTCGATTTCCGGAGGTCTTCCCAGATGAAACCGGAAGATGCGGAACCAAGCGATGAACCCGAGCGGAAACGGCGATTGGGTTTTGGAGTGATGGTTGCGTTCGCGGCGCCGTTTCCGCTGGGTTATCGCCAACGTTACGTGTCAATGGTGCGGCTGCGAAAGTCCCAAGCCTCTGGCGCAAGTGTGTCGAAATGAGCGGTAATTTGCGCTCCGTCACGAATGTTCCTTGCAGTTGCGGCATGCCCGAAAGGCTGGCGCGAGATGAACGCTATCCAGTCGTCTTCGACGAAGTGACCGACGAATACCAATTGGAGAGCGTCGACGGCCGCTGGCGGCACCAGATATATCACTGCCCTTGTTGTGGCGGTTGTCTGCCGTCGAAGAGGCACACGCTGTTCACAGAGCCTGACGCCGCAGAAAAAACCGAGGTCAATGAACTGCTCTCGGGCGCCAAGTCACTGGCAGACGTTCTCCACGCGCTGGGCAGTCCTGAACGGTCGACCGATTGCGCCGCAATGGAAATCCCGGAGGTGTCTGCATCCGACGTCGCGACGGGGAAGCGGCAGCGATCAGTCCATCAGTACACCGCGCGATGGACGACCCTGGATTTGCACATAATTGAATTTGAGGACGGGTCAATTTCCTACGCGGTCAGCGGCAAATTCAAGGGCGCATCGCCCTTTCCACAAGACAAACGTTCCTGGTGGCCGCCCTGGAAGCGGCGCTGATCGGGGTGCACGATGGACCGGGACACTTTCGACGGGACAATCCGCGCGTTCAAGCACCGCACTCCATTTCGACCGTTTACGGTGGCGATGGTGAATGGCGACCGATTGGAGGTGGACCATCCCGATGCGCTCGCGGTTCGGGATGGGGTGGCGCTCTTCGCCGCGCCGGGCGGCGTGCCGGCGGTGTTTGACCACGAGGGCGTGGGCCAGGTCGTCGGGAATCTGGCCCAGCAAGCCTCGTCGTAATCTTGCCGCGGGCTTCCTCCCCACGGTTCGTCGCCTCCCGGCCGTTCTCTGCAGGCCCGCTTTGGCTCTCGCCGCAGCGAGTTGGAGGACACTCCGCGCCGCCCCCGCCACGGCCACCTGGGACGCCCTTTCGACCGTTCCCATCGGCGTCCGCCACCCCCTGCCGAGCCGCCAAAAACGGCTCCCTCGCTTGCTTCCCGTGGCACCCGCCCGGCGGTAAAATACGCCTGGGGCTGCGAACTGCGGTAGAAACCCCGTAGGCACCGCCGGCTCCGTGGTTTCGTCCGACCGGATTTCGTGATCCAGCCGACGGCCTCGAGATTTGGCGATTCCCGTCCGAATGGCGAGAGGTATCCGATCTCGGCATAGCGCTTTCCAGAGTTGATCCTGACTACGACTATCGCCTACCTACTCGTGCCGAATGGCGGTTTGCCTGCATGAATGGATACGACCAGAGTTGCCCCGGCTCCGGAGCCTCATCGGGGATCGACTCAACCGAATCCAAACGACCGAACAAATACGGGATCGAAGGATTCATGAATTACGACGCGGAATGTGCAGATGTGCCGGGACTAGTTCTCGGAATGCTCCATGTATGGATTGGGGCGTACACGGACACCGGAAAACCCACTTGCCGGTGCGATCAATTCACCACCGGAAATCGGTCCTGATGGTGAGCCGTTTGGCCGCAGCCCGTTGAATCGTGTCGTTCGGGCGGTCAACTGGTCGGGCCTGTACTGCGGCCTTCCGACACGCTAGGATCAACTTCGGGGATGGAAACGTGGAGGGCTAAGGGATGACACAGGCCGTACAGGAATTGCTTTGGACGTTTGACGCTTTGACGGACGTTGAAAAGCACGAAGCTGCTGCGCATCTGCTGCGGCGCGTGATCGAGGCCGAGTCTGGCGACGTCCCGGAGGAATCGCTGGTGGCTGCTGCCGAGGAGTTGTTTCTCGAACTGGACGCTCGGGAGGAGGCAGATGGACGGTCCTAACCGTGGCGAGGTCTGGCTCGTCGATCTGGGACTGGCCGCGAAGACCCGGCCTTGTGTGGCTCTCAGCGTACCGGCGACCGGACAGAACGATCGCGTTCTTGTGACGCTGGTTACGCACACGACCAGTCCACGCGGTTCTGAGTATGAGGTGGCGTTGTCCGTGCGGTTTCTGAAGCCTGGGGCATTTGACGCCCAGAACTTGGTCACCGTCCCGCGCGCCAAATTGGTGCGGAAACTGGGAGTGCTGTCGGCGGAGCAGTTGGCCGCCGTCGTCGTCGCCGTTCGGCGATGGCTGGGGCTGTAACGTCGGTCGGACGCCCGAACCAACGGATGCAGAAGAGCGGCGATCGTCTCCAGCGGTGTGGAAGGGTCTTCACGTCGTCGCCTTCTGATCCCAGTCGTTCGGCCGCTTGGTGCTCTTGACAAAACGGTCCATGCGTTTACGCTCCCGGTAGGAAAACGGCCGTTTCCATCCCCGGCGAGGTCTTCGAGGCAGCGGAGTGATGGGCGGCACACAACCCCTCAGATGACGAGGCAGCGAGGTTCTCCATGAGCAGTTCCACCACACGGCGTGTCTTCCTTCGGAACGCGGCTGCAGCGGGCGGTTGCCTGATGGTGCCGCAGTGGCTCGCAGCCAAGCCCGCAGACCAGGCGGCGGGGTCAGCGGCGGGACCGAGTGCATCGGGTGGATCGGCCGCGGGTGACGATTGCCCGGCGACGGCGCTGAACGCGCCTGTGGTCGTGGTGACGCAAGCGGTCTCGCGCGACGTCAATCCGCGGGCCGCCGCGTGGGGTTACCTGACCGAGGTGCTGCGGCGCGCGGGCGTGTTTTTCGAGGAGTTGCCTCCGGACCGCTTGCCCTGGCTGCTGCGCCGTCCGCAGGCGATCGTGCTGCTGGCCGGCGACCTGCCGTTGACCGCCGCCCAGCGCCAAGTCCTCGCGACCTGGGTCGGCGGCGGCGGAGCGCTGGTGGGGATCGGCGGCACATCCGGGCTGGACGAAGTGTTCGGCGTGACGGATGCATGCCGCCTGTCGGAAGGCTGGATCAAGGTGGCCGCGCAGGATCATCCCCTGATGGCCGGGCTGCGCAGTTCGTTGCACGTGTTTGGCGGCTGTACCGTGAAGCCTGGCACGGCGACTTCGCTGGCGGAACTCGAGTCGGCCACCGCAGCGATCAAAGGCAGCGCGATCCTGGAGCACCGCGTGGGCACGGGCCGGGCCATTCTGCTGGCGCCCGATTTGTTGTTCTCGATCGTCCACATCCAGCAAGGACTGCCGGTGTTCCAAGACGTCCACGCCGCGCCGGACGAGTCCGCCGCGACCACCGAGGGCATCTTGAAAGCCGAGGACGGGATGGTGCTCGATTGGACGCGGGACCGCAGTCCGATGCAGCCCGAGGGCGTCCCCGCGTTCCTGGAGCCGATCACCGACGAACTGCGGGAACTGATTCTGCGAAGCGTGTTCCACGCGGCCCGCGAACAAGGCCTCCGCCTGCCGTTGCTCTGGTACTGGCCGCGCGGCCTGCCCGCCGTCGGGCACATTTCGCACGATTCGGACGGCAACGATCCCGCCAAGGCGGCGGCGCTGCTGGAGGTGATGAACCGCTGTCAGATCAAGTCCACGTGGTGCACGTTGTACCCCGGTGGCTACCCGCGGGAGTTCTACCGCACGCTGCAGGAGCAGGGTTACGAAGTGGCGCTCCATTACGACGCCCTGGGCGGCGGTCCAGAGACATCGTGGTCGAAGGAGAACTTCTTGTTCCAGCATCAATGGCTGCTCAAGGAAGCCGGCCTGGAGCACATCGCTTCGAACAAGAATCACTACACGCGGTGGGAGGGCCGCCTGGATTTCTGGCGCTGGTGCGAAGAGGCGGGCATCCACTCGGACCAGACCCGCGGGCCGAGCAAGAAGGGGACGATCGGCTTTGCGCTGGGCGGTTCGCAACCCTACTTCCCGCTGGACGACGAGGCCGATACGCCCCGGATGTTCAACGTAATGGAAGTCAACTTGCAGACGCAGGACCTAGTGGTCGTTTGTCCGGCCGAGTACGGTCAGCAACTGCTCGATTCCGCGTTGCGGCATCACGGCGTCGCGCATTTCCTGTTTCATCCGGCGCACATCCAGAAGCCGCACGTGGCCGACGCGCTCAGCGGCTTGGTGGACTACGGCCGGTCCCAGGGGCTGGAGTGGTGGACCAACGAGCAGATCTACCAGTGGGAGACCACGCGCCGCGGCGTGGCGGCCACGTTCGACTCCGGCAGCACGTTCACGCTGAGCGCGGCCAAGGCGTTGCGCGAAGCGACGCTGCTGTTCCTGAAATCACCGGCGGAGCCGCGTCCCGTGCGGATCGGCAATCAAGCCGCGGCCACTCGCCCGCAACAACTGTACGGTTTTGACTTCGAGGCGGTCACGTTGGACCTCGCAGGAGAGGTTCAGGTGCGGATCGGCTGACGCGACGGGTTCGGTCCTGAACGGTCAGGCGGGAAAGCCTGACGCACTTGGGACAGCCCCGTCACGGGCGGGTTGCAGCGTCTTTGGGACGTTTCTGGTCGAGCATCTCGGCCAGTGCGCGGGCCAAGTCGCGGCCGAAGGCGCGAGCCGTGTCGGCAGTGACTTCGACACCCAGCGCGTCGGCGTAGGCCAGTTCCAGGCTGGCGACCAGTTCGGCTTGCGGATAGGCCGAGATGGACCAAGCCGAGCACGACTGGCCCTGCGCATAATTTCCGCCCGTGTTCCAGGCGGTGCCGAAGGGCAAGCAATCTTGCTCGCGAAACGAGATGGGACCGGACCGCACCCGCGCCAGGATCGCGGCGAACTGCTGCTCTTTGGCCCAGAAACCCGCGTCGCGAGGTCCGACGAAGTAGAGCCGGTCGTTCCACTGGCCCCGAATCCAGGGACAGTGCATATCCATCGTGGCGACGACGCGGCCGCGAAGCGTTTCGCCCAGTTTCATCCAGGCCGCGACCTCCGGATACAGCGGATCGGCATTGTAGTCCCGGTTGTGATCGTGGGGCGCGCGGTTCTTGCCCGAGTCGCCGTTCTCGACGCCGTCTTTGTCCATGAACGGGACCGCGATCACCTCCCAATTGTCGCGCCACCGCCGGCCCAGTGCGTCATCGGCCAGCACCGCCGTGAGAAAACCCTCCAGCGCATACGTGGCCATCGCTTCGCAGGCATGATGCCGCGAGGTGAGCAGGACCGCGCCGCGGGCGCGTTCGCGATCGAGGCAGCCGGCGCGGAGCAGTTCCACCGGGCGGCCCTGGCGGCTGCGGCAGAGTTCTTCGACCCGCAGCGGCGCGTCGGGCGGCTGCTTGGCCAGCCACGCCCGCAGATGGCATTCACGGTAGTGGGGGCAAAAGGCATACAGCACGTCGGTGTGGCCGTCCGGCACGCAAGCCACGAACGACCAGGCCGGTTTGCCCTCGTGCTGAAACGGCCTGACGCTTCCCGCGCCCAGCCACTGCCAAGTCGCGCCCCCGTCCAGACTCGTCGCCGGCCCGCGCACGCCCAGCGGATTCTGCCCGGAAAACACGATCGTCACCGGCTGGGCGGCGGGGGCCCGCAGCCGGAAACTCCAGTAGAACCACCACTGGCCCTTCTGGATGTCGCGTTGATCCGGCGCCACAAAGGCCGTCCGGCCGTCGACGTGCTGCACGACGATATTCCCGCCGGGACCCGGGTCGATTTGAATTTCCTCGGCAGCCGCGGCGCCGGCTGCGATGAGGACGCAGTACGTCAGACGAAGGATGGCGAGCATGGGCATCTCCCTGAGAGTCTTGAGCGGCAGGAACTTGGATTCAATGTGTGTTGAACGTCGCAGCGTCAAATGATACCACGCTTCTGTACGGAAGCCCATATTGTCTCGACGGAGGGGTGAGCGTCGATTTGAATCGGAATCACTTGCCGGTCCCGGCAGGATCGAGCATGTGGATGAAGTCGGCGTCGCAGCGATCGAGTTCTTCCCGCAGCAGTTGGTGCAGGCGGTCGCGCACGGCACGGTGCTCGGGGCGGGCGGCGAGGTTGGTGAGGTCTTCAGGATCGGATCGGATGTCGTACAGCTCGTCCGGCGCCTTGGAAACGCACGCCGGTCTTGGCCAGCGCGTCGATGTGCGGCGTGCGGGCCAGCGGGTAGGCCCGATCGTAACAGCTCACGGTTTTCGGCGAGTGATCGTCGGCGTAGATGAACAAGATGTTGGGCCGCCGTGGCGCCGGAGCGGCGGCACAGCAGACGACGGTCGCATTCAAACACAGCAGGGTGGCAAACAAACGCTGCATGGCATCACCTCTTGTGAAGCACGTTGTCTTGTTTGGTCATGGCAACAAGTTGGCCGAAACGCAACGAGTTGGCCCGAACAAGTCCGCGCAGTTCCGGGAATGGCGACTGACGGGGAACCGTGAGAATCTCTGCCGGAACTGCGCGGACTTGTTCCGGCCTACGCCTCACCGTCGCGAATCGCCGGAGTTTCTGACTGCAAAACCGCACCGGAGGCTGCTGGCAGCGGCAGTGTTCGCGGGGTATCATCCCAACTACATCGCAGGAGGCGGAGCGCAGCCGCTGGCTGGCTCCCCGTGCTTCGTTCCGCATTCGTCTTGGAGAGGACGCGTCATGGGTGACAACTCCGTGCGTTTCACCGGCCTGGATTGGTCCGTCTTGGTGGTCTATTTCGTCGGCATCACGGCCTTCGGCTTGTGGGTCTCGCGCAAAATACGTTCCAGCGGCGGTTATTTCCTCGGCGACCGCAACCTGCCGTGGTGGGTCATGGTGGGCCAGTCGTTCGGCACCGGCACGCACGCCGAGAACCCGGTGGCCCAGGCGGGGGCGGTGTACAAGTTCGGCTTCGCCACCATCTGGTACCAGTGGAAGAACATGCTCATCACGCCGTTCTACTGGCTGATGGCCCCCTGGTACCGCCGCTGCGAACGGACCACGATCGGCGAACTGATGGAAGACCGCTACGGGCGCGGCATGGCCATGCTGTACACCGTGTTCGCCATGTGCTACTTCGTCTTCAACCAGGGCACGATGATGAAAGGAGCGGGCAAGGCCGTGTCGTATGCCGTGGGCACGGAAGCCGTCTCGCCCAATCAGGTCGTGCTGCTGATGGTCGCTGCCTTTCTCCTGTACAGTTTCTTTGGCGGTTTGGTAGCCTCGGCGTATACCGACTTCGTGCAGGGATTTCTGATCATCGTCATGTCGTTCATGCTGATTCCGGCGGGCCTGTGGGCGGTGGGCGGGTTCAGCGGCCTGCGGGCCAGCCTGCCGGAGGACTTCTTCGACCTGTACAACGAAAAAAGCGGCGTAGACGGGTTTACGATCTTGATGCTCACCTTGAACGGCTTCATCGGCATCACGGCCCAGCCGCACATCCTGACCATGAACGCCACGGGCCGCACGGAGCGGGCCGGGCGCGTGGGCCAGACGTACGGCTCGATGGTCAAGCGCTTCTGCACCATCGGCTGGGCCTTCACCGGCTTGATCGTGGCGGCGATGATCGTGCAGCAAGGCACCCATCTGGGCGACCGGGAAAGTGCGTTCGGCTACGCCTGTCTGCACCTGTTGAGCCCCGGCTTCACGGGTCTGATGGTGGCCTGCATCCTGGCGGCCAACATGTCCACCTGCTCGAACTTCATGGTCAACACGGGGGCGCTGTTCACCAAGAATTTCTACAGCGTCTACGTACGGCCGCAGGCCCAGGACAAGGAACTGCTGTTGGTGGGGCGCCTGTCCGGTTTTAGCTTGACGCTTCTCGGCGTCGTCTTTGCGCTGAGCGTGGACCAGGTGCTGGACGCCTTCATGTTCAACGAAACGTTGCCGGCCTTTCTGGGCATCGCGGTGATGGGTGGGTTCCTGTGGCGGCGGGCGACCCGCTACGGGGCCTTCTTCGCCGCGGCCGCCTCGCTGGCCACGTACTACTTCATCAACTACCAGCAAACCGGCGAACTGCAACTGGTCTACAAATGGCTGGCGGCCCCGTACGGTTGGGCGACGCTGGTGGGCGTCGTGGTGTTTGTGGTGGTGAGCCTCGTGACGCCCCGCGAGGACCCCGAGCGGATCGAGCGGTTCTTTGACAACATGCGGCGTTCGACCGACGACGAGGGCCTGCCGGAAGGCCAGCCGAAGCCGCTGGCAGCCGAGCGGGGACAGGAACTGATCCTGCTGGACTTGCCGGGCTGGTTCACCGCCGAACGCTGGCACAACTTCTGGCGGCGCTACCGCGAGGACCTGATCGGCTTCGTTCTCGCCTGGCTCACCGTCGGCCTGCTGGTGTCGGCCGCCTGGGGGCTGATGCAGATCGGCAGATAACGCATTCGCCACCGGGCTCGCCCCGGTGGTTCAACGGCTTCTGCCCTACTCCTCCGCGATGCGCCGGGTGGGAGCAACCGAACATCAACCGTCAGGCCTCTGGCGCAAGCCTGGGGGCGAAGGCACCAAAAGCGAAAGCCGCACAATGACCGCAGGTCCCACGCTTTTGGAACGCTTTCAAGGCTGTCTGCTCGGTCTCATGACCGGCGATACCCTGGGCTTCTTCTTCGAGGGTTGGTCGGCCGAGGAGATCGCCGTGGAGTACCCCGACGCCGCGGCGCTGCTCGAGCATCCTCCTCTGCCGCCGCCGTGGGCTTACACCGACGACACGGAGATGGCGATCGGGGTGGCAGAGGCCTTGTTGCAGGATGGGGAGATCCGTGCGGAGACGCTGTCTGCGGCCTGGGCTCGAAACTACACTCGCGGCCGGCCGTACGGGGCCACGCGGCTGGTCCTGGAAGCGATGAAGCGCGGCGAGGATTACCAGGCAATCGCGCGGAACATGTTTCCCGGCGGCTCCTATGGCAACGGCGCCGCCATGCGAGTTGCCCCCGTGGGACTGTTCTTCCATCACGACCTGGACTTGGTTTGGCAACAGGCCGAACTGTCCGCGCTGCCGACGCACGTGCATCCGCTGGCGATCGAAGGCGCTCAACTGGTGGCTCTTGCGGTGGCCGTGGCCGTGGCTCCCGCGCCGTTCAACCGAGATTCCTTCTTCGACGAATTGCAGCGCCGCTGCCGGACCTCGGAGTACCGGACTAAGCTGACGGCGGCGCGGGGACTGAGCCGCGCGGTACAGTTGCCGGCGCTGGGCAACAGCGTTTGCGCCATCGACTCGGCGGTGACGGCGATTGCCTGTTTCGCGCTCTCCCCGGACAACTGCCTCGAAGCCGTTACGACCGCCATTTTGCTGGGCGGCGACACGGACACCATCGCGGCGATGGCCGGCGCGATAGCCGGCGCCCGCTGCGGCGTGCAGTCGATTCCTCGCCATTTGCTCGATCGCATGGAGGATGGGGTCCGAGGCCGGACCTATGTGTGCGAGCTGGCCCAGCGGCTGTGCCAGGCGGCCGAGGGCCGACAGGGGAGACTCGACTCCTTGGCGAACGGCACGGATTGACCGGCACGGCAGATCGCGGCCCGGCGGCACGGATCTGCTGTTCAGATCACGTTTTTTCCCGGCGACGGGCCCTCACCAGTTGGCAGAGCATCGTCGTCGCGGAATCGCAGCAGGGACATGGGGTTTGGAGGCTTGTCGCGGTGGTGTACATTGTCGGCTTGTGCTACAATAGCGCTTGAGGAAAGCGCGTATGAGCGAAACCATCACCCTTGAACTGCCGTCTGAGTTGGCACACCAAGCACGCGAGTTGGCTGCTGCCACCAATCGCCGTTTGGAGGATGCGGTCGTGGATTGGATCGGCAAAGCGGTGATCGATCCGCCTATCGAATTGCTCCCCGATGCCGAGGTCCTTGCCCTGTGTGACGCAACGCTGGAAGACGCACGGCAGGAGGAACTCAGCGGACTGCTGACCCAAATGCGGGAAGGACGACTGTCCGGATCGGAGCAAGCACGATTGGACCAGTTGATGGCCGTCTACCGGCGCGGTCTGGTGCTCAAGGCCAAAGCCTTGAAAGAGGCGGTAGACCGCGGGCTTCGCTCGCGACTGGACGACTATGCGGCCTGAGTACATCCCCGTCGACGTTGTACGCCGAGTGCATGCGGCCGCGAAAAACCGGTGCGGTTACTGTTTGAGCCCGCAGCACTTGGTGCTGGCGCGGCTGGAGATCGAACACATCGTACCGTTGTCGCGCGGTGGCACGAACGAGGAGCCCAATCTCTGGCTGAGTTGCCCGCTCTGCAATCGTTACAAGGGCGACCGCACTTCGGCCACGGACCCGGAGAGTGGCGACGAGGCACCCCTATTTAATCCGCGCCGACAGCGCTGGGCCGACCATTTTCGCTGGTCAGAGGACGGACTGAGGATCATTGGGCTGACTCCCCTGGGACGGGCTACCGTTGCGGCCTTGCACTTGGCTGATGATCCCGATGCACTGACCGTTCGGAGCTACTGGATCCAAGCAGGGTGGCATCCGCCGACGGACCTGTGAAGTACGTGTCAACGCCACTTGCCACGGCGACTACCGTATCGCCTTTGGTGCGTCTCGCTCGTCGCTGGGTGCGGCGGCCGATTTGCATCGAGTTGCGTGTCCCAGTCGCTGGAGGGCGGTTTCCACGACGGCGGCCCGGTCGCCGGCCAGCGTCCCGGCGCCGAAGCGGACCTCGTAGAACGCCTGGACGACTTGGCTCGTCCAGTCGGTCACCCGCCGCTCGCCGCAGGCCGCGGCGATGCGTTCCGCCGCCTGCCGGGCGAACTCCTGCTGGGTCTGCGAAGCGGTGCGGACGTGCCCGTGGCGGGCCAACAGCTTTTCCAGGCGGCGATAGAACGTGACCGCGGGACGGCCGCCCGCGGCAGTTCGCCCGCGTTCGCCGTCCCGCATGCGGGACGACCCGCGCCGCCCGGTGCGTCGCCGCAGGCGAACGAGCCAGACGACGGCCGCCAAAAAGCAACCGGCCACGCCCGCAAACCAGATCATCCAGGACGCCCAGCCGAGCAGCGTTTGGGCACCGGTCGCGTCCCACGTGCCGGGATTCGTCAGATCGGCGGCCGCCTGGCGGACCTGGACCACCAGCGGCCGATACAGGGCTTCGCGCTGGCGCGTGGCGCTCATCGACAGCACGTGGTCGCGCCAAAACGAGTGCAGCAAAGTCAGCCAGTTTTCGACTTGCCGCGTCAAGCCCGCGACGCCCCTCGGCCGCGTGGAAAACGACGGCGTGGGGTCGAGCCGCAGCCAAGCGCCGTGCGACCAGTCGAAGATGCCGTCCGGACGGGCCGCTCCTGTCGGCAACCGTTGCGGCGGCACGTAAGCCTCGACCCAGGCGTGGGCGTGCGCCTGACGCACGCGATAGGTGCCGCTCAACTCGCTGAATTCGTCCGCCCGAAAGCCCACGACCAGGCGCGCGGGGATGTCCAGGCTGCGCAGCATCAGCGCCAGGGCGCTGGCGAAGTACTCGCAGTTGCCTTGCGGATGGCGGGTGGCGAAGTCCTCGATCGGATCGGTGCCGGCGTCCCGAGGCGTCTCCTCCAGGCTGTATTGGAAGCGGCCGGCGTCCCAGAAACGGCTTTCCAGCAGGCGGGCGCGGGCGGTCAAATCGTCGGCCGGAAGCCGCGCCTCGTCGATCCAGCGTTTTGCCAAGCCGGCCAGTCCGGGCAGGCGTTCCGCGGGCCAGATCAGGTATGCCTCTTCGCGGATTTGCCTCTCGGTCGGCGTCCAGGGCGACTGCCCGCCGTCGCGGAACGCGGTCGTGACCAGTTCGAAGGAAAAGCTGCGCTCGACCATGTCCCTGCGCCGGCGGATGCGTTCGAACCGCGAGTCGAACCGCAGCGGCGCATCTTCGTCGACCAGCAGGAAGGGCCAGATGCAGAACAGGTCCGGCTCGGCCGACGGCTCGACGGTGATCCGCTGCCGCACCATGGTTTGCGGATCGGACGGACGCTCCTCGGACAGCCTTCGCATTCGCTCCACCGAACCGGATTCCGTCAGTTCCCAATGACCGCCGCGGTACGCGGTCAGGACCGCGCCGCGCAGGTACAGGCTGCCGCGGGGCCGATAGGGTTTCGCGGCGACGTGCTCGGTCAGCTGGAATTCGAACACCAGCCGCTGGTCCTCCGACATCGTTCCCATTTCGCCCAGCCGCACGCGGTCGGTGAAGCCGACGACGCGCATCGGCCGCGACGAGCCAGGTTGCCACGGCAGATCGCCCAGGGGCGGCAGCTCGAACTCGATCCGCCCGAAACGCGGCGCGATACAGAACACGATCGCCGCCACGACGAAGGCGCTGAGCGTCATCCACCCCGTCCGCCGCCAAAACTCACGGCCGACGGCCGCCGCGTCATCGGCGCCGGACGAGACGGCTTGCCAGGCGGGCGCGACATCGGTTTGCCCCTCGCGCGATTCCGCCCGCCGCCCGCCCTCCGCCGCTCCGCTCGCATCCTGGCCCGCCGCATCCCGTTCGGGAAACCGCAAGAACAGCGCCAATGGCCCGAGCAGCGTAGTCGAGACGGCAATGCCCAGCAACCGCCACCAGCTGCCGCGCACGCGACCCGCGACCGCCAGCGCCCGCTGCTCGGCACCGGCTCCCAAGCTGCGCAGCCGGGCGTGTTCGAGACAGATCAAACCGAGCGTGGCCAAGGTGCAGAAACAGTGCGCCAGCAACCCCAAGGCGTACAGCGGACCTTGGACCAGGGACGTCGACAAGAACACGGTCACCAAGCTCAGGCAGAACAGGTCCCAACGCGTGCGAGCCGTCTTGCGCTCGAACAACAACACCGCCTGCAGAGCGCCCAGCGCTTCACCCAGCAGAATCACTTCGCGGGTTCCGTACGCGGCCGCCAGCCGCCAGGCACTCGCCGCCGCGATGACGAAGAGCGAACCGTTCACAGCGTACGCCGGCAGGGAAAAAAGCGGTTGGCCGTCCGTCAGCCGCGCCGCCAACACGGCCGCCAAGACCAGGCCGACCGGCAAAGCCGGGCTGGCTCCGCCCAAGCTGAGCAGCACGCCGCCGATCACGATCAGAACCGCGATCTGCAGCTCGATCCTGCGCCCGATGCTCATCGTGCGGCCTCCGCCGGCCGCCGGTCGGCCTGGAAGAAGTCGGTCAGCGCCGAACCGGCCGCCGCGACGTGAACCAAGCGCCGCGACGCACCGGGCGCGGAGGAGGCCGTCGCAGACAGCACCGCGGCTAGTTCCGCGCCGGCGTCCTCGCGCGTACTGATCAAGACCACATCGAACTGGGGCCGCACTCGGCTCACCAGCTCGTCCCGCAGGGCCGACAACGCCGCAGCGGGCGAGGCCTGCGCCACCGCCAACATCTCCAGTGCCTCGCGCGACGTCGCGGTAGACGCCGAGCCAACCACGCAGGCAGTTTGGGCCGCGGCCGTCGCCAGCAACAACTGGCCTCGGTTGCGGCGGCAGAAATCGGCCGTCAACGTCGCGGCAAAGCTGACCGCCAGTTCCACACGCTGCCCGTGCTCCGGCCGAGGCCCGTCCGGCTCCCACAAATCGAGCAGGACGGCCAATTCGCGTTCACCGGGCTGCTCGAACTGGCGGACCACCAACTCCCGGTGCCGGGCCGTGCTTCGCCAGTGGACCCAGCGGACGCTGTCGCCCGCTTGCCATTCGCGGACCGCGAAGAAATCGCCCGGCACGTAGCCCGGCCGCCGCGCGCCGCGCGTGCCGTGCGGCGCCGGCTGGTAACGCTGCTGCCAAGCCAGCCCCAGCTGTCCCAGCCGCGGCAGCACCACGAGCTGGCCTTTGCCTGCCAGCCACAGCGTTCTCTGAAAGAGTCCGCAGGGAAACCGAGTCGAGACCCGCAGCGGCCCCAGCGCATAGCGGCCTCGCCGCGGCAGACGCACGCGATAGGACTGCCGAACCGACTGCCCGGCTGGGACGTAGGGAAACATCAACGCTGGCCGCACGGGTCGCTCGTCGCTGCGTTCGTCCGTTCGTTCCAGGCTGTCTTCCACGGAGACGGCCCAGCAGCCCAAGCGGCGGTGGCGGTTGGCGACCTGGACCTCGATCGTCATCCAACTGCCCGCGTGCGCTCCGGACACGACGCGCCGCCGGACTTCCACGCGCCGCAACGTGGCAGCCGCCAGACGCCAGTTGATGAGCAGGGTCCCGCCCATCAGCCCGGCCACGAGCAAGAGCAAATTGTTCTCCCGCAGCAAGGCCCACGTCAGGACGACCGCCAACAGCAACAACAGATACCAGCCCTCGCGGCAAACCGATGTTCGATGACGAATGGGCATGAGACAATCAACGCTCGGGCGACTGCCCCACCGGCACGGGACCGGCGGGAACCGTGAGAACGCGCAACTTCGAAGACTCGTGCCATCCTACCCGCGCAGGGCCGCAAACGTCCAGACGGTCTCGTGAATTCGCGGCATCGCGTTGATCCTCGTCGGGGCACGCACGAAGGGAAAAGGCTTGCTTGTGTCAGCCAATCGGATAGAATCGTCCGCCGTCGGAGCGGGCGGCCGCAAGCCGCGTGAAGGCTGCTCGCATTCTGAACTACTATCAC
>CAYUFW010000155.1:15586-18466 GCA_964443915.1 uncultured Pirellulaceae bacterium
CCCTCGTCACGGAGACATGATGCCATGAAGACCCAGACGGCAGATCAGATCGGCGTTTGCAGTTGGTCGCTCCAAGCCACGGGGCCGCAAGACCTGGCGGCCAAGGTGAAAGCCCTCGGGCTGACGAAGGTGCAGCTTGGCCTGACGCCCCACCGCGACGATCCGGGAACCTGGGAAGGGGTGCAGGAAATTCTCGGCGAAGCGGGAATTTCGATCGTCTCCGGGATGTTCTCCACCCTGGGCGAAGACTACACGACGCCCGACACCATCCGCCGGACGGGCGGCATCGTGCCCGACGAACACTGGGAAGGAAACCAGCAGCTGGCCGAAGCGGCGGCCACGCTGGCCCAGCAGATGGGGCTGAAGCTCGTGAGCACCCACGCCGGGTTTCTGCCTCACGAGCGGAGCGATCCCGATTTCGGCAGGTTGAGCGGGCGCGTGGCCACGCTCGCCCAGATGTACGCCCGGATCGGCGCATCGCTGTTGCTGGAGTCCGGACAGGAGTCGGCCGATACGCTCCTGATGTTCCTGGACGAGATGGCCCGGCAAGGCGCGAACAACGTGACGGTCAACTTCGACCCGGCCAACCTGATCCTGTACGATATGGACGAGCCGATCGAGGCGCTGCGGAAACTCGTGCCGCACGTCCGGCAGGTGCACGTCAAAGACGCCAAACGGACCACGGTGAAAGGTCAGTGGGGCGAAGAAGTCGTCGTCGGAACAGGCCAGGTCGATTGGGTCGCCTTTGTGCGGATTCTGGCCGAGGCCGACTACGAAGGCGACTACATTTTCGAGCGCGAAGCGGGCGACGACCGGGTGGGCGATATTGCCAAAGGCATCGCCGCCTTGACCGCCGCCATGCAGCACGTGGCGTTGTAGCAGCCGTAACGGCCGGAAGGTGTTTTCCCCGGCGAACGGTCGGCGTTAGCCCACCGGTTCCCCCGCGGGCGGTGAGGCGTTAGCCCACCGGTTCCTTTGACGCCAGCTGGCCAACGCCGGAAGAACCGGTGGGCTAACGTCCACCGTTCGCCAGGACTCGAGATGATTTTGCCCGCGGCCAGACAGTCGAAGTGGTGTGTCGGCCGAGAACGACTCCTGACTCCAGCAGAACGTCGCATTCCGGCAAGTTGCTTCGTGAACGTTGTCAAGTTGGTGTGCTCCCACGGGACAGGAAGAAAGGAGTTTTGGAAAGCCATGACGCGAACGCTGTTAGCAGTGGGGTCCTTCCTGTTTCTCTCCGCGTGTGCCGGGGCGGCGACCGCCGCCGAGCCGGCGGCGGGTGATTTCTACGTCTCATCCGAGGGGAACGACCAGTGGTCGGGAACGCTTCCGCAGCCCGCTCCGGACGGCAAGGATGGTCCGTTTGCCACTCTGGATCGTGCTCGGGACGCGGTCCGGCAACTCCGCGCCAAGGAGGTCCTGACGCGGACGGTCACGGTGATGCTCCGCGGAGGCGTCTATCGGCGCGAGCAGCCGCTGGTCCTCGGGCCGGATGATTCCGGCACGCCGGAGAGCCCGGTCATCTACCAGTCCTATCCGGGCGAGAAGGCCGTGATCAGCGGCGGGCGGCCAATCACCGGCTGGAAACCGGGGCCGGAAGGCGTGTGGACGGCGGAGTTGCCTGAAGTCAAGTCCGGCGCCTGGACGTTCCGGCAACTGTTCGTCAACGATCAGCGCCGATCCCGGCCACGGTGGCCCAAGCAAGGGACGCTGACCGCGGCCGGAGCCCCACGGATCGACACCAGCGGCTGGGTGGGCAACCTGCCGGCCGACGGCGATCAGTGGTCGAAGCGGACGATCCAATTCCGTCCGGGCGATCTGCGGCCGGATTGGACCAATCGGGACGACGTCGAGGTGGTCCTGCTCCAGTTCTGGATGGAGGCCCGACTGCGGATCCAGCGGATCGATGCGGACAAGAACGTGGCGCTCTTCACGGGCGGGAGTTGGCGTCCGCTCACCTGGTCCTGGGGTTACTACGTGGACAATGTCTTCGAGGCTTTCGACGCGCCGGGCACCTGGTACCTGGACCGCAAGCAGGGTCTCCTCTCGTATCGTCCGGCTGCGGGCGAGGAGGTCGGCAAACTCCAGATCGTGGCCCCGTTGGCCGAGCAACTGGTCCGGATCGAGGGCGACCCGGGCGCGGGACGACTGGTCCGGCACGTGATCCTGCGCGATCTGGGCTTTGCCCACACCAACTGGACGTGGCCCGCCGAGGGCTGCGCTTACATCCAGGCCGAACTGCCGCCGCCGGCCGCGATCCACGCCGACGGGGCCGCTCAATGCCGGATCGAGGCGTGCGAGTTGGCCCACCTGGGCGCCTGGGGCATCGAACTGCGCCGCGGCTGCCGCGACAACGCGATTACCCGCTGTACGATCCGCGACACGGCCAACGGCGGCATCAGAATCGGCCAACCGGACAATTGCGAACACGACGTCGACGAGACCCGCGGCACGATGGTCGCCGACAACCGCGTGCTGGACGCCGGCCAGGACTTTCTGGGCTCGTCCGGAATCTGGATCGGACAATCGGGAGGCAACACGATCTGCCACAACGAGATCTCCGGTCCGCTGATGTGGGGCATCTCCGTCGGCTGGAACTGGTCCTACTTCCCCTTGAACCGGGCCCGCGACAATGTGATCGAGCAGAACCACGTCCACCACGTGGGCACGGGCGTCCTGGGCGCCCACGCCGGCATCTACGCCCTGGGCACGTCGCCCGGCACCGTGATCCGCAACAACCACATCCATCACGTCTTCCACGCCGAACGCTGGCCCGGAGCCGGAGAAGGCATCATCCTGGACAACGGCTGCTGCGGGATCCTCGTCGAGAACAACCTGGTCCACGACGCGGTGGCCGGCGGATTTGGCACCAACTTCAAC
>CAYUFW010000156.1:0-18244 GCA_964443915.1 uncultured Pirellulaceae bacterium
GTTGTCGTGCTAGCATTTACCCCATTCCGGGCAGCGTTCAGGCGGTCACGCCCATGATGACCCGGCTCGCCCGACGTGGTATATTAAGTGCGTTGACACGCAGCGCGCAGGACCCTCCCGCCCTGTAGTCGCTTCCGTGCCCTCGAAACAGGAGTCACCAAATGAACCTCGGGACAAACGGTTGGTTTGTTGTCCGTCTGGCAGGATTTGGCATGTTGGCAATCCTCGGCCTGAACGTGGCCACCGGTGGCGGGATGGCCTCATCGGCCGCCGGTCCTGCGGCAGACGAAGCGGTGGCTGCTCAACCTCCAGCCGCCGGCACAAACGGGTTTGCAGACTTCCCCGGCCGGACGGATGCGGTCGAGACCATCGAGGTGAGGCCGGGCATATCCGGGTACCTGATGAAGACCGTGTTCCAGGCCGGGCAGCAGGTCGAGCGGGGACAGTTACTGTTCGAGGTCGATTCCCGACTGTATCGAACCAATCTGGACAAGGCCTCTGCGGAACTTGCGCGGGCGAAAGCCGAGGTGACTGCCGTGCAGGTTGAGTTGGCACGGACAAAACAGCTGCTGCCTATGCACGCTTCGTCCCAACCGGAAGTTGACAGGGCAACCGCTCAACTTGCCGCCGCCGAGGCTGCCGCGCAGGTAGCCGAGGCAGGAGTAGACATAGCCAGATTGAACCTGGAGGCCACCCGTCTCACCTCGCCGATTGCCGGTCGAATTGGCCGGGTATCCGTCAGCGTGGGCAATTGGGTCCAGCCAGGCACCTTGCTCGCCGTCATCGTGAGCCAGGACCCGATCTACGTCTACTTCAATGTTGACGAGAAGCAGCACCGGCAATTCGCCCGGGAAGGTCGGCGGGACGGGGCTCCGGGCCACGGCAAGGCACCAGTGATTCCGGTTCAGATCGGCCTGGCCGACGAACAGGGTTTTGCCCGTCAGGGGGTACTCGACTTCCAGGACATCCGGGTCGATCCCGCGACGGGGACGATCCTCTATCGGGCGGTTGTGAGCAATGCCGACCGAGCGCTGTTGCCCGGACTTTTTGTCCGTGTGCGGATGCCGTTCGGGCGTCCCCCTGCTCCCGACGGCGTAGAAAAGTCCCCCGGCGAACCCCGGCACGCGCCACGATCCGGCGGGTGATGCCCCCGATGCCGCCCACGCAGCCCCACGTTGCCACGGCCCGCCGTCGCGACCTGGGCACGGCGACGGCGTGCCGCCCAGCCGCGACCCGGCAGGTGCTGGCCGACGCCAGAAACGTGGCCTCGGACTCGCACGGCGTGCGAAGGGCACCAAGGGCTTGCACCCACGGGCGAATCGGATTTAATCATCCTACGCGGTCGCTGACGAATTTGCCTGACGATTACGGGGTTCGGCGAACGAAGAGGCGGTACGTCCCGCCCTGAACCGCGTTGGTGCATTTCAATGAGGACCGAATCGTTACACTGGAGGTGAGCCTTGAGCACGAAAGACGAAATCCTGGCGAAACTTGCTGCGGGAGAGATCACCGCGGAACAGGCATCGAAGCTCTTGGACGAAGCTGCCGCTCCGAAAGGCGGACTTTACTGCAAGGTCAGCGAGAAAGGCGGGGTGAGCGTCTACGGCTTGCAGCGAATGCCCGTGACTCTCTATGTCGAACAATGGGAGCGACTGCTGGACTTTGCCGAAGACATCAGAACATTCCTCAAGGACCACGCGGCGGAACTGAAACGCAAGGAGCGGTAGCCCCATTGCCCCCGCGTCCCGGCGTTCGCCCGTGCCGCGTTCGCGGACGCCGTCGCCACCATTCCCGCCCACGCCGCCCAGTTTCGCCCGTGTGGCGACCGCGAGCGAGGTCCGCGCCGTTGGTGCCAACTGGCCTCGGTGCTGCGACGCGGGCACGTGGGCGCAGCTTGGCCCCGATCCGGCAGCCGGACGCTCACACGATAGGCACTGCCTGTGAGCATAGGCTGGCCGCGATCCGGCAGGTGACGGCCGCCACCGTCGTTGGTCCCGAGGCGTGGCAGGCGATGGCCGGGGGTGTTAGACCTCTCCAAAGAAGGCGAATCAAGATAACGCAGCGACCCTCTCCAAAAATGGCGGACTTTCAAGCGCCCATCCCCGGCCCGTTTTGGGCGCCCACTGACACGTTTTATCTTGGCCAGATAACACCGATCGGGCGATGTCACCGCGGTTGGTTCGTTTGGGGGAGCGGGCCGTTGGGCATGGTGTTCGGCCCATAACGGCCAGATAGGACGCGGGCGGCTCAAGCGAAGTCGCTGTCGGAAGTTGCTGGGGTCAAAGGTATTGTGTCCGCTTGGGCCATGCATCCAAATCGAGAAGCGGGGTAGCCGGGCATGGCGGGTCTCCTCGAGCGTGGGGGTTGCGATCGTGGACGCGTCGCTCCGCGACGCGATTTCGCTCGCAGAGCGAGCGGTCTACGATGTCCCGGTCTCGGAGAGACCGGGCTACGTGGTTTCGCGATGGTCCGGTCATTCGACCTTCAGCGCCAAACTCTCCGAATGGCTGTTGAATTCCGGGGCGTACATGCACTGGATTTGGGCCATGCCGGTTTGGTATTGGCCGCGGTGCTGGACGCGGACGGAGTACTCGAAGACGTACACGCCCTTGGGCAGGTAGTCGATGAAGAAGTGACTGGCCGTGTCGCGGGTCGCTTCGTAGTAGCCCAGGCCGTCCTGGTACTTGTACTGCGACAAGACGTTCACCGGCTCGGTGCCGCTGCCGCGGTAGTCTTTCAAGTGGACGTACTCCATGTCGCGGTCCACGCGGACGACGATGCGCGTCACCAATTCGTCGCCGACTTTGACGGGTCCGGCAACGGGTTCCAGGACGGGGCCTTTGTTGGTGTAGACCTTCGTGAACAACTGCTTCTGCAGCTTCAGCGGCGTGCCTTCGTACGGCGTGACCTTGGCCATGTCCTCCAGGTACTGCCAGTGGACGCTGCCCCAGGCGACTCCGGCGTCGACCTTCTTGACCGTGATCTGGCCCATCTGCGGCTTGATCTCGGCCGTGGCGAAACGCTTTTCGTAGAAGCCGGTGCCGGCCTCGACGTTTTCCGGCTCGATCGCCGCACCGCCGAGCGTGACCTGGACCAGTTCGTTGGATGCCAACAAGTCCGTGCCGCGTAGCAGCAATCCGTACACCGCGTCGGCGGTGGCCTTGGTGGTCTTCCAGTCCTGGGTCTGCTTCTGTTTCAGCATCCAGACTTTGCAGTCCTCGACCGCCGCGGCGTCGTTCATCACTTCGTCAAACGCCTCGATCATCATGGCCTGCGTTTCGATCGGCGCGCGGTACCACCACCAGGACAGCTCCAGTTCGCGCCAGAACATACCCAGATCCTCGTCGCTGACCGAACGCTCCTTGATCGACCGCATGATGCCCTGTGCCGCCGGCAGGTCGCCGAAGCGTTTCAAGGCGATCGCCAAGTGGGCTTGCGATTGGCGGTTGGCCAGCTGCAGCCAGAACTTGCGGGCTTGCCCTTGGAAGTAATCGACCGCCTCCTTGTACTTGGCGTCGATCGCCTTGTCATCGAGGAAGAAGCTCCGGCCGTACAGGTAGAAGGCGATCGTGGGCGAGAGGTGGTTGTCCTCCTTCTTGCCCCACTTCAGGATCTCGCGGTACTGCTCGTCGGTCCAGGCGTCCAGCCGGTCCAGCGATTTGACGGCCGGCGCTACGTCGATATCGACGCTCAGGTGCCGCAAGCGTCCGAAGCCGATGGTGATGTACAGCGTGATGTAATCGTTCGCCGGCCCGCCGGGGAACCAGGGCCAGCGGCCGTCGGGCAGCTGCTGTTCGGTCAACTTGCGCAAGCCGCGGGCCGTTTCGTCGTTCAAGCGGTTGTCGTCGAACAGCACGCCCACGTTGCGGCGGGCCTGGCTTTCCGCCTGGGCTTGCCGCAGCCAGGGCGTTTCTTCGAGCATCACGGCTTTCAAGTCCTGGTTCTTCTCCAGCGGGCTGTCCAGCGCCGGCGTGCCTTTCCACTGGTCGAACACGCGGCGGATCTTGGGATCGGAGTTGGCGATGTGCCGGGCCAAGGCGTTGGCGTACAGCCGGTTAAACGTCTGCTCGGTACACTCGTGCGGGAACTCCATCAAGTACGGCAGGGCCATCACGGCGTACCAGGACGGGTTGGAGACCATCTGGACCGTGACACTTTGGTGCCGCAGCGTGTCGGACTTGCCCGATTGGAGTAGCTTGGTGAACTCGAACTTCTTCGTCTGCGCGCCGCGGATCGGCAGCGGGAGCGACTCGGTCACCAGAATGCGGCGCGAGAGCACGGGCAGGAAGCCTTCCTCGCCGTCGGACAACTTGCCGGTCGAACCCACGGCCTTGTACGTCAGGAAGCCGGACCCGTCGGGCACGGTTAGCCGCCACGACAGGCTGCGGGATTCCTTGGAGGGGATGTCGAACGGCTGGTCCGTCGTGGTGTTCCCCAGGGCCGCGTCGGCCGGATTGCCGGTGCGGGCGTCGGCCAAGGTCAGCCGCACGGCGCCGGTCTGGCGCGTGGGCGATTGATTGGAGACTTTGACGGTGAATTCGAGCACGTCGCCTTCGCGCAGGAAACGCGGCGGATTGGGTTCGACCATCAAGTCCTTGGCCGTGACCGCTTTGTCCTGCAGGAACCCGCTGCGGAGGTTGGCGTCGTGGGCAAAGCCCAGGAACTTCCACTCGGTCAGCGCCTCCGGCATGGTGAATTCCAGCTTCACGCGGCCTTCGGCATCGGCGAGCAGGTGCGGGAAGAAGAAGGCGGTTTCGTTCAGGTTCTGGCGGGCGGAGACCTTGCTCAGGTCCGGCGTGGGCCCCGCAGCTTCATCGGCTCCGGCTTGTCCAGCCTGCTTCTTCTCCACGGCATCGGCGGCGCCCTTGGCAAACAGCGCCATGGGCTTGTCCGCAGCGGCCGCAGCCATTTCGGCCTGGCCGTTCGCCAGGCGGTCCATACGCAGAGACTGAAGGGCCCGTGCGGGTGCCCCCGGCGCGGCCGCCGCGGGGGGCATCATGCCGCCTATGCCGCCGCCGCCAAAACCGAGTGCCGCTCCGCGCCGGTTGCGGCCGAAGAACTCGTAGCCCCAGAAGTTCATGATGATGTCGGCCGGGAACGAGCGGTACGACATTGTCGGATCCTGGTACTGCTGCGGCCAGCCGCCGCGCATGTGCTGAAGACCTTTGAGCATGTTCTCGAAACGGCTGGAGATCAGGCTGTAATCCTCGCGGAACACGCCGAACCCCTGCGGCCAGTTGTGCGGGAGGTAGGCGTCCAGCGAGGCGTCGTACAGGGCCGCGACCATCTCGGCGGCGGCTTTCATCGTAGCCGACTCGCTCCGCGAGTCGGGTTTCCCGTCGCGGAGCGACGGGCCTACGATCAATGTCCACGTCTCCTTCTGCGCCGGCTCGAGCTTGGAGACAAAATGCTCCCAGGCGACGTTCAGCTTCTTGTTCGTCCACGGCACGGTCACCTTTTGCGACGTGGTGTACGCCCGGTTCTCGCGGACCATCGTGACGTGGAGCGTGAAACCGCCGCGCATGGCTTCGGTGACTTCCTGTTTCACCGCCGCCTGCGTGGTGTCAGGAGCGGTCCAGAAGCTCTGCACGATCTTGCGGCGGTGCTCGATTTCCACGAACGCGCGGGCCTTGTCGTAGCCCGTGCCCCACAAGGCCAGGAATTTCTGGCCCGGCTCGAGGGTCCACGCCGGAGCCAGCAACGAATACGGGATCTTGACCGCGAATTTCTTCGCCGCGGGGTCGGCGACGCGGATCGGCTGCTGGGCGGTGACCTTCTTGTTGAACCGGTCCTGGGTTTCCAGCACCGCGCGGTAAGCGCCCGCGGCGAGCTGGCAGGAGAAGCTCGCGTTGCCTTCCGCGTCCGTCGTCCAGCCGTGTTCGGCGACCACTTCGCCCAGCGGCCAGCTGTTGGGGTCGGACGGGTTCGGCTTCGGCTCGGGCGCGGCTTTGTCGCCGCCGCGGAACACCGATCGCGGATAGGGCTGGCCGCCCAGGTCCACTCGTTGGACTTTGTCGGGCGCTTTCAGGCGGTAGATCTTCAGCGAGCCTTCGGCCAATTGGCCTTCGCCGTCCAGCGTCGATGTCTTGATCGTTACCTGGACCGGCTTGTCCACGGTCTGCCAGTCGTTGGCGGCCAGCGTCGCCTGCAGGGCCGTGTAACCGACGCGGATCGTCTGCTGGCCGGACCGCGTCTCGCCCGTCGTATCGGTCACGTCGGCGTAGACCGCGTACTCGAACACCGGTTCGTCCTTCTCCGAGACGGCCAGATCCGGCTTGGCGACGAACTTGATCTCGAACGAACCGTCCGCGCCGGTCGCCGCGCGGCCGTGCGTGATCTCCTGCCCGCCACTGGCCAGCGGCATCCGCCACCAGTAGCGCCAGCCCCACCAGATCGGATAGCGGACTTGGCGGACGACCCGGTAGCGGACCTTGGCGCCGTTGACCGCAGCGCCGGTGTAGGCCGTGGCTCGGCCCTTGACCGCCACTTCGCCGTTCAGCTTGGCGGCGACCTCCGGGCGTTCCACGGCCACTTGGAATTTCGGCCGCTTGTATTCCTCGACGTTAAACGCCGTCGAGCCGGCCGGTTCGCCATCGACGCGGATGCTCATCCGGCCGGTCACGCGGTCGCGCGGGGCCGTAAAGCTGCCGCTGAACGAACCGTAGTCGTTCGTCTGGTGCCGCTGGCGGGCGATTTCCTTGTTGTTGCCGTCCGCAAAGATCACGTTCACGGCCCGGCCCGCGATCGTCTTGTAGTTGTCTTGCTCTTGATCGACGTCCAGGCAGATGCCCTTGTAGTGAATCGTCTGGCCGGGCCGGTACAGCGAGCGATCGGTGAAGAACATCGTGCGCGTCATCGGACGCATCCGCACGTCGCCTTGATGGCCGGAGTAATCGTTGGCCGTGGCCAGCGTTTGCCCCGCGTGCCGGGCGACCAGCAGCAGGCGCTGATTCGCGGTGACGCCCAGCGAAAACAGGCCGTTCCGATCCGTCTTCGCCGTCGGGCCGGCCTGACGAGTGTTGTTCCGCATGTGGTACCAGACCTGGACCTCCGCCCCGGCGAGCGGCTCGCCGGAAATTGCGTTCAGTACGAAGCCCTCGACCTTGGCTTCGCCGCGACGAGTGCGGACGACCAGCGCCAGGTCGCTGACCCAGAAGTCGGTAAAGCAGACCACGTTGTTCTGCTCGCCGAAGCCGGCGTCGTGGCTGGCGATCAGGAAGTAGAAGCCGGGTTTCAAGTCGGCCGGCGGTTCGACGTCCTCCGTTCGCTCCTGGTAGTCTGCGGTGGGCGGCAGGTCGACCGACCACTGGCGCACCGGCGTCTTGGCCAGCAGCGCCCGGCGCTCCTTGTCGTCCAGTTGTTCGGGTCGGTAGCGGGCCGCCTTCAGCCGGGCCTCGTACGATTCCGGGACGATGCGGAAGAAGACCTTCGTCACGTTCCGGTAGTGGACCTGAATCTTGCTCAGCGGCTGGTTCCAGACGCGTTCGATGTGGATCTGCGACGACTTGGCCTCGATCTGCAGGAGCAGATTGTGGCACTGGCGGCCGCCGACGCTGTTGGGAAAAGCGTTCTTGCCCCGTTCGGCCAATTTGTGGGCCTCGACCAGATCGCCTTCCTGCTGCAGGACCCCGGCCCAGTCGTTCAAGGCTCGCGCCGCGATCTCGTGGTCGCCCCACTTGTCCGTGAACCGTTTCAGGGCGGCTTTGTAACGGGCGTTCTTCTCTTCGCCGAACGCCTTGTTCCAGCCGAAATTGAGCCGCAGTAAATCGGCGTCGATCAGGGCCGTCGGATCGGCGTCCTGCAAATGGAACTTCAACAGCTTCTGGTACAGGCGGATTGCCTTGAGGGTGGCCGCGTTTTCGTCCGCCGTCTGAATCTCCCAGGCGACGAACTCCTCGGCCGGCGCAAAGATGGGACTGTCGGCCATCAGGTCGAAAGTATCCTCCGCTTTGGCCCCAGCCTGCTCGCCGGCGCTATAGAACTCCAGCGCGTTGTGCGCCAGGAAGTCGAACATCGTCGGCCGGTAGCTGTCCGGCGCTGTGCCTTTCTGCAGCAGGTCGTCGTACGCGGCGATGGGCGTGGCTTTCAGCACGGCTTCTCCCGCCAGGGCCTTGGTGAACTGCTTGTCGATCTCGGCCAAGATCCGCGGCAGGTCCCAGGTGGTGAAATCGTCGCTGGGCGCTTGCGCGGTCGCCGTGCGCCGCATGAACCGCCAGCGGTTCTGTTGGAAGTAATGCCAGTACCAGTTGGCCAGGATCGCCTCCATGACCGGCGCCATTTCCTGGGGCGCTTTGGCGATCTCCGCTTTCATGCGGACGATCTTCTCCTCCGGCTTGTTGCCCTGGATGGTGCCTTCCAAGGCGATTCTCTTGGCGATCGCCTTGATGGCTTCGGCGTACGCCTTGTCCTGCATCGCGCCGGCGATGATCGGGTCCAGCGCCTCGACGGCCGTTTTCGGCAGTCCTTTGCCGATGGCCTCGTCGACCTTCTTCCATTGTTCGTCGCGGACACCGGCCCAGGCGGGCAAAGCAAACGACAGCACCAGCAGCAGCGAGAGCTTACGCATGGCCATGACTCCAGACTTTCTCTTGGGGTGTATTCCGACAATCCCAGCGCAGACGCGTAGCGCCGTCATTATAGACGATACGACCCCAACCGGGGTTTTGCTTTTCCAGCCGTCTCCCCTTGTTTTTGCTCAAGCCGTTTGTTGACGCTCTTCTGGTCGAATCCCAGAATTGCCCAGACCTGTAGCTGCACCGAACGAAAACGCCAGTCTTTCGGTGGACAATCCATCGCCGTGAACTCCAAGAAAACCGTCTCCGGCCGGAACGCCGCCGCGGCCCGGCCACGAACGTTGCGATTCGAGAGCCTCGAAGCTCGCCTACTGCTGTCGGCCACGGCCGAGGAGCAGCAGTTCGTCTACCTCCTGAACCTGGCGCGGCACGATCCGGTGGCCTACCAGGTCGAGGCGGGACTGGCCGTCGACTTGTCAAGCATCGTGCCACGTCCTCCCTTGGCGGTGAACGACCGCTTGCTGCAATCGGCCGGCGTGCGTGCAGAGGAGATGGCGGAACACGATTACCTCGCTCACCAGAGTCCGGTCACAGGTGCCTGGCCGAACAAGGTGGCGCGCGATCAGGGTTACGCTCTGCCGTCCAGTTGGCCTGACGATAACAACTTCATCGAGTCGATTGCGGCCGGCGATTGGTACGACGAGGCGGCAACACCGCTAGGCGCCTTGATCGTCGATCAGGGCCTGCCGGCCGCAACCCATCGCCGGCACCTGCTGGGAGTGGATGGGTTCTACGCCGAGAACCGGGAAATCGGCGTCGGCTACGCGACGAATCCGGACTCGACGTACAGCCGCTACTGGGCGGTCCACATCGGCCGCCAGGAAAACCCCGACGTCTTTTTGACGGGCGTCGTCTTCAGCGATGACAACGGCAACGCACGATACGATGCGGGCGAGGGCCTGCCGGGGATCAGCATCCAAGCCGCCGGCCGCACGGCGATGAGCAACGAGGCGGGCGGATTCTCACTCGCGGTGCTCCCGAACGGCTCGTATCGGATCTTCGCTTCTGGCACCGGGTTGGCCGTCCCCGCGGCCGCCAACGTCCGGGTGACCGATGTCAACGTCGAGGTGGACATCGTGTCGGGCGTTGGCGGAGCGTACCTGGGCTTTGCCGGCGAACCGACCTCCGCCTGGACGAATCCCCGGATTCGCCTGGACGTATCTGACAACCAAACCGTGGACCCGCTGGACGCGCTGCAGGTCATCAACCACCTGAACACAGTTGGTCCCGGCCCTCTTTCTCCGTCCGCGATTGCGGACGAAGTTCAGCCGCCTTTCCTGGATGCCGACGGCGACGGTCACGTGATGCCGCACGATGTCCTGCTCGTGGTCAACGACTTGAATCGCACCCCCGACTCGGCGGAAGGCGAAGGCGGCGCCGGACTCCACGAAATTCGTCCGGTCTTGCTGGAACATGCCCTCCCCAGTTCCCAGGCGGCAGACGTGCATCGGACGGCGATGTCCAGCTGGGCCGTGGCGGAGCGCGGCGCTGGTCGTCGAGCTGACTTGCCCGCGCCCGTGTTGCGATCGTCGTCACCCGAGCCTGCGGTGAGGCCTGGGGCCGGAGGCCGCATCGGACCAAGCCACGCGGAAGCGGCAACGGCGGGCGAGGAACTCACCGCCTGGTGGACGATGGCGGATTTCCTCAACTGGGAACTGCTCGCCGCCTTGGGGCTGGACGACGGGTAAGCATCGTTCGAGAAACAGGTGGCGTAAGCTTCCAGCTTGCGATGCCACTATCTCCCCCAAGCTGGAAGCTTACGCCACGGAGAAATCGGACAGTCATTTCTCGAACGATGCTAAGCATGCGCGCAACGTTTTGGACGTGCGCTTGCGGTTCGCCTGTTGCTAGCAGCTCGCGCACGGGAGCCCTGTTGCTCTTGCCATCAGGACGTGGTTTTGCTACAAGTCCCGCCCCGTGATGACCGATGCCGGTCTCTTTTCGTTTGGCTCTTCAGGCGGACCGATTCGGAGAGTAAACATGGCAAGGAAGCGTAAACGCAAGCCCACGGTTGCGCAGGCCCTGATCGGCGTGGCCACCTCGGGCATGCCGCAACCGGTGCGGTCCGTGCTGGCAAACCGTTCGGTCTCGACCCTCATCATGATCCTCGCGCCGGTCCTGCTGGTGACCGGCGTGGTCAGCATCCAGTGGGACGGCACGCTGCCCAAGGTCTCCGTCGACCAGCAGCGAGCCCAACAAATTGCCACCCAGGCCAAGGAATCGTTGCACAAGCTGCGCGAGAAGGAAGAGGGCCTGCTGAAGTCGCGGCCATCCTGGGGCTTCTCCGAGGAAACCAGCGGGCCGCCATCGTCCCAGGACGAGCAGCCGATCGCGAACTTGAGCGAGATCCTGAGGACGATGCGCTGACCGTGTACATCCACTCCGTCGAAAAGCCCGATCTGCCGCCCTTCCCCATGCCCGACCATTTTCGGACGGAGATCGTCTACTTCATGACGCCGCCAGGCGATCACGGCGTGCCCCCGCTGCCGCCGGACGAATACTGGATCCGGCTGGAAGACGCCCAACGATGGCTGGACGAGTTTGTCGTCTCCGTCGTCTCGCCGCTGGACGCCGAGGCCAGAGCGGAATTCGAGCTGACGGAGCATCAGGAAGCGTGGCTGGAATGGATGGTCAAGAACGGGATTCAGCACGTGCGTGTCGTGCGCTAGCGGCAAGGAATCGAGAACCGTTTTCGGGCCTTGCGTAATCATCCAGGTGTCTGGGCAATCCGCGCCCAGGCGGACTCACGGATGATTCTTGAGCGTCTACCGGTGCCATTCCGGGGCCTGGAAACTGGTGGCTTCTTCAAACGTGGCCTTGCGCCGGAAATCGGCCGGATTGTAGGCGGGGAGTGCGGGATCCGGGTTGACCCACTGCGGATGTTGGCGGCCGAAGTAGCTGCCGTAGAACTGGTAGTTGGTGTCCACCCAGCGGCTGAGGATCATTAGCTCCCGTTCCGTCAGCATCCGGGAATGGTCGTCCTTGGCGTTCTTCGGATGCGCGGAATCAGTCAACACGCCGATCAGCGTGCTGGTCGGGGATCCCAGGCTCCGGGGCGGCAGATACGCCCCGTTGTAGTTGCCCCGGTCTCCCCACAGGAACGACGTGAATTCAGGAATCATCGGACCGGCCAGCAGCTTCTTGGACAGCTCCTCGTAGGAGGTGTTGTAGAACATCGTAACCTCGCCGGTCAGCCTCAGCCCCCCGGCCGGTTCGCTCGCCCCGTGACACGAGACACACTTGGCGTCGAAGATCGGCTGGATGTCGGTCGGGTAGTGAATCACCTGCCCCGCCCGGCCGTCGCCGCCGTTTTCGGCCAGATCGCACGGCTGCGGCTGGGGGACGCTCGGCGCCCGCAGCAGCGCCAGCGGCGTGGCGGTCGCGTGGGCCGTGGCGGTCCAATTGGATTGCCCGTGACAGCCCGTGCAGGAACGCACCTCGCCGGGCGCGTAATTCACGTACGTCCGCTCCCGCTGGAGTTCCCGGAAGTTCTGGTCCAGCGCCTGGAAGAAGATGTTGCGATCGGCCGGCACCACGAAGTGGGCGGACCCGTCGGCTTCCACGGGCACGACTCCCCACTGCACGCGTGGCCACAGGGCCGCCTTCCAGCTGGAACTGCTCAACGACGGCGTCCAGCGTCGGCCGGTCGACCAATAACGGGGCAACGCTTCGTTGACGCGCAACCACTTGACCTCGCCGCGCCTGACCCCTTGCATGCCTTGGTAGACATCCATCAGGACGCAGAGGGCCTGACCGCCGGCAGCGTGCTCTGGATCACGCAAGTGCTGCACGGCTGGCGGGACGCGCCGCGCGACCAGCGGCAGGGGATGCCAGCAGGAGAGCTGGGGATCGGCATGAACGAACCGGTGGCGTCCCTCGACGTCGATCAGGTACAGGGCATAGGCGTTGGCAATCTCCTTGTAGTGGTCCGCCGGATTGACCTTGTAGGACACCAGGAACTCCCGCTCGCTGACCGGGTAGGGGTGCGTGTACAGGTGGCCTTGCTGGCCGTTGCCATCGTGGACGTAACCGCCCTCTTTCGTCAGGAAGCACCAACCGGGCTCCTTCCGGCGCGGGATGAACACGTGCGGCGTGAGATTCACGACGGGAAAGCGGTCGTCCCACTGGACGTAACCCGGCTCGTCCGGATCCGGACCGCGCACCCGCACGCCCTTGCCAAAGTCGACCAGCAGAATCGCTCCCAAGCAGCCGCCTTGCGGATAGTGGCAGGTCCCCACGCACACGAAGCGGTGGCTGCTGCCAGGAAGGGGCTGAGGATACATGTAGATGGTCGTGTCGTCGTCGGCCAGACCGTAGAGTTCCTGCGGACGGCGGCCGTCGGGATTCATGCTCCAGACGGTTTTGGCCACCCGCGCGCCCTTGTCGATGTATTCCCAGCGGTGGTACATCACCCGGCCGTCATCCAGGACCAAGGGACAGAATTCGCTGACGGGGCTGCGGCTGAGTTGCTCGACGTGCGAGCCGTCCGGCTCCATACGGTGCAGCACCGGAGCCACCAGGGACCCGGAGCCACCGCAGAGCACGGTGTGTTCGCTGCGCGTCGAAGAGAAGATGATCTTCCCATCCTGCAGATAACACGGATGGATGTCGTCAGTGTGCCACGACGGATGCCAGCGGGCCGCTTTCTCCGCCTCGTCCGGCGGCGGGAACGAAATCTGTCGCAAGCCCGTGCCGTCGACGTGTACTTCCCAAATGCGGAACCCGGAGCCGGGATCCTGGCGGAAATCAAAGACGACCTTCTTGGCGTCAAACGACAGGCTGATCTTGCCAATGAAGCCTTTGCCGCCGGGCAGACCGGCGGCCGTGACCACCGGCCGCTCCGTCCGCGTCCGCAGGTTGTAGACGTATATGCCATTGTCGGGCAGAAACCGGTCCGGACTGGTGCCGTTGTTGATGTCCGTGTAGTAGTGATCCGAAGAGTAAGGCTTGCGTTTGACGAACACCAGCTCGTCGAAGCCCAGGGCATCCGGATCGACGGGCGCCGCCGACGGCGATGACGCGCCGGTCAGCGAGGCACTTGCCGGCGGTAAGGCCGGTTTGTCGTCCGCTCTTGCCGTCGACACAGAAGCTCCCGTCAGCACCGCGGCCAGCGTCACGGACAGCGCAGCTGAACACAGAACAGATTTTCGGTCCGGCATGGCTTTTCCTCTTCAGAACGGGGAAGGCAGGAAGGTCACACACGCACGGGGGAGGCGCCGCACCGACGGGCCATCCTTCAGGGCCATCCCGAGCATCATCTTACCCGACCGTACCGCGAGAAGCCAGATATGGTCTTACTCACGGATCGCTCGCCTGCGCGTCGTACGCCGATTCCACGATTACTTCACACGGCGGCAGGGATTCCAGCAGGATCTGGCCGTAGCGTTTGGTTCGCACCCGCGGGTCCAGCAGCACGACGATGCCGCGGTCCTGCTGGGTGCGGATCAGGCGGCCGAAGCCTTGCTTGAGCTTGATCGCCGCTTCGGGCACCTGGTAGTCCATGAACGGATTGCCGCCGTGGCGGCGGATGGCTTCCAGGCGGGCCTGCAACAGCGGCTGGTCCGGGACGCTGAACGGCAGCTTGGTGATGATCACGTTCTGCAGAGCGTCGCCCGGCACGTCGACGCCCTGCCAGAAGCTGTCGGCACCGAACAAGACCGAGCGGGGATCGGCCTTGAAACGCTCCAACATCTCGTGCCGCGGCAGCCCGTCGGCTTGGGAATAGAGGGCCAGGTTCTGTTCGCTCAGCCAAGCCGTCAGCTGGCTGGCGGCGCGGCGCATCATGTCGTAGCTGGTGAACAGCACGAACGCCCGGCCGTCGGTGCGGGCGATGTAGCGGCGCATCAGCGCGATGCAGCGGGCATCGAACTGCTCGCGCTGACTGGGATCGGGCATGTCGTCCAGCAGGATCAGCTTGACCTGCTGGCGATAGTTGAACGGGCTGCCCAGCCGGATCGTGTCCGCCTGCGTCAAGCCGACGCGGGACTTGAAAAACTCGAACGAACCCTGCCGGCCCACCGCCAGCGTGGCACTGGTCATGATCACGCTGTGGGTCGGCTCGAACAGTTCCTTGCGGAGCACCGGCCCGACGTCGATGGGGGCCGCGTCCAGCCGGATCTGCGGCCGGCCGCGGCGGGACTGG
The DNA here is from genome assembly GCA_964443915.1 of uncultured Pirellulaceae bacterium. Classification (GTDB taxonomy): domain Bacteria; phylum Planctomycetota; class Planctomycetia; order Pirellulales; family Pirellulaceae; genus Anammoximicrobium. The sequence goes on from CAYUFW010000156.1 coordinate 14,716, forward strand.
GTGGCTTCGATCCAGTAGACGGATTCCGGGATGGCCTGCGTGCGCCAGACTTCGAGTTCGCCGGCCAGGGTTTGCAGCCGCTCGTAGGCCGAGACGAAATCTAACCGCTGCGCGTCGTCCTTGACGTTGCTGCCGCGCTCCCGGATCATCGCAGCCAACTCTTCCAGCGCGGGGCTGAGCGAATTGCCGACGATGCCCGGTGCGTGAACGCGGCCGTTCTTTTCGGTTTGTTCGCCCAGCCAGTTATGGATATCGCGAAAGAAGTCGTCGGCCAGTTGCGAACAGTGCAGCGTCTGACGCTGTTCCTTGCCACAGTGATGGTGGACCAGCAGGCCCTTGTTCGTGCGGTCGTTGTACAGCTTGTTCAGAATGTACTGCACTTGACCTGACGAAACGCTGATCCCCAAGTGGTCGGCGGCCACGGCTTCCAGCGTATGGGCTTCGTCAAAGATCACCGCGTCGTACTTGGGCAAGATGCTCGCCCCGGCCCGGCGCAACGCCAGATCGCTAAAGAACAGCGCGTGATTGACGATCAGGATTTGCGTGTTGTAGACCCGCCGCCGCGCCCGGTAGTAGAAGCAATCCTGGTAGGTCGGGCATTTCTTGCCCAGGCAGTTGCCGTTGTCGCTGGCCACTTCGTCCCACACGGATCCCGACGGCTTGAACGTCAGGTCGCTCAACGAGCCGTCGGTGGTGTCCTTGGACCAGTCCCGCAGCGTCCGCAACTGCTCCATCTCCTCCTCGGTGTTGAACAAGCTGCCGGCCCGCCCGAGCGCCGTATCGAGCCGCCGCAAGCTGACGTAGTTGCGGCGGCCCTTGACCAGCACGGCGGTGAACTCCAGCGGGAGCACGGCGTTGAGCAATGGCAGGTCCTTGTGCAGCAACTGCTCCTGCAGGCTGATCGTATGCGTCGAGACGACGATTTTCTTGAGGGGCTTGTTGTCCCGCAGCTCTTCGAGGTCCCTCGCCTGCTGGGCGTCCATTTCGTCCCTGGCCTCCGCCACCGCCAGAATGGCGGGCACCAGATACGCAAAGCTCTTGCCCACGCCGGTGCCCGCCTCGGCGACCAGGTGCCGGCCCTTGCGCAGCGCCGTCGCCACCGCGTCGGCCATGCGCATTTGCTCCACGCGGTGCTCGTAGTTGGGCAGCCGCCGGGCGATCAGCCCGCCCGGACCCAGGATGTCTGCAGGAGTTAACGCCATGCAGTCAGAATAGCAGATGGCCGGCCAAGTTGGGTAGGGTCCGAAAGCCGCCAGTTCGCGGCTGCGGCTACTTGACGCCCCGCCGGAGAAGGCCAGAATCGGAGGTATGAGTACCGGTCCCATGAGTTCCTCGAAAACGCATCGCCTGCTGCGGCTGGAGATCGATCCGGTGATCCAGCGCGCGGAGCACTTGGCCGAGCACGTACAGCGGGAATTGCCGGCTCACGCGGGGATCATCCGGGCGGCCCGGGGAGTGGCGGAGGCGGCCCACGAGGCCAAACGCGTGGCGCGCGTGCTGCGCCGGCCGCTGGGGCTACACCGCCTGCCGGCGATGTTTCTGGCCGTCGCCCTGCTGCTGTTCGGCGGCTGGGCGTATTGGAATTTCTTCCACGTCGCGACCCTCACGGTGGCCCTGCCCGAGGAGGACGCCAGCCAGCTGCGCGAGCGGCTGACGCGCAGCGGCCGGGTGCGGTTCTGGCCGAGAATCACGGAAGGCTCGCGGGAAAGCGTCCAGTTGCTTGCCGGCGGCAAGGTCGATCTGGCATTCGTGCAGGGCGGGATTCCGCTGGCAGCGGATCTGCCGCGGCTGCAGAGTCCGCGTTCCGAGGTCGTGCTGTACTTCGTCCGCGACGGCGTCGGTCATCCCAGCCAGCTGCGGAAGATCCTGACCTCGGCCGAGGGGCAGGGCAGCCATTCCGTGGCCGAGGTTTTTGTGGGTCTCTGGAACATCGCCGGCCAAGTGCAATTCGCGCACGGCTGGCGGGACTTCAGCGCCGACCCCGCGTACGCCATCCCCGCCGACGTGAATGCCGTGTTTGTGATCAAGGATCTGGCGGAACACAAGTCCTTGGACGCCGCCGAACGCTTGTCCGCCGCGGGCTTCCGCCCGACGTCTCCCGACCTGGGCGCGCACGCCCTTGCCTTGGACTATCTGCAGAGGACCGAAATCCCGCGCGGCTATCTGAACCCAGATCCGCCGCTTCCGGAACAACCGGTCGCGACGTACTCGGTCGCCACCTATCTGGTCGCCCGCCGCGACCTGACCCCGCGGCTGCGGGCCGCCGCCGCGCACCTGCTGGACAAGGACGCCAACACGCTGACCCAGCACGGCTTTGAACCAACGCTCGGCGACGCCGCCCAGGTGCTGCAGGGCTTGGATTCGTTCCTCAGCGTCCTGGTCTACATCGGCTTGACCTTCCTGGCGCTGCTGGGCTTGGAGGTCGTCACCTACCGCCGGCGATTTCACGAGCTGAACACGTTGATCAGCCTGATCACCATGCACCAGAGCGAGAAGGACGTGCTGGGGCTGTCCAACAACGCGCAGCGCCGCGAGAACCTGGTGTACCTGTCGATCTGCAGCGACTTGCTGGGCCTGATCAGCGTGATCGGCGGCTATTACTCCCAGGAGAACTCGTCCTTGCTGTACAGCAGCTTGCTGGACACCATCCACGAGCGAAGCAACGCCATGAAGCTGAATATCCAGACCAAGATTATGCACGCCTCGATCGCCCTGCCGCCGCCGGACACTGGCCCCCCGCCACCGCCGGGCGAGGGTTCGCCCGCCGCGACGGCCTAAGACGTTGGGGCGTCTGCCGGTCATCTGGGCGGATGCAAGCCAACGGAGACCAGCCAGTGACGGATTTCAAGTCGGCGAGGCGAGTTGACTTCCAGACACGCGACGGTCGCACGCCCAACCGCCGTTCGTGGCTCGATGCGCTCGGGTTCCGCTGGGGCCCACGCGAAATGGTCGCTCCAGACTTGCTTTCGGGGATTGAAGAGGCCGACCGCTTGCTCTGTCGCGGGATCGGTGCCCGCCGTGTGAACCCATTTGATCGCGTTGCAGCGCGGACAAGCCAGGGCTAGGTTCGGCAACTCGGTCTTGCCACCGCGAGACCGAGGCACGATGTGGTCTACCGGAAAAGTGGCCACTTGGCATGCCTGTGGCAAGTGACAGTACTCACACCGGTGGGCGGCCCGGCGGGCGACAAGTTGACGCAACTCAGGTGAAATGGCAGTCACCCGCAAGACCTCGCCAGATCCGGGAAAGTCTGACCGATCCGATGCAGCGTGGCGCGGGCCTGAAGTTTCTCGATCGTCTTTTCGTCCGCTAGATCCACGAGGGCGAGCAGCTCTTGTCGTTCGGAATCGGTCAGCGTATCCTTGTTCTCCGAGAGCCACAATAATCGCTGATCGAGTGCCGCGGGAAGCCGGTATTCCGCCAGCCGCCGCAAGGTGGCAGCACTCTCCCCAAGCACCGACTCGACAACTCTTAGGTCTGCCGCTGCAACGCTGGACATGACGATCTCCTAGCAAACGGACTTCACGCC
>CAYUFW010000157.1:0-3156 GCA_964443915.1 uncultured Pirellulaceae bacterium
GCCGGGATTGCTGGAAGACAAGATCGTGGCGCTGATCCGTTCGCTGCCCAAAGCGATCCGCCGCAACTTCGTGCCCGCTCCGGACGTCGCCAAGCGGGTGCTCGGCGAGCTGCGGTTCGGACAGGGCTCGTTCCTGGCGGCGGTGGCCGAGGCCCTGGTGCGGGTGGGCGGCGAGTCGGTGGCGGCCAGCGATTTTCAGCTGGATCGCGTGCCCCACCATCTGCACATCAACGTCCGCGTCGTGGACGACGGCGGCCAAGTCCTCGCCCGCGGCCGCGACGTGGACCAATTGCAGCGGGAGTTGGGGCAGGAAGACGAGGCCGCCGTTCCCGCCGAGTTCTACCACCCCGATTGGCACCGGGACGGCATCACGACTTGGGATTTCGGCGATTTGCCCGAACAGGTGTCCATCCTCAGCGGCGGTGTGACCTTGACCGCCTTTCCCATGCTGGCCGATCGCGGCACCGAGGTCTGGCTGCGGCTGGCCGATTCGCCGCAGGCCGCCGCCTGGCAGACGCGCGGCGGACTGCGGCGGCTGTGCTGTCTGGCCGAGCGGCACGAGCTGCGCGCCCAAGTGGCGTGGCTCCCGCACATGGACCAGATCCGGCTGCTCGCCTCCGCGCTGTGCAGTAGCCGGGAACTGGAGCAGCAGTTGGCCGAGTTGATCGCCGAACGCAGCTTTCTGGACCAGGACCAGCGGCCGCACAGCGCCGACGAGTTCCAACGGTTCCTGGCTCGCGGCCGCGAGCGGATCGGCTTGGGCGTGCAAGACGTGACCCAATTGGTCCTGCCCCTGCTGGAAGCGCATCATCAAGCCCGTTTGGCGCTGGAGCAGGCCCAGTCGCCGAATTGGCAATTCGCCGTGGAAGACATGGGGGAGCAAATGGCGGAACTGACGGCCGGTGCGGAGGACGGATTGGCAATCCATCCTACGAAGGAGCCGCCTTCGCAACCCACCGCCGGCTTCCTCGTCGCCACGCCTTGGCGTTGGCTGCAGCAGTATCCGCGCTATTTCCGCGCCGTCACGCTTCGTTTGGACAAGATCGCCGGCTCCGGCTGGCGGCGGGACCGGCAGGCCTTCGACCAGTTGGAACCCTTCCTGCAAGCCTACCGCGAGCGGGCCGCCGACCATCGCCGCCGCGGCATCTACGACGCCGAACTGGCAGCGTTCCGCTGGATGCTCGAAGAGTTCCGCGTCTCGCTGTTCGCTCAAGAATTGGGCACGTCGATCCCCGTCTCCGCCAAACGCCTTCAGCGGCACTGGGCCAATGTCATGCCATAACGCGGGCTCGCGCCCGCAACCCATTTGGCGAGCGGGGTGGCGTGAGCCCCCCGGTTCTGAACCGAACGACTTGCTGGGAACCGGGGGGCTCACGCCACCCCGCTCGCCACGCCAGGATGCGCGCACGGCGCGCATCCCGCCGGGTGAGACCGTAGTGCCGCTCCTTCAGCCCTTGATTCCCAAACGCGCCGCCCGAGCTTTCTGATAGGCCTCGTCCTTCACCGCGCTGCCGCAGATGCTCCATTCGTAAGCGCGGGTCTCGCCGTCGCCGTAGCCGCAGATGTCGCGGGTCGATCCGATGCGCTCGAAAAGCAAATCATACAGCTTGCGGGCCGGCAGCGTGTCTCCGTACTTCAGGCCCAGCTTCTGCAAGACGTCCAAGTCCTTCTTCTGGTCGCGCAAGGCCATGCTGCGGCCGCCCACACAGAGTTTGTTGACCGGGTCGTACTTGCCACACGGCGGACAGATCATGCACACGCCGGCGATCAGGGTCACCGGGATGTCGGGCTGCTTCTGGATCGCGTCGATGGCTTCGAACAGGTTGTCCTCGGCGATCGGGGCGAGCTTGTCCTTGCCGCCGTGGAAACAGCTCATACACAGCAGATGGTGCGGGCGGATCTGCAGCGTCTTCGCCTGGTAGACGGCCGCCGCGGTCGTCTTCTTGTACTCCGCCTTCTCGGCCGGGTCGCGGGGCGGGATGATGGCGTGGATGCCGAGCTTGTGGCCCTTCTCGTAGTTGCCGCTGGCGGCCTGCGCACAGCCGCGCCACGTGTTGGATGTCTGCGTTTCGTATCCGCAGATGCCGCGAGTCTGCGGAATCTTGGCCAGGAGGCGTTCGAACATGTCGATCGCCGGCCGTGTGTCGTCCGGCACCAAGCCCAGCTTCTGGACGATGTCCAAGTCGCGTTTGGCGTTGAACAGTTCTCCCTCGGCGGTGTCTTCCGCGTGGCCGGGGTTTTGGTAGCGATACACGGTATCCACATTGCAGCGGAGCGTCAGCGGCAGCTTGGGATCTTGCCGCACCGCCTGGAGGATCGCGGTCAACCGCGGATCGCCCAAATCGGCGGTGCATCCCGCGCCGATCCGGCAGATGACGCACATCAGCTGGTAAGGCCGCACGGGCAGCGTGGCGAATCCGCCAGCCGCAACGTTGCCGGACTCGCCCGCCGCGCAACGCTGGCTTGTTTCCAACACCGGTAGTCCCAGGGCGGTGGCCGCCCCGGCGGCCGCAAACGTCCGTCGCGTGATACGATGGCTCATGATTCCCCTCCTGGAGCGAGATGCTCTCGATGCTTGATCAACATATCCTCCGAAGCAAGCCAAATCGGGTATTGCTGCCAGTTTGCCTGCTGCAACTCCGGTTGCCTCCCCGCCCTCTACAGTGACTAACGAGGAGGTAACTGTCTCAGTCTACTGGCGCCGAGGGTGTCGGCGCGTCGGCTCCAGCAGATCGACGATCGCCAGCTTCTCAAACACCAGGTGCGATTGACTCCCCTCATACACGATCCCGACGTGCTCGCGATCGACGCGCGTGAGGCTCGGATAACCGGCGCCGCGGCCTTCATCCAGCAGCCAATGATGCGAGTCCGGCCAGGTGAGCCCGTCGTCGAAGCTGACTTGCACAGTGTGATGGGTGCGGCCTTGCTGCGAATGCGGATTGGCAAACAGCAGCACGTGTTTCTGCTCGCCGTTGCGTTCGTAATCGAATCGCAGCAGACTGCCGTTGCAGTTCGGCTCGATGAGCGTGTTGCGGCTGGTGGCGTGTGGCTGCCACGTTTGCCCGAGGTCCTTCGTCACGGCGACCGCACGGAAACGCTCGCGATCATTGCGGACATTGAGCATGATCGACCCGTCGCCCAGTTGCGCGGCCTGGC
>CAYUFW010000157.1:3166-11270 GCA_964443915.1 uncultured Pirellulaceae bacterium
GGTCGGTCCAGGTCTGTCCGTGATCGCGGCTGATCATCAGCGTCGCGAAGGTGGCCAGCCGTTCGCGGCCGGTGCGACCTTGAACCGGCATCACCAGCGTTCCGTCCGGCAAGCAAATACCTGACTGCGGCGACGGCGCGAGCAGCCACCAGGATTCGTCCTTCAGTTGCCGAGTCAAGTTTTCGGGCTTCGACCACGTGAGGCCGTCGTCCCGGGAACGAACCAGCATGAACTGAGCGGCCTTGCCGATTTCGAAACCCGGCTCCGAGCCGTCGTCGTTCCATTGGTGCTTGCCGGGCTTGCCGTTCATCCAGACGGCAAAGCAGAAAATCTCGCCCGTTTGCTGGTCGACGATGATGCCCGGATCGCTGCAGCCGTTCTGCTCCTGGGGCAGGCCGCCGTACTCGCCCATGTCCATGATGACGCGTACCGGTTCCCAGGTTGCACCGCCGTCCGTGCTGCGGCTCAGGCCGATGTCGATGTCTTCCTGCAGATCGCGGCCCATCCGCCGCCGCATGTCGTACACGCAGAGCAGCGTGCCCTTGGGCGTCGCGGTGAGCGCGGGAATGCGGTACGTGTGGACGCCGTCGTCGTTGTGCTTGCGCAGAGCAACGCCGATGCGATGCCGCGAGTTTGCCACGTCGTCGCGCGGCGTCACGGTTCCAACCGAGGTCGAGACGGAAGTACATGTCGCAACGATCTGATGTTGCAGGTCGGCGGAGTCCTTCAACCGGCACGACAACCAAAAGGCGTTCTTGCCAGGCCGCAGTGGTTGTTCGCCGTGGAACGCGATCGTCTTCGCGGGACGCTGAGGCTCGCCCAGGGGACTTGCCGGGGAAAACGGCTCCTTGTCCTGCGTGAAGAACAGGGCGAGCGAATCGAGATCGCCCAGATCATCCGTGCCGGCCAGCGAAACGGTCAGGCCCCGGAACGCGACTTCCCGGTTCTCCGCGACTTCGATCACGACGGGCATCAGCGGGCCGTGTTCATTGCGGATCAGCAGCGGATGAACCGGCCGTTTCACGGTCGCAACGACTCCGTCCACCGCCTTGGCGGCAGCGATCGGCGCCGCGATGCTCAGCAGCAACGCGATGACCGGCAACGGCAACCGTTGCAGCGCCGTTTTCAAGAGAGGCGTGTGTTTCATGACGATACTTCCTTCACCAGGGCCAGAATCGTATCACTCCAAACAATCTACAACGGGTTCCGGGCGATTTGTAGCCGCCGGTATTCCGGCCCATCCGGAACCGGTGGCTAGTGCCATTCCGCTCACTCCTTTCTCGAACGATGCTTACTCGCCCACGCGGACGCTTGACCAGGCGCGGCCCTTCCCCCAACGAATTCGGCCACGGGCTCCTACGCGCCGGGCCTCAGTCGTCCGCTCCAAACGGTTCGATCAACTCGACGCGCCTCCGCCGAACCGCCCGGTAAGAGTCGGCGGTGTAGATCGCGATCGCGGTCCAGATGCACGCAAAGCTCACCAGTTGCGGGGTCGAGAACGGCTCGCCGAACGCCAAGACCGCCAGCAGAAACTGCCCGCTGGGGGTGACGTACTGCAGGATGCCCAGCGTGGACAGCCGCAGCCGCCGCGCCGCCGCGCCGAAGAACAACAGCGGAATCGTCGTGACCGGGCCGCTGAGCATCAAACGGCCGATGGCGGGCAACCCCTGGCCGGTGATCTGTTCGGCTTCGGCCAGGTAGCCGAGATAGGCCGCTGCGAACGGAGCCATGACGCACGTTTCGACGGCCAGACTCGCCATGCCGTCGACCGGCATGACCTTTCGCAGCAGGCCATACAAGGCGAACGAAAACGCCAGCGTCAGAGCGATCCAGGGCACTTGGCCGACCATCGCGGCCAGAATGGCTACCCCGCCGGCGGCCAAGGCGATACTGACCAACTGCCAAGGCCGTAACCGCTCGCGCAGGAAGACGACCCCCAACAGCACGCTGACCAAGGGATTGGCGAAATAGCCCAGACTCGACTGCAGCACCTGACGCGTCGCCACGGCGTAGATGAAGGTCAGCCAGTTGACGGCGATCAAGAGCGAGGTCAAGGCCAACAGGGCCAACAGCTTTGGCTTGCGCACCTCCCGCCGCAACTCCGGCCACCGCCCCAGCCAGCCGGTCAGCAGGGCCAGCATCACAAACGACCATAGGGCCCGATGCGCCAAGACTTCCAACGGCGCAACGTCAGACACGAACTTGAAGTACAGCGGGATTAGCCCCCACAGTCCGTAGGCGCCCAGGCCGTACAGCAGGCCGTCTCGCGAACTGTGCGGGTTGAGCTGACTCATGGTGATCGGTGATCGGTGATCGTGATCCCGGTGTGGCACGGCCTACTCGTTGGCCGTGACGAGACGCAATCGGTGATCGCTGCCGGCGAACGGAACGATGAAACGATGCGGTGGAAGAGTATAGGCGTTTGCCGGGAAATGCACTACCCGCGGGGGCCGTCGGGTGAGAAGAATCCCGGCTTCTCCCCAGAAACCCGGCTTCGGGACCGTACAAAGATTTCTGCACCTGCCTATTGACAGTGCCTGTAAAGTGTATTACCCATTTAATACAGTGATACAATTCTAGGTCGATCGAGGGTGCCATGCAGCTGCGCATTTCGGACCAGGACGGCGTGCCGATTTACGTCCAACTGGTCCGCCAGATCAAGTACTTGGTGTCGTCGGGCCGGCTGGCGGCCGGCGAGCAACTGCCGCCGGTCCGCAAGCTGGCGGAGCAGTTGCTGATCAACCCGAATACGGTCGCCCGCGCGTACCGCGAGCTGGAAGGCGAAGGGCTCGTAACCAGCCGGCAGGGCTCCGGTGTGTTCGTGACGGACGGCGTGTCGCCGCTAGCCCGCCGGGAGCAGCAGCGGCTGCTGGTCGAGCGGATCGACATGCTGCTGACGGAAGCTCGGCAGATGAAGGTCGATGTGGAGAGCTTGATCGACATGCTGCGGCAACGCAGTACAAGTTTCGAGGAGAGCAACGAGGTGTGAGCATGAGCGACGAGATCGTCACCGTACAGCAGGTCTCGCGAGTCTTCGGGCGCACGGTCGCCTTGGCCGACGTGACCTTGAGCGTCGCGCGGGGCACCGTGTTCGGGCTGGTGGGCGAGAACGGCGCCGGCAAGACGACGCTGATCAAGCATCTGCTGGGACTGTATCGGCCCGAGTACGGCCAAGTCCGCGTGTTCGGCAGCGATCCGGTGCGCGATCCCGTGGGCGTGCTGGGCCGGACATTTCGTCCTGCTACTCTACCTCTACGGTGCATCCCCACCGGTGGTCGAGTCCGCGCTCACCCACGCGCTGCGAATCGGCTTCGCCGCAGCGCCTCTCGCTCCCTTCGCGGCGGCTCCCCTGGCCCTGTCCTGGAACCGGCACCGCTGAACGTTCACGACACAGGATCGTTCGAGAAACAACGGTCCGGTGACACGTGAGCGGCAAGGCGCTATCCACCGGTAATGAGGTTCGCCGGTCACCGGTGGCTAGTCCCATTCCGCTCACGTATTTCTGGAACGACGCTTGACGGCGTGACGGCTCGGACTGGTTGCCTGACGCCGGAACGCAACGGTAGAATACGGGCAGTGGAGGGCTTGAACTCAGCCGACCTCGCCATCGCGCTTTGATTATGAAAGCTGCCGCAGTCGAAACCCATCCCGAGCGGACCTTGCCGAGCCGAGAAGGCCGCACGAAATCAGCGGTCAAGGAGGAGAAATCCACCCGTCGGCAGCCGCCCTACGCGGTGGTGCTGCACAACGACGATCTGAACGGCTTCGACTTCGTGGTCGAGGTGCTCCGCAAGGTGTTCCACTACGGCCAGTTGAAGTCACTCCGGCTGACGCTCGAAGCCCACGAGACCGGCCGAAGCGTGGTCTGGTCGGGCAGCCTGGAAGTAGCGGAACTGAAAGCCGACCAGGTCCGCTCCTGTGGTGCGGACCCCCGGATGTCCGCCCGCGGAGCGCTGCCCCTGCGCGTGACCATCGAGCCGCTGCCAAGTTGACCGAGGGCGGCAAGCCGATCGGCTCAGTTCTGCGAGAAGACTTCGGCGACATCGACCGAGAACCCGTCCAGGAGCACGGACCGCGCCGTCTCGCCCGACGCATAGCGTCCGGCGACTGAGTAATCGGCCGTGCCGGAATTCAGCCCGAGCACGGTGATACTTTGGTCCCGAGGGTCCACGATCCAGTATTCGCTGATTCCGGCACGGGCATATTCCGCGCGTTTGCTGACCAGATCGCGAACCGGATCGTCCTCGCTGACAACCTCGATCACCAGGTCCGCCCCGCGCCAATACTGGTTGCCGCGGCGATCCGCGTGCTGGGCCAGCAGAAAGACGACATCGGGTTCGCGGAACTTGCCTTCCCAAAGTCGCACCCGAAGTGGAGCCGTCAGTACGGTTCCGAGTTGTCTGGCAGTGACGAAAGCGAACAGGACCCGATACAGGAACAGGACGATCAGTTGGTGTTGTTCGGTCGGCATCGGCAGCACCTCAAGGACCCCGTCCGAGAACTCGACAAGACGGTTGCTGTTCAGCGCGAGGTACTCGTCGTCCGTCCACGCGCCCTGATTGGGATACAAGTGCGCGATTTCCCAGGTGGGACTGCCGCGCCGACGCGTTTGTGTTTCCACGGCGGTCATCGTACGACCCTCGATTTCCAGCCCCTCTATCGCTGCCCGCCCGCGTTTCCGCTCGCACGAACTGCGGGCCACGTCTTACGACTATATCATACACGCTTCCGCTCGCCCATCGCCATCCGTTGACAAAAATGCTGCAACACGTCCTATCCCCAATCGTTCAAGTCTCTGGTAGAACCATGCCAAGCGACGAGTGGTGGTGGTAGGCCGGAACAAGTCCGCGCAGTTCCGGCACGGATGGACAAACGTGTGGCCCGACTGCCCCGCCGGAACTGCGCGGACTTGTTCCGGCCTACAAATCCGAGCTTTTTCCGGGCCACAATCTGGGACCTTCCATGATCGGAATCTGCGTGATCGGTGGTGGACGAGCGGGGATGATCCACGCCCGTAATTTCGTGGCGGGACGGACGCCTCATGCGAGCCTAGTCGCCTTGGTCGAGCCGGTCGCGGAAGCCCGCCAGAAAGCCTGCCAGGAACTGCCGTTGGACACGGCCTATGCCGAGTACGAACAGGCCCTCGCCGATCCGCGGGTGGATGCAGTCGTCGTGGCCACGCCGACCAAGTTCCACCGAGCGATCGTCGTCGCCGCGGCGCGGGCCGGCAAGCACGTTCTGTGCGAGAAGCCGATGGCCGCCAGCGTCCAGGAGTGCGACGAGATGATCGCGGCGGCCGAAGCGGCCCGCGTCCAATTGCAGATCGGTTTCATGCGGCGGTTCGACGCCGGATTCGTGGCGGCCAAACAACGCGTGGAGGCGGGCGAAATCGGCAACGTCGTGCTGGTCAAGTCGCTGACCCACGGCCCGACGACTCCCAAGCCGTGGATGTACGATGTCCGCACCAGCCTGGGACCGCTGGCCGAAGTGAACAGCCACGACATCGACAGCGTGCGATGGTTCACGGGCAGCGAGTTCGAGGAAGTGTACGCGATCGGCGGCAACTACCGTTCGCCCGACGCCCGCGAGCAGTACCCCGACTTCTACGACAACGTGATCCTGGCCGCGCGGATGCAGAACGGCATGCAAGCCTCGATCAGCGGGGCTCAAGGAGTCAAGTACGGCTACGACGCGCGTTGCGAGATCCTCGGCGAGAAGGGCCTGATCACCGTGGGCAGTCTGGCCGCCAACTCCGTCGTCAGCCACACGGTCGACGGCTCGCGGGCCGCAGTGGTGCAAAGCTGGATGAACCTGTTCCTTGACGCATACCGGGCCGAGGACGAGGATTTCGTGCGCTGCATCCTGGAAGACCGCCCGCCCCGCGCCGGAGGCCAGGACGGCAAAGCCGCGGTGACGGTGGTCAACGCCGGCAACCGCTCCATCGCCGCACGCCGGCCGGTGAGGATGAAGGATGAAGGATGAAGGATGAGGGATGAGGGACCAAACGTGGAGTCGAGCGTGATGCTGGCGGCGACTTATACGCAAGGCGGCGAATTGGCCATTCAGGAGATTCCGTTGCCGGAGATCGACGGCGACGGACTGTTGCTGCGCGTGACTGGGGCTTCGATTTGCGGGACCGACGTGAAGATCGTCCGCAACGGCCACCGCAAGTTGCGGGCGGGTCAGCGGATCGTGCTCGGCCACGAGTTTGTAGGCGTCATCGAGCGGATTGGCCCGCGCGTCGCAAGCTATCATGTGGGCCAGCGAGTGGGCGTCGCTCCCAACGCCGGCTGTGGGCAGTGCGACGCCTGCGTGCGCGGACAGTCGAACTACTGTCCCCAGTACACGGCGTTTGGCATCGACCGCGACGGAGCGCACGCCCCGTACGTCGCGGTGCCGGGGAGGTTCATTGCGCAGGGCAACGTCATTCCCTTGCCGGACACCGTCTCGGATCAAGAGGCGGCGCTGCTGGAACCGTTCTCCTGCGTGGTCAACGGGATTCGGGTGTCGCGGATCGAGTTGGGCGACACGGTCGTGATCTTCGGGGCGGGGCCGATCGGCCTGCTGCACGCGATGCTGACCCGGATCGCCGGGGCGGGCAAGGTGCTGATGGTCGACCCGCTGGAGGAGCGACTGGCGACGGCCAAGACGCTCGGCTGCGACGTCGTTCTCAGCCCGGCGAAAGAAGACGTTCTGGACCAGGTGCGGCACGAGACGGACGGGCGTGGGGCCGACGTGGTGATCACGGCTTGCCCGGTCGCCGAGGTCCAATCGCAGGCAATCCGGATGCTGGCCCCGTTCGGCCGGCTGTGCCTGTTCGGCGGCCTGCCCAAGGGCGATGGCCCCGTGGCTCTGGACACGAATGCGATCCACTACGGGAACTTCCTGGTGACAGGATCGACGGGCGGGGCTGTGCAGGACTATCGGATCGCACTGCGGCTGGTGGCGGGCAAGCGAGTGGACCTGACGCGGATCATCTCCGACACGTTTCCCCTGAGTGACTTGCAGAAGGCTTACCAAACTGCGCTGGCCGGACCGGCCGGCAAAGTCGTCCTGACAGCGGAGTGAACCAATCTGAAGACGGTGCAGCGATGGACAAAACCTATCTCTTCGGCATCGACGTCGGCACCCAAGGCACCAAGGCGGCGTTGTTCGACCGTCAGGGGCGGACGCTGGCGACGGCGTTTCGCAAGTCGCATTTGCACCAACCCAAACCCGGCGTCGTGGAAGAAGACCCCGAACGCCAGGTCCAGTCGGTGTGCCAGTGCATCCGCGCGTGCGTCGAGCAAGCCGGAATCGATCCCGCGCACGTGGCCGGGGTCGGCATCGACGGACAGATGGCGGGAATTCTGGGCGTCGGCGCGGACGGCCGGCACGTGACGCCGTACGATTCGTGGCTGGACACGCGCTGCGCCCCCTACATCGCCGTGATGAAGGACGAAGCGGGCGACGAAGTGATCCGCAAGACGGGCGGCCCGCCCAGCTTCAACCACGGCCCCAAGATCCTCTGGTGGAAACGCGAACGGCCCGAGGTCTTTGCCCGAGTCGCCGCGTTCGTTCAACCCGGCGGCTATGCGGTGATGCGATTGTGCGGGCTGGACGCGTCGCAGGCGTTTGTCGACAAGAGCTATCTGCACTTCAGCGGTTTTGCGGACAACCAGCGTGGCCTGTGGGACGCGGGGCTGTGCGCGGCCTTCGGCATTCCCGTCTCGAAGCTGGCTCGGATCGTGGATTGCCAGACCGTCGTCGGGCAGGTTACGGCGGAAGCCTCACGGCGCTGTGGCCTGAAGGCAGGCACGCCGGTCGTGGCGGGATTGGGGGACACGGCGGCGTCGTTCCTGGCCTGCGGCGCGACGCGCGAAGGCGTCTGCGTGGACGTGGCCGGCACCGCCTCCGTGTTCGCCTCCACGACGCGGCAGTTCAAAGGCGACACGGCGCACGGCGTATTGGGCTGGGGCCAGTCGGCGACTCCGGGCCTGTGGCATCCGTATGCGTACATCAACGGCGGCGGCATGAATCTCGAGTGGTTTGTCCGCGAGTTGGCGGGCCTGGGACAGAAACCGCCGGAGGGAACGCTGGACCGCCTGAACCGCTTGGCGGGGCG
>CAYUFW010000157.1:11280-18244 GCA_964443915.1 uncultured Pirellulaceae bacterium
CTGACGATCCCGTCTTCGTGCCGCACTTGGGCGGACGAGTGACTCCGAGCCAGCCTTTGCTGCGCGGGAGTTGGGCCGGGTTGAACTGGTCGCACACGGCCGCCCACCTGTACCGGGCCGTGTTGGAGGGCGTGGCCTTGGAGTATTGCGTCTACCGCGACGTGCTCCAGGAATTGAACCCTGAGTTGAAGTTGCGCGAGTTACGGATCACGGGTGGCGGCGAGAAAAGCGCCGTGTGGAGCCAAATCAAGGCCGATGCGCTGGGCATGACGGTCGTGCAGATCAGCCGGCCCGAAGGCGCACCGCTGGGCGCCGCCCTGCTGGCCGGGTTCGGCGTCGGGCTGTTCCGCAGCTTGGACTCGGCCGCAGGCGACTGGATCCAGACGGGCCGCGCCGTCCGGCCGGATCGCAAGCAGGCGGCGCATTACCAGGCACGCCTCGTCCGCTATCGGCGGCTGCTGGAGGTTCTGCAACAATAAATGATCTGCAGCAAGCAAACGTAGGGTGGGTCGAGTCTTCGAGGCCCACCGTCAACCAGAAGCAGACGGAAAGCCCGGTGGGCGTCGAAGACTCGACCCACCCTACGACGGCAACGCGATCCGAGATTTGAAATCTCAGATCTGAAATTCCAAATTCCAAATCTCAAATCCCATGACCGAACCGATGATCCGTCCAGCTTTGACACCACAAGACGCATATCCCCCGGCGGACAAGCCCGCCATGTACTTCATCGGCGTGACGACGCACCAGTCGTCGATCATGAAGGTCTTTCCGCGCTGGGCGGAGTACCTTGGCTTGGGCGACGTAGTGCTCCAAGGCATGAACTTCCGCTGGCACGACGAGCCCGCGAACTATCGCCGGGCCGTGGCGTTCATCAAGGACGACCCGTTGTCCCTGGGGGCGCTGGTGACAACGCACAAGATCGACTTGCTGAACGCCTGCCGCGACCAGTTCGACCGGCTCGACCCGCTCGCCGATCTGACGCACGAGATTAGCAGCATCTCGAAAGACAGCGGGCAGCTCGTCGGACACGCCAAGGACCCGATCACCAGCGGCCTGGCTCTGGAGGCCTTCCTGCCCGAACGGCATTGGGAGCGGACCGGCGCGGAAGCGCTGGTGCTGGGCGCGGGTGGCTCGGCGGTCGCCGTCACATGGCACCTGCTACAGACGCGGCACGGTCCGAACCGGCCCTCGCGGATCGTCGTCACCAATCGCAGCCAACCGCGGCTGGAAGAGATCCGCAAATTCCACGCCCGCATCGGCGCGGACCTGCCGCTGGAGTACTATCATACGCCGGCGCCGGAGATGACGGACGCGATTCTGGCGGGCCTGAAACCCGGCTCGCTGGTCATCAACGCGACCGGGCTGGGCAAGGACGCTCCGGGCTCCCCGATCACGGATGCAGCGGTCTGGCCCGAACAGGGAATCGCCTGGGATTTCAATTACCGCGGCAACTTGGTATTCCTGGAACAGGCCCGCGCTCAACCGCAGGCGAGGCACTTGCAGATTGAAGACGGCTGGATCTACTTCATCCACGGTTGGACACGAGTCATCGCGGAGGTATTCCACATCGACATTCCCACCAGCGGTCCGCGGTTCGACGAGATCTCGCGGATCGCAGCCAGCGTGCGGTAGCATCGTCCGAGAAGCAAGTGTCGTCTTTCGCTCCGCGAAAGAACGCCCTTTCGCGGAGCGACAGGCGACAATCTCACAGACATTTCTCGGACGAGGCTCAACATTCCCGGAGAAGATCATGGAACTCAAACCTACCACCTCACTCATCGACCCCTTTGGCGTTCAATTCGATCTGGCCGCCGGAATCATGCACAACCCGGCCGATCACATCGTTCGCCCGGCATCCGACATGCGCGGCTACTATGCGGACGCCGCCGCGTTGGAGAAGCTGATCGCCGACGAGAACGACCCGGCACACTACGAGACGTTCGAATCTCCTGTCCCGGAAGAGTACGGTCACATCCGGTACTGTATCAGCAAGCTGCATCCCGGCCTGGTCGGCGAAGAATGCTTCATGACGAAGGGCCACTACCACACGATTGTGGAAACGGGCGAGGTCTACTTGTGTTTGCGGGGCCACGGCCTGACGATGATGAAGACCGCCGACGGCGATTGCCGCTGGGAGCCGATGGCGCCGGGGCGGATGATCTACGTCCCGCCGTACTGGGCCCACCGTTCGGTCAACACGGGCGACGAGCCGCTGATTTCGCTGTGCATCTATCCGGGCGACGCGGGACACAATTACGGCGACATCAAGACGGAAGGATTCCCGAAACGAGTGTTCAAGCGAGACGGCCGGATTATTGTCTGAGGACGACGCCATGAAACCACGACTGGTTCCGCTCTTTTTCGATCCTGGCAGGGACAGCGATTTCGACAAGATGCTCGCCGCCCTGCGCACGCTGCTGGCCGACCACGCGGAGTTCCTGGAGCCGGTGCCGCTCGGCGGCTCGCTCCCGGAAGCCGACGCTGTGATCTTCCCGCAGTTGCTGGGCGAAGCCTATCGCCAGGCGCCGGCATTCCAGGCCATCGACCTGCCGATTCTGCTGGTCACCTCCGAGTTCGGCACGCTGTCCATGTGGGACTGGGAGATCGCCGAGTACCTGCGGTCGCACAGCGTCGAGACGATCGGCCCCTACAGCCTGGAGCAGACCAAGAAGGTGTGTGCCGCGCTGGGCGTCAAACGGCAACTGCGGGGCACCAAGTTCCTGGTCTACCAAGACGATCCGGGCGAAGGCTTTCAGGCCCCCATCTTCAAACGCTTCTACTGGTGGGAGGACGAGTGTACGCAGCGCCTGGCGGACAAGTTCGGCATCACTGTCGTCAAGAAGAGCTTCCGCGAATTCGGCGCGGCAGCCAAGGCGATTGCGGACGATCTGGCGGACGCGACGTGGGAGCGGTGGAAGTTGCCGACCGCCGGCCTGACGCAACGCGCGGTGCGCAGCGCGGTGAAGGTCTATCTGGCCGTGTGCCGGGACTTGGATGCCGACGATTCGATCCGCGCGGTCGGCATGAACTGCCTGAACGAATCGCACTCCTCGGACAGCACGCCCTGCCTGGCTTGGAACATGCTGTACCAGGAACGCGGACTGGTGTGGGGTTGCGAAGCCGACACGCTGTCGATGGCCACCAAGTACATCCTGCACAAGTCGCTCGGCGCGCCGATCATGATGACGAACCTGTATCCGTTCGTCCTGGGCAACGCCGCCTTGAAGCACGAACGGATCCAGAGTTTTCCGGCGGTCGAGTCGGAGCCGGAGAACCACATCCTGGTGGCCCACTGCGGCTACATGGGCGTCATCCCCACCGGCTTTGCCACCGAATGGACGTTGCGCAAGAAGGTCTTGGCGATCGTCGATGAGAACGCGGCGGCCATCGACGCTCGTCTGCCAGTCGGCGACGCGACCCTGGCCAAGCTGCACCCGGCGATGGACAAGATGACGGTGGCCGAGGGCCAGCTGACGGGCTACGCCCAGTTCCCCGGTTCCGATTGCCTGAACGGCGGTGTGATCAAGGTCCGCGACGGCCACCGGCTGATGAGCGCCCTGGCCTCGCACCATTACCTGTTGTTGGTGGGCCATCACCGCGTCGACATTCAGTTTCTGGGCAAGGTGTTTGGACTGACCGTCCAGGAGATCTAGGAATGAAAGTCGGCATCGACAGCTATTGCTACCACCGTTATTTCGGCGAGATCTACCCCGACCAAACCGATCCGGGGGTGCGTTGGACCTTCCAGGACTTCGTCCGGCGAGCTGCCGAGTTGGAGGTCGACGGCGTTTCGCTGGAGTCGTGTTTTTTCGACAGCCTGGAGCCGGGCTACTTGGCGGAGATCAAGGCGGCCTTGGACGAGAAAGGCATGGAGCGGGTACTCGCCTGGGGCCATCCCGACGGGCTGGAGGCCGGCCGGAGTGAAAAGGCCTGGCGGGAGATGAACTCGCTGATCCCCAAGGCCCAGTTCATGGGGGCGGATATCATGCGGATCGTGGCCTCGTCATTGATGTTACGCAACGAGCCGCACGGCCCGCAGATCGACGCCATCGTGCGGATGCTCCGGGAGAGCGTCCGAATCGCCGAAGACTGCGGGGTTGTGCTGGCCATCGAGAACCACATCGACTACACGTCGGCGGAGATCCTACAGATTCTGGAACGAGTGGATTCGCCTGCGCTGAAGGTGAATTTCGACACCGGCAACACGTTGCGGATGATGGAGGACCCGGTGGCGGCGGCTCGGCGACTGGCTCCCTACACGGTCGCCACGCATACGAAGGACGTCGACGCCTGTCGGCACGTGCGGCCGGAGGAATGGTACTTCTTCTCCTCCGTCCCCGTCGGCACCGGCCTGATCGACATCCCCGGCGTGGCCCGTGAACTGAAACAAGCCGGCTACACCGGCGTGCTGGCCGTCGAATCCGACCATCACAAGGACAACCAGGACGAAGACCAGCTGGTCGCCGACAGCATCGCGTACCTCAAGAGGCTCGTGGCCGAAGTCGACGTCTGATCAAAGAATGCCATCGGCTTGCCCGGTGGATTGTTACGCTTGCCGCTACAGGAGACGACCAACCACAAAACGCGAATGCCACCGGCTTGCCCGGTGGATCGTTACGCTTGACGCTACAGCTGCACAGAACGTGACCCTCCAGCGGCCAAGCCGCTGGCATCTATTCCCAGTGGTTGCCTGCCTGTAGCTGCAAGCGTAATGATCCCCAGGGCGGGCCTGGGGAATTGGCGGATTTTCCGGAGACTGACCCATGTCCCTTCCCTATCAAGTTGTGATCACCGATCTGATCGACGACGATCTGGCTCCCGAGCGCGAGGTGCTTGACGGCCTGGCTCAGGTGACGGCCCTGCACGCCCGCAGCGAAGCCGAGTTGGTGGGCCGGATCGAGCAGGCCGACGCCGTGATCCTGTACCACGAGTTGGCCTTGACCGCCAGGACCATCCGGCGTCTGGAACGCTGTCGGTTGATCGTTCGTGGCGGCGTCGGCTTCGACAACGTCGATCGGCCGCTGGCCCGCGAGTTGGGCATCCCCGTCACCAACGTCCCGGACTACGGCACGGAGGAAGTGGCCGACACGGCGCTGGCCATGCTGCTGGCGCTCAGCCGCGGCATCCATTTGGCCAACTCCGTACTGCGCGCCGGCGGAGCCGACTGGTCCTACGAGCGGGCCGTGCCCTTGGCCCGGCTGCGCGGCCGCGTGCTGGGCATCGTGGGGCTGGGGCGGATCGGCACGGCGATGGCGGTGCGGGGAAAATCCTTGGGCATGGACGTCGCGTTCCACGACCCGTACAAGCCCGACGGCTACGACAAGTCGCTGGGCATCCGCCGCGTGGAAACGCTCGATGAACTGCTCACCCAGTCGCCGATCGTCAGCTTGCACTGTCCGCTGAGCGAAGAGACGTTTCACTTGATCGATGCCCAGGCGATCGCCAAGATGCCGCGCGGCTCCTACCTGATCAACACGTCGCGAGGCGGCGTGGTCGATTGCCGCGCCCTGCCGGACGCGCTGGCCTCCGGTCAGCTGGCCGGCGCCGGCATCGACGTGCTGGAACGCGAGCCGCCGCTGCCCGACGACCCGTTGTTGGCGGCTTGGCGCGACCCGCAGCACCCGGCCCATCACCGCCTGATCCTGAACCCGCACCTAGCCTGGTACTGTGCCGAAGGCCAGCGCGAATTGCGCCGCAAGACCGCCGAGGCGTGCCGCCGCGCGCTGCTCGGCTTGCCCTTGCGAAATGTCGTCAACTAACAAGAACAACAGGCCCTGATCTTTCACCTAATCTCCCTGCGAACCATCATCAACTGAAAGGAAGGCAGTCATGAAACCCGCGTGGCGAATCCCGTTCGTGGCCGTCGGCATTCTTCTTCTGGCTCCGTTGTTCACCGCGGCTTGCGCAGCCGCAGCAGACTCGCCGCACCCTCATGTCCTGATCGTCGTCGGCCCGTCCCAGCATCCGCCGGGAACGCACGAAGTCCCCGCCGGCGCCCGCGCGATGAAGTACATGCTGGAACACGCCGAGGGCATCCCGCCGGTCGGGGCCGAGATCGTTGACCAGTGGCCGCAGGACAAACGCATTCTCGACCACGTGAAGACGGTCGTCTTTACGGGCGACATCTTTCCCGGCGAAACCCTGCCGAATCCCGAAGCCATCAAGGCCGATTTGACGGCGATGATGGCGCGCGGATGCGGCATCGTCTGCGTCCACTACGCGACGGGCCTGCGGGCCCAGCACGTCACGGCCGACGGCGATCATCCGTTACTGCGCTGGATGGGCGGCTATTTCGCCACCGGCTGCGAGCATCACCGCAGCGTGGCCCGCGTCGTCACCGCGACCCTGACTCCGACCGAAGTCGATCATCCCGTCCTACGCGGCTGGAAGGCGTTCACCTTCGACGACGAACCGTACTGGAACAACTACTTCGGCAAAGACGGCCCGGCGGCCAACGTCACGCCGCTGGTCACGACGATGATGCCGCCGGACGCGCCGAAAAAGGAAACGGTGGTCTGGGCCGTCCAGCGTCCCGACGGCGGCCGCGGCCTAGGCATCGTCGTGCCCCACTACCTCCGCAACTGGCGCATCGCCGACCTGAGAACCCTGGTCCTGAACGGCATCTGCTGGACCGCCCAACTGGAAATCCCCGCCGCCGGAGTCCACTGCACGCTGCCCGACCTGTCCCAGTTCGAGCCCGCCGCAGTGGAACCTCAGCCCCGTCCAGAGGCCAAACCCAAGACGCCGAGATGACGGTTCGAGAATCTGTGGTGGCCGCACGGCTTGAGGCAACGGCTGAAGGTCTTGCGGACCTGGGCTGGGCGCTGCCTCAGCGGGGATGTGCGGACGTACACACGCCAGCTGTGTGACAAATGCAACGATTGGGTCCGGCCGTATTCGTACCCCGGTGGTCATCGCACGAGCAACATGCTGGAACGCGTGATGCGGTTGATGTATCGCT
>CAYUFW010000158.1:0-16710 GCA_964443915.1 uncultured Pirellulaceae bacterium
CGGGCAACTTTCGACAAAAGAGGGGGGCGAGACAGGCGTCGCCGGACGCGCCAGCCGGGCAAGGCGGGCCGGCGATCGATATCCCAGCGACTGCGGGCCGCGCCGTCGGTTTCGATTTGGGTGCCATCTGGCACCGCTTCCGGCGTCCAACCGGCACGGGCGGGCGGGAAACCGGTCGGCTGAAAACTCGTTGTACATACAACGGATAAGCCCGGATTTTGGCCGATTCGCGCCTATTGGTGGGCCATGGGTCCAAAGTGCGTTTGACACGGCAAAACATGGCTTTTCCTTGCGCTTCTTGGAATTGGCGGGAATCGGCGGGAATCGGCAAACGCCAATTAGAGGTCCGCTGCTCCATCCAGCTGAGCTATCGGCGCGAGTGCTGTTTTGTGATTTCTTGGGCGTTTTCGAGGGTCCGCCTGAACACTGACGAAGGAGGCAACGCCAGGAACGCCAAGTCAACTCGAAAGCCGAACACTCGCCAGACTGCTTGAGCTGACGAGATGGGAGCGTTGGGATGTGGCGAACCTTGGAATCTTGCATTGGCTCAGAAACTGGCTACGATGATCGGCTGGTCGGGGCGTTCCGCTGTCACGAACCATCCTGCGGTGCTGCTGGGCCGGCAAACCATCGTTGCTTTGACTTGCCCCGAAGTCCGTATGCTCCAGCCGGACACCCCAGGCGTGCTCAAATCACAATTCAGTTCAGGAGGTGCAACCATGTTCCGTCTTCTTGTAGCCGTGATGGTAGGAGTTGGTCTGGTGGTGTCCATGACACCAACCAGGACAGTCGCCCAGGAAGTCAAGGCGCCTCCGGCGGGCAAGCAGTTCCGCAAACCGGACGTGATCTACGTACCCACGCCTTACGAGGTGGTTGAAAAGATGCTGGACATGGCCAACGTCCAGAAAGGGGAAGTCGTTTACGATTTGGGCTGCGGCGACGGGCGGATCGTGGTCGCGGCGGCCAAACGGGGTGCCAAGGCGACGGGGTGGGACATCAATCCGGAACGAGTCCAGGATGCGGTGGAAAACGTCAAGAAGAACAAGGTCGAGCAAAATGCCAAGATCATTCATGACGACATTTTCACGCTCGACCTGAGCGGCGCCAACGTGATCACGCTGTACCTGCTGACGTCGCTGAACGAAAAGCTCATCCCGCAACTCGAAAAGCTCAAACCCGGCTCGCGGATCGTGTCCCACGATTTCAGCATGCCCGGAGTCAAGCCGGACCAAGTTGTAGATTTCACGTGTACGGACGGCGGCAGCCACACGATCTACTTCTGGACGACGCCGCTGAAAAAGGAGAAGAAGAAAACGGTCGAGGATTTCTGACCGCACCGTGCCTAACGCGGCCGCTGGCCGCAACCAGAGCGAGACGGATTGGCAATCCGTCCTACGAAGATGCGTGCATGACGCGCATCGTACGAACCAAGACTCAAACAATCCCGCAAGCAGCCGTGCCGAACGCGCTGCAACTGATGCGTCCCCGACCCGCAAGGGCAGAAGCCCGGCTTTTCGAATGTGCCGGGCTTCTCGATTCAGGGGTTCCAGCCATTCTCTTTCGGTCGACTTTTGGAGAAAACGAAAACGATGCCAAACACGAAGATCACTCGACGGACGTTTGCCAAGGCAGGGGCGGCCGCAGCGCTCACGTTGACTGCGGCTCAGACGCAGAGGGTGCTGGGAGCCAACGACCGCATCCGGCTCGGCTTTATCGGGGTCGCTAACCGGGGAGGGCAACTGCTGGGCGCTTTCCTCGACCACCCCGACATGGAGGTGGCCGCCCTGTGCGATGTCTGCCAGACGACGCTCGACCAAGCCAAGCAGCGGGTGGGCGGCAAGGCCGACACGTACGGCGATTTTCGCAAGCTGATCGATCGCCAGGACCTGGACGCGGTGGTCATCGCCACGCCCGACCACTGGCACGCCATCCAGACGATCGCGGCCTGTAACGCAGGGAAGGACGTGTACGTCGAGAAACCGTTGTCGATCACGGTGTACGAAGGCCGGCGCATGGTCGAGGCCGCGCGGCGGAACAAGCGGGTCGTCCAGGTGGGGATCCATCGCCGTTCGTCGCCGCTGTACGCCCGAGCGGCGCAGTTCGTCCAGGCGGACAAGATCGGCAAGGTGACGGTGTGCCGCTGCTACCAACTCAGCAACATGTATCCGGCGGGGATCGGCAAGGCCCCGCCCAGCGACCCGCCCCCGGACCTGGATTGGGAGATGTGGCTCGGCCCGCGTCCCCAGCGCCCGTATCAGGCGACCATCGCACCGTACAAGTTCCGCTGGTGGGACCTGTACTCGTCGCAGGTGGCCAACCAGGGCGTCCACTTCTTGGACATGATCCGCTGGATGACGGGCGACCTGGCACCCGCGTCGATCTGCGCCATGGGCGGCCGATTCGCCGTGGACGACGATCGCACCGTCCCGGATACGATGCAGGTGACTTTCCAGTGCGCGGCAGGCCGGCTGGTCCTGTTCGGCCAGTACGAAACTTGTGGCAACCCGGCGATGGCCCAAAACGCTTATGCCGAACTCCGCGGCACGCTGGGGACGGCTTATCTGAGAGACGATCTGATCGACGTGATTCCGGAGCGCGGCGGGCAGTTCCAAGACCGCAAGCCGCGGATCGAGCCGGTCCAGCTGAAGGCCAGCGATGAGCCGCCATCCAAGAGCGGCAACAAGAACCTGTCGCTCACGTCGCTGCACGCCCGGAACTTCCTGGACTGCATCAAGTCCCGCGCGACCCCGGCGGGCGACGTCGAGATCGGACACCGCTCGACTACCTACAGCCTGCTGGCCAACATCTCGCTGGCCACCGGCCTGAGGCTGGAATGGGACGCCGAACACGAAAGGATCACGAACAACCAGGACGCCAACCAGTTGCTCCACTACGAGTACCGCAGCCCGTGGAAGCTGGAGTAGACGCCGTTGGTACTACTGCCGGCCGTGCTGCGGCCACGGCAGCCGGTCCAGGTCCACGTTTCCGCCGGACAACACCAGCCCGACGCGGCGGCCCCGGAACCGGGCGGGTTGTTTCAGCACGGTCGCCAGCGTCACGGCGGACGAGGGCTCGACCACCAGCTTCGTGCGCTCCCAGATCAGCCGCATGGCGGCGACGATTTCCGCTTCGGACACCGTCAGGATGTCGCGGACATGTTGCGAGATGACGGCAAAGGTCCGCTCGCACAGGGCGGCCCGCAGTCCGTCGGCGATGGTCTCTCCGATCTGTGGCGGCAGCAGACGGCCAGCCCGCAGCGCCTGCTGGGCGTCGTCTGCTTGCTCCGGTTCCACGCCCACGATTTCCGTGGCTGGGCTCACGGCAACGGTCGCCAACGCGATGCCGCTGATCAAGCCCCCGCCACTGACCGGCACGACCACCTGCTCCAGCCCCGGCACCTGTTCGTGAAGTTCCAGCGCCACCGTGCCTTGTCCTGCGATAACCGCCGGGTCGTCGTAGGGATGGACCAGCGTGGCGCCGGTCTCGTGCAAGATCCGCTCGGCGACTGCCGTCCGGTCGGCCAGCGTCGGGCGGCAGAACGTGATCCGCCCGCCGTAGGCCTCGACGGCCCGCCGCTTCGCCGCGGGCGCATTTTCCGGCATCACGATGTGCGCGGGAATCCCGCGCTGTTTCGCGGCCAAAGCCAGGGCGGCCGCATGATTGCCGGAACTGTGCGTGACCACGCCCCGCGCCGCTTGCTGGTCCGCCAACGACAAGACCGCGTTGCTGGCCCCGCGAAACTTGAACGCCCCGGCCTTCTGCAGATTCTCACACTTGAAGAACAATTGAGCGCCAGCCAGTTCGTCCAGCCCGCTGCACGTCACCACCGGCGTGCGATGCGTTCGCCCGGCAATCCGCGCGGCCGCCGCACGGATGTCTGCGATCGTGGGAATGGGCAAGTCGGCACTCATCGGCCCCGCCGCGAGGGACGCGGATTCGAGATGTCGTGGCAGTGTTTACGTTGCGGGTGGATGAAGGCTGTTCGCACCACCGACGGTCGTTCGCTTATGCGGCTTTGTTCAGCGGGCTGGGTGCCTTGACGGCGGCGCGTTCGTTGTCGATACCGCCCATCTCGTCCATCAACACCTTCAGGTCGGCCAGGAGCGTCGCTGGCACCTGTTGTCCCTGCTGTTCAAGGAGTCTGGCGATTTCTTCGGCGGAAAGGTCTTGGATGCGAGGCAGGCCGTGCATGGGCGGCTCCTTTCGTGCAAACGACACTGGACTTATCGGTCAGAACGCACCGTCAATCCACTTCCACGCACGGCGAGCGATAAACTGGGCAAGCTGGTCCGTCAGTACGGCTGGTTTCCGAGGCGTTCCGCGACGCAGCGGCCGCGTGGGTTCTTGTCACGCGGCCGTCGTGTATACTGATAGCGGCGTGGGAACGGTTCAAGCGGCAATCGTCAAACGGTGAGCGTGCGGGTTCCAAAATATGTCGAACGGCCAGGGCGAAACGACGCGATTGTTACTGGAAGCGTGCCAAGGTCAGCGGGCCTCACTGGAAGCGCTGTTGCCGCTGGTCTATGACGAGTTGAAAGCGATTGCCGCCCAGAAGCTGCGGGGCGAGCGGCGGGACCATACCCTGCAACCGACGGCGCTGGTCCACGAGGCATTCTTGCGGATGGTCGACCAGACGCGAGTGCAGTGGCAGGGCCGCGCCCACTTCTGTGCGGTGGCCGCCAGCATGATGCGCCGGATCCTGGTCGACCACGCCCGCGCCAAGGCCGCCGAAAAACGGGGCGCGGGACGCCGCGAACTGCCCTTGTTGGAGACCATCGGCCTGGCGAAAGAACCGAACCCCGTGGACATCGTCGCACTTGACGATTTGCTGGCCGAATTGGCGCGGCTGAACGAGCGGCATGCGCGGGTCGTCGAATTGCGTTTCTTCGGCGGCTTGAATGTCGAAGAAACCGCGCATACGCTGGGCGTCTCCCCGGCCACGGTCAAGAACGATTGGCGAGCGGCCCGGGCGTGGCTGCTGGCCCAATTGAGCAACGACACTCCCAACTGAAGAAACCCGGCTGTTCCGAACAAGCCGGACTCCTCACGCGGGCCTGCCCTTTTTCATTCCAGGAGGAATCGGCAATGTGTTCGATCTTGAAACGCTATATCTGCCCGGCGACGGTGATCATCCTCGCCGCGTGGAGTTCTTCGTCCGCCGCCACGCTGCACGTGGCCCCTGCGGGCAACGACACCTGGTCGGGCCGGTTGGCGGAGCCCGGCAGCTGGCCACGCTGGCCGGAGCGCGCGATGCCGTCCGCAAACTCAAGGCCCAAGGGCCGCTCAGCGAACCGGTACAGGTTTTGGTGGCCGAAGGCGAGTACGCGATGAAGGAACCGCTCGTGCTGACGCCAGACGACAGCGGCTCTGCCACGTGCCCGATCAGCTACGAGGCGGCGCCCAACGCGGCGCCGCGGCTGACCGGCGGCCGTCCGATCACGGGATTCACGCGCGCCGCCGACGGGGTGTGGACCGCTCAGGTTCCCGACGTGGCCGCCGGGCGGTGGTATTTCGAACAGCTGTGGGTCAACGGCCGCCGGGCCGTCCGGGCGCGAAGTCCCAACAAGTTCTACTACCACATCTTGGCCAAGCTGGATCGGGGCGTCGATCCGGCGACGAGACAAGTGGCCGACCTCACCAACCGCGCCTTCCGCGCCCGGCCGGAGAACATCGAACCGCTCCGCAGCGTGCCGCCGGAGCGGTTGAACGACGTGACGCTGGTCACCTATCACTCCTGGGAGACGTCGCGTTCGCGGCTGGCGGGCGTCGATCCGGCCACTGGGACCGTCGTCGTCACGGCGGGGGTGCCTTGGGGCTTTGCCTATTGGGGTGCGAACTGCCGCTATCACCTGGAGAACTTCCGGGCGGCGCTGGACGAACCGGGCGAATGGTTCCTGGAGCGCGACGGGACGCTGTCGTATCTGCCGCGGCCGGACGAGGACATGTCCACCGCGACCGTGGTCGCCCCGGCGCTGGACCGGTTCGTGCGGGTCGCCGGCGAACCCGACGCCGGGCGGTTCGTCGAACACGTGGCGATCAAGGGTTTGAGCTTCCAGCACGGCCAGTACGTGCTGCCGCCGACGGGCCACGGTGACGGCCAGGCGGAGGTCACCATTCCGGCGGCGATCCAAGTCGACGGGGCTCGGAACGTCGTGATCGAAGCCTGCCAGGTCAAGCACGTCGGCACTCATGGCGTGTGGTTCCGCCGCGGTTGCCGCGATTGCCGCGTCCAGCGCTGCTGGCTGGACGACTTGGGCGGCGGCGGCGTGATGATCGGCGATACCCGAGTCGATCCCTCCAAGCCGGACACGCTGACCAGCCACATCGTGTGCGAGAATAACATCATCCACAGCGCCGCCCGCATCCACCAGGGAGCCATCGGCGTGTGGATCGGCCACAGCGGCCACAACCAGGTGACGCACAACGATATCAGCGACCAGTTCTACACGGGCATCTCGGTCGGCTGGAGTTGGGGCTACGCGCCGACGGTCTCGATGCAGAACAAGATCGAGTTCAATCACATCCATCACTTGGGCTGGGGCATGTTGAGCGACATGGGCGGCGTGTACACGCTGGGACTGGCTCACGGCACCACCGTCAGCAACAACGTGATTCACGACGTCTACTCGTACGACCGTTACGGCCGCGGCGGCTGGGGGCTGTACAACGACGAGGGCAGTTCCGGCATCGTCTTGGAGAACAATCTCGTGTACCGCGTCAAAACGGGGACGTACCACCAGCACTACGGCCGCGAGAACATCGTCCGCAACAACATCCTGGCGTACAGCATGGACGGCCAGATCCAGCGTTCGCGAGTCGAGGAGCACGTCTCGTTCACCTTCGCCAACAACCTCGTCTACTGGGACGAAGGGCCGCTAGCCTCGGCGGGCCGCATCAACGATGACAGGGTCAAGTTCGAGAAGAACCTGTACTTTGACGCTTCGGGCAAGCCGGTGGACTTCCAGGGCCTGACGCTGGCCGAGCGGCAGGCCAAGGGCTGGGACCAGGGCTCGATCGTCGAGGACCCGCAATTCGTGGACCCGGCCCGCGGCGACTTTCACTTGAAGCCCGGTTCGCCCGCCGCCAAGATCGGATTCAAACCGTTCGACTACTCGCAGGCGGGCCTGTACGGCGACGCCGCCTGGGTCGCCATCCCAAAGGCTTTCCAGTACCCGCCCGTCGAGTTCGCCCCGCCGCCGCCGCCCCCGCCGCCGCTGGCGATCAGCGACGATTTCGAATTCACGCCCGTCGGCTCGCCGCCCGCGGACGCCGAGGTCAACGTCGAGAAGAAGGGCGATCTTCTCTCCGTGACGGAAGAAACCGCTGCGGGCGGCAAGCGGAGCGTCAAGATTCAAGACGCCCCCGGCCTGCAGTTCGCCTTCAATCCGCACTTGGTCTACAAGCCCAACTACACGGCCGGCCTGGCCCGTTGCAGTTTCGACCTGCGGCTCGAACCCGGCGCGCACCTGTTTCACGAGTGGCGCAGCTGGGACGTGAACCCGTATCGCATCGGGCCGTCATTCTGGATCCAGGGCGGCAAGCTGACGGTAGGCGGCCGCACGCTGCTGGACCTGCCCACAGGCCAATGGTTCCACGTCGAGATCACCGCCAAGGTGGGCACCGCCACGGACGGCAAGTGGAACCTCACCATTCACCTTCCCGGCCAGCAGCCCCAGCGTTTCCCCGACCTCGCCGTCGCCAGCCCGGAGTTCAAGAACTTCACCTGGATGGGCTGGTGCAGCATGGCCACAGACAAGACAGCGTTCTTTCTGGACAACATCCAGCTGAAGAATGAATAGGGCGGGCCCGAAGCGATCAGCGATGCTGAAACGTGGGGTCACACACGATGTCCATGTCCGTCATTTGCTGCGTCGACGTTCCAAGATGTCGCGCAGCCGAGCCAGTTCTTCGTCGCTCAGGCCGCCCGCCACATCTTCGGCCGACATCCCACGCAATCGCTGTTCGGGCGTGTAGCGCCGCAGCACCTCGTCGGGCGTGTAACGCCGCAGAACTTCGTCGGGCGTGTAGCGCCGCAGGACCCGTTCAGGCGGTATCGTCTCCAGTACGGCTGCCTCCAGATCCTCGTCAGCGAGCCGCCGCAGAATCTTCTCCGGTGGAATCGTCTTCAGCACCGCTGTCTCCATCTCCTCGTCAGCGAGCCGCCGGAGGATCTTTTCCGTCGGAATCGTCTTCAGTACCGCTGTCTCCAGCTCTTCGTCCAGTTGTCCCAGGTACTCGGAATCCTTGTGTTGCATGGCAAAGTCCTCGCCAAGCTTGCGGAATTGGCGAACCTGTTGCAGCACGTAGCACAGCAACGCGCTGTGCCCCGTGCGGTTCAACTCTTCCATTATACGCTGCCGTTCGTCCAGGAAAACATGGCTCACCAGGGACAAGATCGGCTGACCGCGCCGGGCCATCGCATCGGTCTCGACCAGAAATGCGGCGAACGGCAGACCGGAAATCCCGAAAACGCCCGGTTCGTGCTCCTCGGCGCGGCATCCCAACAACCGCAGGTCGTTACGGAATGCCTCGGTGACGGCGGGCGCCAAGACGATCAGCGACACATCTTGGTGCGGAATCCCCTCCGCCTGTTGGCTGTGCCAAAGGAACGCGCAACCGATCAGTTGCGCCAGATCGCCCGACTCCAACGCGTCCGTCGGGCCTTTGAACTCGATCAACGTAAACCGTTTCAACAACGGCACGAGGGCCGACAGATCGCGTTGGGCCGCCTCCGAAAGCTGCCCGCCCAGCCTGCGAATCAGGAGGATATCCACGCGCAGCGGGAGCTTGCCAACCAACACTTCCTCGAACACACTATAGCCTGTGGCTAGGACGTAATCCAACAGCCGCGCCAGCAGCGGATGCCACCACGTGCGCGTCTTGCCGGGCTCGTAGCCACGCTCGGGAGTGTCGGAAGTCGCAGCCTCGCTCATCCCGGGAGCGTACCACACCTAAACCCGTACTGCGAGAGGACGACAACGCGAAAGTGGCGCCGTGGTTCCCTGCTCGCTTGCCTTTTTCGGGTCCGTCATGAGGAATCAACCATGTCAACGAAAACGACTGCCGCGAACCTGTGGACGTTCACCGCTGAGGACCGGGCTGTCGCGCGAACGCTGGCCGCACGGTTACCGGAGCAGTTGTTCGACGCCCACTCGCACCTGTACGAGCAAGGGCACATCTCGCCCAGCCACCTCTTGATTCAGAGTGGACCGGCCACGGCAGGAGCGGACGTCTGGCGCCGCTGCCTGGGTCAGCAAGTGGGCGCGGCGCGGCTCAAGCACGCCCTATGCCTGCCGTTCCCTTCTCGCAGCGGCGATCCGGCGGCGGCCAACCGTTTTGTGCTGAACGAAGTCCGCCGGCGCAAGGACCTGCGCGCCCTGGTGCTGGCCAGCCCGGCGACGCCACGGGCGGAGATCGAATCGCTGCTGGATGACCATCCACAGATCGCAGGATTCAAGGTCTATCATCTCTTGGCCCAACAAGAGGACACCTTCCAGTGCTCGCCGTCGGAATACATTCCGGACTGGGTCTGGCAAGTGGCCGACGCCCGCGGTCTGCTGGTTCTGCTGCACATGGTCCGGGACGGGGCTTTGGCCGACCGCGTGAATCAACGGTACATCCGCCGGTACTGCCAGCAGTATCCGCGGGCCAAGTTGGTGCTGGCTCACGCGGCGCGCGGCTTTCACGCGCCGAACACGGCCCGCGGCGTGGCCTCGTTGCGTGGTTTGACGAACGTCTGGTTCGACACGGCGGCGGTCTGCGAAGCCGACCCGATCGCCGCGATCCTGGACGAATTCGGGCCCCGCCGCGTGCTGTGGGGCAGCGATTTCCCTGTGTCGCAACAGCGCGGCCGCTGCGTGACGCTGGGCACCGGCTTTGCCTGGATCACGACGGACCAGGTGGACTGGAACGAGCGTGCCTTCTTCGGCCAGCCCGTGCTGGTCGGCCTGGAATCGACGCGAGCGGTGCTGGATGCCGCCGACCGGTTGGGCCTCGATACGGCTGACTTGCGGGACATCTTCCACGACAACGTGGCACGCCTGACGGGGCTGCTGGCCGTGATGGTGGTGATGGTGCTGCTGGATTACTTTCCCGCACCGCGAAGGCGCGCATCCCCGGCGGCACCCAGCTGCTGTCGAAGCGTCCGGAAATGGCTGCGCCGAACCAGTGGCCGGCCTACTTCCGCGAGGCCCGCGGGTGCGAAGTCTGGGACCTCGACGGCCGGCACTATTTCGATTGCGGCCTGCACGGCATCGGCGCGACGCTGCTCGGCTTCCGCGATCCCGACGTGACGCGCTCCGTCCAGCGGCGGGTCGCCCTGGGCAGCCTCTGCACGCTCAATCCGCCGGAGGAAGTCGAGCTGGCCGAGCGGCTGTGCACGATTCACCCCTGGGCTCAACAGGCCCGTTTCACGCGCACGGGCGGCGAAGCGATGGCCGTGGCGGTGCGCATCGCCCGCGCGACGACCGACCGTTCGGCGGTCGCGTTCTGCGGCTATCATGGCTGGCACGACTGGTATCTGGCGGCCAACCTGGGCGAGACCGACGCCCTGAACGGCCATCTGCTGCCCGGTCTGGAGCCGCTGGGGGTCCCGCGGGAACTACGCGGCACCAGCTTTGCCTTCGCCTATAACGACCGGCAGCAACTCGATCGTATCCTGGACCAGCAAGGCCAGCGGCTGGCCGCCGTGGTCATGGAACCGTGCCGCGGCCGCGACCCGGAGCCCGGGTTTCTGCAGCATGTGCGCGACCGGGCGCACGAGGTGGGCGCCGTGTTGATCTTCGACGAGATCACGATTGGCTGGCGGCTGTGCCTCGGCGGCGCTCATCTCCGGCTGGGCGTTGCTCCCGATATGGCCGTCTTTGGCAAGACGATCTCGAACGGACATCCGCTGGGGGCGATCATCGGGACCAGCCAGGCGATGCAGGGCGCGCACGGTTCGTTTATCAGCAGCTCGTACTGGACGGATGGCGTCGGCCCGGCAGCCGGGCTGGCGACGATCGACAAGCTGTCGCGGATCGATGTTCCCGCGCATTGCCTGCAGATCGGCACCCGCATGAAGGCCGCTTGGCAAAAGCACGCGGAAACCCACCAGCTGCCGGTGCGCGTCGACGACGGCTATCCGGCCCTGGCTCGCTTTGCGTTCGATCATCCGCAGGCGGCCGAACTCAAGACCTTGTACATCCAGTGCCTGCTGGACCGGGGCTTCCTGGGCAACACGGCGATCTACGTCAGCCTAGCCCACACTCCGGAAATCATCGAGGCGTACGCCGAGGCCGTCGGCGAGGTGTTCGGCGAGATCGCCGGGGCCTTGCGGCAAGGCGACGTGGCCGCCCGCCTCCGCGGTCCCGTCGCGCACAGTGGTTTCAAGCGGCTGATCTAATCTCGGCAGGCCCGGCTTCTTGACAAGGAGAGACCAGCGTTCATAATTCCGTCAGTCGAAGCTGCCGTGCTGGACCGAGTTGGAGGGGTTGATGCGACTGTTTACTGCTGTTATTGAGCGGTGTCCTGAAACAGGGCTGTACGTCGGGTACGTGCCCGGCTTTCCGGGCGCGCATTCCCAAGGGAGTACCCTTGACGAACTCCAGGAGAACCTCCGCGAAGTGATCACCATGCTGATGGAGGATGGCGAGCCGGAGATGGAGTCACAGTTCGTTGGCACCCAGACGTTACAAGTCTCCTGACCATGACAAGACTGCCGGTCTTGAAGCCTCGGGAGGTCGTGACACGTCTCGAAACGCTGGGGTTCGAGGAGGTCCGGCAGCGCGGATCACACAAGCAGTTCCGGCATATCGACGGTCGCGGCACTACGGTGCCCTTCCACCCAGGGCGAGACATCTCGCCGATCCTCCTGCGGCAGATCGCCCGCGACATCGGTATGACGGGCGAGGAGTTCGTGGCGGTCGAATCCTAACGCAAGTCACGGTTGCCGTGTCGCCGGGGGCGCATGCCCCTCCTCCAACCATGGTTGGCGCCGAAAGGGGGCGGCTGGTTGGCCGACCGCCTTGCTTCCCTGTCCAGCATCGGCGTGTCAACGTGTGCGGCGTCACCGGCTTGATTCCACAACTCGTCTTCCGTACCCTGAACCTGCCTCGAGACCTTCCTGCCTGTTCACGATGGGAGCCCCTGATGGAATCGCCTACAGCTAATCGTCGGATTCTGGTTTCGATTTCCGCAGCAGTCGCGGTGCTGCTGACGTGCGCCGGCAACGGCTTTGCCTACAATCCTCCGGTCGATCAAGTCGGGCCGTTGACGGTCCGGATCGTCGGTCCCGACACGGTCACCCAAGAGGACACGGCGTTCGACGTCCAGGTGACGCTTCAGAATCAGAGTGACCAGCCGATCACCGGGAAGGTTCGGCTGGGGCTAATCGACGGCTGGCGGAGCGAACCGGCGGACGCGGTGCCGTTCACGGCGGCGGCCAAGTCCAAGACCAGCTGCGGCTTTCGCGTGACGGTGGCCGAGGGCTCTTATTCCGCCCATTATCCCATCCACGCCCACGCCACGTTCCCCTGGCAGGGTCAGCCGCGCACAGCCCATCCGATTCTGATCTTGGAGACGAAGCTGCCGGCACGGGCCAGGTCCGCACCTGCGCTCGCCTGGGAACCGCTGCCACTGACCGGAGATCGCACGCTGGCTCTCCTGCAAGTTCCCGTGCGTCGCGCCGTGGTGACAGTCTTCGGCCAACCGCCCCAGACGATGCCGGTGGGCTGGACGGGAGCGGCCGAAGGAAATCGGGGTTCGATCAACTTCCAGAACGCGCAACGGCTCGGCGACGTCGCGCGTGACGTGCTGGCAATCCATCCGCCGTGGTTCGAAGGCAAGGCAGGGACGGCTTGGGTCGAGTATCCCTTGACGTTGCCGCAGGCGACGTCCATCACGTTGCGGTTTGCGACCGCCGTGACGCCGACGGGCGACGGCGACGGGGTGACCTTCCGTGTGCGGGTCGCCGCGTTGGATGCTCCGGAAGGTGAGTCGGGCGAGACGGTCTTCGAGCGGCATTCGGCAGCCAAGAAATGGGAAGACGGCGAGGCGGATCTGAGCCGGTATGCGGGCCGGAAGATCCGGCTGCAGCTGGAATCGCATCCCGGCCCGGCCAAGAACACCGCGTTCGACCAATCGTACTGGGCCGAGCCGACGCTGGTCATCGGCCAGTCGCCGCAGCCGCCGGTCGCCTTCTCGCCGATCACGCTCGACGGCGATTGGCGAATGGGCAGCATTCCAGCAGGGCCGACCTCATACGAAATCCGCCTGTGGCCCGGCCAACGCGGGCTGCTGGACGCCACGGTCGGCTTCGTCAACGCGCAACGCCAGCTTTACTTCCGCGGCTTCCGGCTCAGGGCGCTGGGGATGCGAGTCGATGATCCCGGTTCGCCCGTGACGCTGGAAGTCGGGAAACCGGAGTCGCTGCCGGGCGGCGGCTACGAGGTCCGGCACCGTCTCCAGAGTCCGCGCGGTGCGTTTGATTTGGTCGGCCGTGTCGAAGTGAAGGACAACGCTCTGCGGATTGGGTTCCGGCTGGACAACGCCCCGCCGCCCCAGCCTTGGTTCGCGCCGCACATCGAGGAACTGGCGGTCGATCAGTTCAGTCACGTGGTCCAGCGCGTGTACGCCGGCCACGGCAACGTGATTCAGCAGCCGGGAGCGTTCAATCTGGGTTTCGACGGGCACCGGCTGGCCACGTCGCACGTGGGGTTCGAGTTCGCCAACGGGGTGTCGTTGGTGCAAGCGGTGGACCTGCCGCCGGAGCGTCTGGACGTCGATCCGGCGGCCAAGCACTACTCGTTACACGCCGCTCACAACGCCACGTTCACTTTCGCGCCTGGGGAAAACGTGTGGGAGGTGGCCAAGCAGTACCGGAACGTGAACGGTCTGAAGGCCGCGGGCGGCGTACAGCGGCTGGCCGGGCGGTTTGTGTTCGATCTGTGGGGTGGACGTTACGGCCCGGCGGGCGATGCGCTGCAGCAGGCGTTTCGCTACGGCCTGACCGACGCCGCCGTAGTCTGGCACAACTGGCAACGCTGGGGCTACGACTATCGCTTGCCGGAAATCTATCCGCCCAATCCGGATCTGGGCACGGAGGAGGAATTGCAGCGGATGATCGGAGCCTGTCGCGAAGCGGGAGTCCTGTTCGCGCTGCACGACAACTACATCGACATGTACCCCGACGCCGAGGGCTTTTCCTACGAGCGCGAGATCGCGTTCCACACCGACGGACGGCCCGTCCGAGCGTGGCTCAACAAGGGACGAGGCGCCCAGTCGTACCGGTACCGCGCCGATCGCATCGCCAACTATCTCGAGCCGAACCTGAGGGCCATCCAGGAGCACCTCGCGCCCAGTGCGTACTTTATCGATGTCTGGTCGAGCGCTCGGCCGTACGACTACTGGACCGCCGACGGGCGGTTTAGGGATTGCGTCTCGACCCGTGACACCTGGGCCCAGCACTTCGCCTGGATCCGCGACTTGCTGGGCGACGGCGCTCCGCAGATCTCCGAAAGCGGCCACGACCAGTTGATCGGCACCCTGGACGGCGCGCAGACCAACCACTTGCGAGTCGGCCCCATTCTGCCGGGCGATCACAGCTGGAGCGTGTGGAACATACCCTGTGAGGACGCCGAGCGGATTCCGTGGTTCGACTTTGCCCATCACGACCGGTTCGTCCTGCACGGGGCCGGGTACAGCAACCGCTATCAAGCCGGACTCGATGCCCGGATGCACGGCATCTACAGCGACGACTACTTGGCGACCGAAGTGCTGACCGGTCATCCGACGATGGTCAGCCAGCCGTTCGGCCGCGACGTGGTGCGGAAGTACTGGCTGACTCAAGATCTGATGCGAGCCCTCGCGCTGCGGACGATCGAGGCCGTCGAATTCGCGGACGGCGACTTGCACCGTCAGCACGTCCGTTGGTCGGGAGGCGGCGAGGCGTGGGTCAATCGCGGCACCGAGGATTGGAGCGTGCCGGGCTGCCCGCAGCCGCTGCCGCAGTACGGATTTCTGGCGCGCGTGCCGACGGCGGATGGTTTGGTCACCGCCGCGGTCAGCCGCCGCGAAGGTTTGATCGTCGAAACGGCCAGTTCGCCGGACCATTTGTATGTCAACGCTCGCCAACTCGTCGCCGGAGGGCCTCGGATCCGGCCGTCGGCGACGTCGGTTACATCCGCCGACGGGCAAAAGATCGAACTCGCTATTCAATGGCGGGCCGACGATCCTGTGCCGGACGGCTACCAGCCGTTCCTGCACTTTGTCGACGCCCGGGGCGAGATCGCGTTCCAGGCTGCTTACGACATGAATCGCTTCCGGCAGCAGCGGACGGGACCGATCGCCATGTCCGCCACGGCCCACGTGCCGGACGGGCAGCAACCTGGCGAGAAGCTGGAACTCCGCGTCGGCATGTACTCGCCGGTTGGCGGCGGTCCACGGTTGACGCTACAGGGCGCCGACGATGGCGAACGCCGCATCCGCTTGGGGACCGTGGAGTTGACCGGCCAGGCGAATGACGTGACCGGCATTCGCTGGGAACCGCAGGCAGAGGCCGCCGATCCGTACCTCGCCCGCCAGAACACGGACGGCAAGCCGGTCGATTTCGGTCCCGTGCGCACGGCTGGCGGCGTCCGCCTAGTCCGGCAGGAGAAATCGCTGCTGCTAATCCCGCTGCCCGACAGCGGTGCGGTCCGCACCCGGTTCGAACTGCATTGGGACGGCTTGCCGTGGCGGCTGCCCGCCCCGACGCAGATCGAAGCGATCGCGGAGGACGGCCGCTGCCTGCGCCGCACCGCGACGAGCGACGCGCTCGCAGTGGAATGCGAGCCCGGTGTATTCGCCTACCGCTTGGTCGCCGAATAGGATGCCGGCAGCCCCGCTTCTTTCAAGAGTCGAGCTGCTTTTCGCGAGACGACTGCAGAACGGGCCTCGATTCACAGCGACAGCAGGTCCGCCAGCTGTTGCCTGTTGGCCATCCCGACGTGCTGCGCGACGGCCTTCCCACCCTTGAAGACTTTCAGGTGGGGGATGCCCTTGACGCCGTAACGGATCGCCAGTTGCGGACTGTCGTCGATGTTCACTTTGACAATTCTGGCACCCTCGGTTTGGTACGCAAGTTGGTCCAGCAGCGGCGAGAGTTTCTTGCACGGACCGCACCAGTCGGCATAGAAATCGACGAGCACCGGCACGTCCGATTGCAGAACTTCGGCGTCAAAATCCGACTCCTTCACGTGGACCACGGACCGCGGCAGAAGGATCTTGTCGGACACCACGAGCGTGGCGGGACCGCTGGACGCCTCGGACGTCGGATCGGCCGAAACGCCTAGGCGATCTTCCAGACCGAAACTCGTGGGACCGGAGTCCGCGGAGGGCACAACGCCGGCCAGCGGCTCGGTGTTACGCTGCCCGAACGGCGTCTCCCCATTGCCTGCCTGCGGCGTCAGGGGGGGAGAAATTTCGGCGGCGGTGGTGTCGAGGGCAGGTTTGTTCAAGTTCGAGCAACCGGCCGCGGCAACACAAAACAACGCTGCAACGCCTGCAATCAGTACTATCGTTGAATGCTTCGCGGACATTGTTCTCTCCTTCGGAGTCGATCTCGGGCGTCTTGCTCCGGGCAAGGGGACTCTCCGGTATCGATCCGGCAAAGTGCGGAAGGTTACAGTTCCTGCCGATTCAGGGCGAGACGAATTCGCCGCATGGGTTGCTGGCATCGGCGCTCGTGCTGGC
>CAYUFW010000158.1:16720-18092 GCA_964443915.1 uncultured Pirellulaceae bacterium
AGCGGAAGGCCAGCGGTGATCGCTACCACTTGTCGCTTTCGGGTGAAAAAGACAGAATATGCAAAAATGGCGTGAAACGGCGAGGATCCCCGAATCAGTCATGATGGGAAGTTCGCCGGACGCTGACAGGGATTCGGCGATTGGCTGTACAGGACCATCATGTCCGAAGAGTTTGATCCTTACTATCGCTGGTTGGGCATCCGGGATGCGGAGCGTCCTCCGAACCACTACCGGCTGTTGGGACTCGAACCGTTTGAAGACCACGCCGAGGTCATCATGGAGGCGGCCGACCGCCAGATGCAGCACGTCCGCCGTTATCAACTCGGCCAACACGCCGAGCTGTCCCAGAAGTTGCTTAACGAAATCGCCACCGCCAAGCTTTGCCTGTTAGATGCGGCCCGGAAACAAGGATACGACCGTCAACTCGCGCGCACGCGGCAGATCGGGGTAGCGGGGGGCGGCAGATGTGTCTCCGGACTTGTCCGCCACGATGGCTGACGTCAGGCGGCATGGCGAAAGCAACACGCCGATCGATCTGGAGGCCTTCCTTCGTCCAACCGAGAGCGACGAGCCGATCGACTTGGACGAGACTCAACGGCATCTATTGGATACCGATGACGAGCGGTTCCAAACGGCGGACGAAGAGCCGACGGGTCCGGCCTGGGAGCAAGACGCCTTGCTCTCTCACTTCGCAGAGTCCCAACCCGGATCGAGGGACGAGCCACCCGCGCAACCAGAGTTGGCGGCTCGGCAGCCTAGCGGACCTGCAGTGCGCAAGGATTCGCAGAGAACGACGGACAACGACGTGACGCGGAATGCGAGCGGCAGACCTCCGCGGCGCAGGGACTCGGATGTGACTTGGCCGCCATCGTCCGCAGTCGTCGGCGCAGCGTCGCAGCCTGCGGCGCCGACATCGCCTTCCACTCCAGGTCATAAGGCCATCCCTCCGCCGCTCCCCCGCGCCCCGAACATTCAGATCGATACGGCCGTCGGTGAGCCGAGCGATCCAGGTGGCAGGGCACGCATGCCGCACTCAAGCGTCCCACGGTCCACGGCTTCCTCCCGGCGGCCGCAGGCACGACCTTCGGAGATGTGTACTCGATCTCAGGAAAAGTCATACGAGGACCTGGTTCGCGGAGCAAGAACACGATGAGCAAGACGAGCAGTCCGGCCGCGAGGATTCCGCCAACCCAGAAGATCGCTGGCACTGTCGCTCTGGGCCGTGGGTTCTCCGGCCAGCCGGCGAGGTTCGGCACCCAGGGCGGCGCGATACTGGTTCGTCCGGGACAGGCTGTAGCCGGGGCCGGCGCAGACTTCGCTCGGCGTGACCGGCAGGCCCGCAACGGCCGCCCGGTAGCACAGGTGCAGGACC
>CAYUFW010000159.1:0-9505 GCA_964443915.1 uncultured Pirellulaceae bacterium
GTGGTCGGATCGATCACCGGCCGGATCTTCCACTGATCCTTCGGCGCCGCGGGGTTCTCCAGCACGTAAATCCCCCCGCCTCCCGGCGGCCATTTGTAGAACGTGTCGTAGATATGAATGCCCGTGTACGAATGCCGCTTGACGAACAGCAACGGGGCGTCCAGCAACCGCGTCATTTCCTGTCCGGCGCCAGCCCGCGGAGGCTCGCCTGTGTCGGCGGAGGCTGCGGAGAAAAAGCACGCGACCAGCAGGGCGACAGCAACGGTTCCGATGGCTGAGGGGCTGCGCATGGTGTGATTCCCGGATTGTCGAAAGTTGGACGCGGTGGGGAGACGCTTGCACGGGTCAAGGAAACCAAGAAACACCGAGTTCGTCAAGCACTTCTGCCAGGAATTGCAGGGTCCCGTCCAACGCCGGGCCGCTCTTCACGGCGGAAGGTAAGCCGGACAAAAGCCGTCCGAGCAGGTGACACGCGGCGGCACACGAGCCCGATCTTGCCGGATGTTTGCATTATGCATACAATGGCCATACCAGACGAAACGCCATGAACATCATCGCATCGCGCACAATCCAACAATATCAGAAGGACTACCCCGACGCTGCCGGTGCGCTCGACACTTGGTTGGAAGTGGCCGGCAAGGAGCATTGGGAGAACTTCAACGAGGTGCTGGAAACGTACGCGCGTGCGGATCAAGTTGGTTCCTGTTTGGTGTTCAACATCCGCGGCAACAAGTACCGGCTAATCTGCGGCGTGTGCTATGCCAATCAGTGGGTGAAGGGAACGTTGTTTGTCAAGCATTTCCTCACGCACGCCGAATACGACAAGGCCACGTGGAAACGGGACTGCGAAAGATAGCGAGAGAATGATGATTGCGACACTGTCGGCGTACGATTCACTGCTACTGGAATACAAACCCCGTCCGATCCGCACCCCGCAGCAGCACCAGCGCGCACTGCAACAGGTCGAGCAACTGATCAGGCAGCATGGGCCTCATCCGCCGCGCGCCGTAGGGGAGTTGATCGCCGTCCTGTCCACGCTGATCGAGAGCTATGAAGTCGACCAGTTCCCCAGACGAAAACCGTCGCCAGCGGAGACGCTGGCCCATCTGATCGACGCCAAGCAGGTCACAAAGGCTGATGTGGCGCGGGCCACAGGCATTCCCCGGTC
The DNA here is from genome assembly GCA_964443915.1 of uncultured Pirellulaceae bacterium. Lineage (GTDB taxonomy): Bacteria > Planctomycetota > Planctomycetia > Pirellulales > Pirellulaceae > Anammoximicrobium. Next base: position 1,169 of record CAYUFW010000159.1, read on the forward strand.
AACGATTACCAACGTTTTGTCTGGGCGACGCCAGATCAGCAAGGACAACGTCAGCAAACTCGCCCGCTATTTCTCCGTGGCTCCGGGCGTGTTTCTTCCGGAGGTGTGAACGGTCGAGTTGAAGTGACGTGGGGGTTCCTTCCGCATCAATCCAACTGCGGCGTCACGACGGAGCCGCGGGCCTGGGCCTGGGGATCGTGGTAGGCGCCGTAGAATTCGGAGTTGCAGTCCAGCCAGAGCGTCAGGCGGTGGAACTCCTCGTCGGACAAGCGGACGCCGTAGTGGCGTTCGTTTAGGTAGGGCAGCAGCGGGGCGGCGCGGGCGCCGAAACGGCCGGGCGTGGTGCGGCTGCCGCCATGAACGCCGGAATTGATCGTCCCGTTGGCGACCGTGAAGTAGAAGCCGTACTTGGGTGCCAGGTTCTCGTAAGACCGCGTCCAACCGTGCTTGGCGCCCGCCGCGCCGGACAGGTCGATTGCCTGGCGCTGGCGGTGACATTCGACACAGTGGCGGTCGAGCACGCCCTGAACCAGCCGGGGATAGTTGAACGGATTCGAGCCTTCGACGTCGGGTTGGAGCTGGGACGGTGGACGCTGCAGGGCCAGGGCGATGCCGCGGTTGGCCGCCGGCGGCCGGTGCTTCGGCTCGTGACAGCCTTGGCACACGAGCGTTTCGCCCGGATGGACGTACGTGCCGGAGCGCATCGACTGGACAGCCAAGCCGCGGCGGTCCAGGGCCTGGAAGTAGAGCAGCTTGCCCACCGGCGCCTCGAAGTACGCGCTGCCGTCCGGCTCGACCGGGACCGTGCCCAGCACGGCGCGGGCGTTCGTTTCCGTCGCGGCTCCGATCCGGGGCTGATCGACCGGCGGCGTGGTCTTGGGCAGCACCTGGATCACGCGCAGGGCCGCGATCTCGGTGCCTTCGGGCCAGCGGAAATCGCTGTCGTAGACGTTCGTCACGGCAATCGTGCCTAGCCCGTCGTCAGCTGGCAGATTCGGGCTGTCCGCCGTCTGCCCCGTACGGTCCGGGACCGCGGGCGGGCAGGGGCGGGGCCGCAACGGGATCGGGCTCAGGCAGGAAATCTTCGGATCGCGATACAGCAGTTCCCGGTTGCCAAAGCGATCGATCCAATAGATGCCTCGATTGGCGGCATGCCGGTCGTAGACGCACAGATAGTCGTCTTCACTTAGCGGCCAGGCGGTGCCGTAGGCCATGTGCTGCCGGATCATCTTCTTGCCGCCTTCGGATTCGGGCAGCGGCACGTCCGGCGTCAGCCGCTCGACCTGGGACATCGCACCGTCGTCCAGGGGCCGGTAGTCGATCAGCACCAGCGAACCGAAGGCGTGCCCGTGGTGGGCGGCGGCGGTCGCCACGTACTTGTTCGATCCCGGCACGGCCCGCACGTCCATTTCCATCCACGGCCGCGTCTCCCGCTTGACCGGATAGTTGCCGTGATAGCTGCGCGGATCGCGGCCGTCGGGATAACAATTCCAGACGTGGTGCGCGATGTTCGTGTCGCGGTCCACGTAGTCCCAACGCGTGTAGACGATCATGCCGTTGTGATCGACGCTCGGCTGCCATTCCTGCGTTTCGTGAAAGCTCAGGCACGCGATGCCGCTGCCGTCGGCGGCCATCGAGTGCAGCGTGTAGGTCGGTGAATCGTACGGCGGCGCGGAACCGCCGCAGCGGAGGTAGCCCCCGCGGCGCTCGGAAATGAACGCGATCCGGCCGTTGGGCAGCCAGCAGGGATCGAACTCGTTCCACGCGCCGTCGGTCAGTTGCGCCAGCCGCGTACCGTCCACGCCCACGCGGAAAATGTGATAGCTGGCTCGCGGCGACCATTCGATCCCTTCCGCCCGGCCCTCGGTGTAGGCAAACAGGATCGTCCGCCCGTCGAAGGACACATCGGGCGACAGGAAGCAGCCGGGCTCCAAGCGGCTTCCGGCCAGTCGGCCCTCCTGAACCGCGGCATCCTGCAGCACATCGATCAGCTTCGGCTCGTCGGAGAACGGATCGCACAGCACAAACATGCCGCCGCCGGCCTTCGCTCCGAAGCCGTAGAACTGGTGCACCATGTGATACAAGCCGCCCGGATCGTGCCGCTTGATGAACAGGAGCTTGTCGAAATTCAGCCGCGGATGGCAGAAGGCGATCTGCCGCAGGATGCGACGCGCGTCCAGGTACAGTTGGCGGCGCACGTCTTCCGCAACGGCGGCGGCTTGTTCGAGCTTCGCGCGGCGCTCGTCAACCTGCCGCAACTGGTCCCGCAGCTGCGCGAGCCGAGGCGACACGTCGCCAAACTGGCCGAACCGCGTGGCGAGGGCCTCCGCGCGGCCGATCACGGCGCGAGTGTGAGTGAGAGAAAATGCCTCCATTTCCGGCGTTGCGGGTGCCGCGGGCGGCTCGGGCGGCGAACCCCACGGCTTGGCCCCCGGCTCGGCACGGGACGCGGTCCCGACGCTCTTTTGATCGGCCGGCTTGCCCAAGGCCAGATTGATATCCGGTTTCTCCTGCCCGCAGACCTCGACTTCGTCCAGGGCGAAGGAACACCGGCCGGGCACGGCCAGCCGCACGACGCGGGCCGTCACGCCTCGGCCGCGCAGGTCGACCGTCAACGGACACCCCTCGCCCCCTGGGCGAACGGTGGGCGTAAGCCCGCCGGTTCCCTCGCGCACCCCGTAAAACGTCTCGCCGTTGTGCCGGTAGACCTCGACGAATTCCGGTTCCTCGACGCGGTCGGCCACCAGGACGCGCAGGTTTCGCGTCCGTGGCGCCGTCGTGCCGTCAGTGCGGTTGAACACGACCACCCGGTCCAACAAACATGGCGTGCCCAGGTCCACCTGCCACCACGGGTCCGTCTCGTTGCTGGCCGTGTGGAACCCGCAGCCGCCCGTCTTCACCCCGTCGCAACCTCCGGCGGCGTCCTGCCAAGTGGTAACGCTGGCCGCGACGGTTGCGGCTGGAGCCGGAGCCGGCGGCTTGGCTGCCTCCGCGCGGAACGCCGCGTCCTGGTCGATCCAATCGGCTTCCACCAAGGCCGCCATCTGGCGGCCAATCGCCACGGCCGACAGCTCCCGGTCGCCGATGCGAACCACGGAGTCCGCCGCCGACAGCCCGCCGACAGACACAAGACCGACGGCGGGAAAGACCAACAGGACACAAATCAGCAGACGCGAGCAAGTGGCACACATTACAATCACCCTGGGATTTCGATGCGGACCCTTCGGACAACGATTGCCGGAGTTCTGGCTTTTCTGCGAAGATGACGCCACGTCAGTTCTCATCCGTGCCCTGGCTTTGCCATCCCTGCTAGTCCTGGCCTTCCATAGCACGGATGGCAAAGCCGGGGCACGGATCGCACAAGGAAAGTCCAGTTGCGGCTGCAGCCCACGTTCGTCTGCTGAATCTCCTTCACAGCGGCCGCACCACCGACGTGCTGCGCCAGTAGTCGAACAGCGTGTGGACGGACAGGACGCCGCCGCCCAGGCCGCTTTTGTTCACGCCGGCGTAGGGCACGCCGTGCGGGAACAGGTTGTGGGCGTTGATCCAGTTGTTGGCCGCCACCATCGCCTCGGCGACGCGGTAGCAGCGGTCCAAATCGCTGCTCCAGACGCTGTTGGCCAGGCCGTAGTCGGTCTGGTTAGCCATGCGGATGCCTTCTTCCTCATCCGCAAACGGCGCCAGGTAGGCGACCGGGCCGAAAATCTCCTCGCGGGCCGCTACGTTCTCCAGCGAACCGGCGAGCAGAGCCGGTTTGACGTAAAATCCATCGCGCCCCGCGACTTCCGCCGCGCCGCCGGGCAACACCAGTTCGGCGCCTTCCTCCTGGCCGCGTTGCAGATAGCCCAGCACGCGCTGCCGCTGTTTCTCGCTGACCACCGGCCCCATCTGCGTCCTGCGGTCCATCTGGTAGCCCACGACCACCTTCTGCAATCGCTCGACGCAGGCCGATACGAATTGATCGTAAATCGGTCTATGAATCAACCAGCGCGTGGCGTCACAGCAGACCTGGCCGCAGTGGAACGTGATGGCCTGGACCAGTTTCTCGACTGTTTCCGGCAGATCGACGTCGTCGAACACCACCGCTGCCCCTTTGCCGCCCAATTCGAGCTTCACCGGCACCAGATTTCGCCCGCACGCTTCGGCCACCAAGCGGCCCACTTCCGGCGAACCGGTAAACGACATCCGCTTCAGCCCCGGATGCCCGGCCAGCGCGGCGCCGGCCGGGTCGCCGAAACCGGGAACGACGTTGATCACGCCGTCCGGGATGCCAACTTCCTTGGCCAGCAACGCCAGGTAGATCGTCGACAGCGGCGTGTCCTCGGCCGGCTTGATCACCACCGTGTTGCCCGCCGCCAGCGCCGGCGCGATGCCCCAGCCGGCCAGCAGGATCGGGAAGTTCCAGGGAAAGATGAACCCGCACGGGCCCCAGGGAGCGCGAACCGTCCAGGCTTCGTGCCGGGCCACAGCCAGCGCACTGCGGTGCTGGATGTGCAACGCCATATTCGTAAAGTAGCGGGTCGTATCGATAAAGTTCTGCACGTCGGCTTCCGCTTGCGCATAGACCTTGCCACAGTCCAGGGCTTCGATCTGGGCGATGATTTTCTTCCGCTGCTCGACCGCGTCCGCGAGCCGGTGCAGCAGCACGCCGCGGTCGTTGGGGGACAGCTGGGGCCAGCCCGATTGGGCGAACGCCTGTTGCGCCGCCTGCACGGCCCGGTCCACGTCGGCCGGCTGCATCGCGGAAACCTCGGCCAACGTCTGGCGCGACCCCGGATCGCACGTGGTAAACGTCTCTCTGTTCGCCGCGGCGACCTTCTGCCCGCCGATCACGCCCGGCAGCGGCCCGCTGGCCAAGAACTCGGCAACTTCCGGCAACAAATCACTGCGCGTCGTTTTCGCCATTGGTTCTCTCCTCGACAACATGGACCCACCTTGATCTTCATCCGCGCTCCGGCTCTGCCATCCGTGCTACTCATGGTCTTCACTAGCACGGATGGCAGAGCCGGAGCACCGATGGTCTGACGAAAAGTCCGGGGCTCGATGGGTGCTGACTGCGTTTGCCAAGCCCATTTAGCCGCCCCCACCCAACGCGCCTCCGGCCAACGAGCGGAAGCCCGCCAGCCGGACTTCGGGCCGTCCCTTCATCGCCAGCACGGGCATCCACGATTCCTCGACAGCCCGCATGGCCATCTGCTCCGTCAACAACAACTCGGTACACGGCACGGCGACCGGTTCGCCGTCGGCATCCCGATACCAGACCAGCGGCAGGTCGTCGACCGTCAGTGTCTCTCCGGCCTGCACGCTCGCCAAGCCCCCTTCGCGGAAGCCTTGTCCCATCAGCAGGCCCACCAAGATCGCCGAGTTGCCCCACAGCAGTCCGCGCCCGTTGCCGTCCGGCAGGAACTCCTCGAACGCAAACCGCTCGATCGGATCGCTGCCTTTTCCATACGGCAAGCGGATCAGGAACCGCGGCAAGGTCAAACCGAGCCAAGCCGCTTGCGGCAACCGCCGCAGCGCCAACCAGGCTTGGCGGTCGGCGTCCTCCGTCTCCTCTGCGGCGGCTTGGTTCAGGCACGCCGCGTTCAGATTGGCGATGAACGGAGCGCCGGCCGCGGCGGCAATCTGAGCGATCCGCCCCAACAGCGCCGCGTGACTGGCAGATGCGGAGAACGTGTAGTCGGCTACGATCACCCGCAGCGGCCCGCGTTGAGCGTCCAATCGAGGCTGCTCGGCCAGCAGCGAGTACAGGCCGGTCTGCTCCAGCGCGTCGCCGGCGCTCAAGTCGGCGGCCAACTCTTCCGCCGTCACGTCGAACAGACTGATCTGCAGATCGGGGCCGGTCTCCAGCCGCCGCGTGAGCAGGTCGGCCGAGCGCCACAAAGCCTCCAGGGCCTGCAAGTCCGGCTGGTGCAGCACGCGGCGCATGGCCTCGGACAGCGCCGTGTCGACCGCTGCCACGAGTTGGTCCTGGGCCGGGTCCTTTGCGGGAACCGTGTGCCCGGCCAGCAGCTGCCGCGCCAACTCGCGCACTTGGATCGCCGCCGCCGTCTCGCTGGCGGACGGGCGGCCCAGGAGTCGGGAAAAGTCGTCCAGCCCTCCTTCGGGAACCGCCGAGCCGCGGGCTGCTTCGGGCGCCGGCGGCGGAGGAGCCGCGCCGGGCTGCGCGCCCAGCCACGCTTGTACTTCCCGTGCGGTGTCGGCGAACGTCGCCCGGTTCTGTAGACGCTGCCGCCAGTCGGCCATCTCGCGAAAGACCTCCAGCCGGTCGTACAGGGCGTCCGGATGGAGGTCGTCCAGACTCTCGATCGTTACGGGCACGCTTTCGCCGCCGCTACCCAGCGGCAGTTGCAGCCGGATGCCGCGCCGCCGCAAGACTTCCGCGAAGTTGTCCACGTCCACGTTCCACGGTTTCCGCGCCGCAAGCTCGCGTCCCGTCGCCAGTTGCCCGCCGCTCGCCCGCGCCGAGAAATCCCCCAGCATCGCGATGCGATACCGCTCCTCGTCGCGAGGCTCCCCAGCGGCCTGCGACTGGTTCAACGTGCCGAAATTGAATTCAAGCTTCATTTTCTTGACTCCTTGGACCTCGCCCTGGTTCGCAGCCGCATTCGGGGGCGACGGGGGCGTTGGGGTTCAGGCCGGAATTGGGGATCAGGCAAAGGAACTTCAGCGGCTTGCTGCCGGTGTTGCGGAATTGGTGGACTTCGTCGGGTTTCACGTACACCACGTCGCCCGGTTTCAGACGGTGGTCGGCGTCTTTCTCGCTGACCACGCCTTCGCCTTCCAGGACGAAGACCTCGTGTTCGTAGGGATGGCTGTGCCGCGGCGTGTGGCCGCCGGGGGCGACTTCGAATTGCCGCATGGCGAAGTTCGGCGCGCAGTCGGCGGCGCCGATCAGCCAGCGGACTCGGCAGCCCACCGCGCCGTCCATCCGTACCGGTTCGCTGGGCACTCGTTCGTAAGGGGTGACCTTCATTGGCTTGCTCCTTTGCCTCGCAGAGGTGCGCGGCGCGGCGCACCGGGGGACTCACGTCCCCCGTTCGCCACGCGCGCTGTCCGGTGGTCGTTCTTCAGGATGATCGTCGGGTTGAGGCTCGCACGGGCCGGTTCGCCGCCGTTCGGTTCCTATGGCCGCGGCGGCGACAACGGCCAGTGCAACAAGTTCAGCGAACATCAGCCTCGCGCCATAGCGGTCCAGAAATTCGATCAGCCAAGGACTCGACTCCGCCTCCTGCACGGCGCGGCCTGCGTCCAGCTTCTGGACCGCCATCACGGCGTATGCACTGGCCGTCAGTGTAAACGCCAGCCCCGCCAGAACCAACGGGACAGACCAAGGATTCGTGCGCCAAGTGCGCGGGACCATGAGCATTCTCTAGTCTGGAACTCGCCGTTTCGCCCGCGTCGCGACGAACGCCTGCCACAAGTCCTCGCGCACGTAGACGTGGACCAGCACATCGGGACGCAACCCGAACATCATCTGCTGGTTGTACGCGGCGGGCAAGGCGGCGTCGATTCGTGATTGCACGTCCGCCGTCAAAACGATCGCGTCTGGAGCCGGCGACTTCGCCGCGTCGCGCGCCCAGGCGGCTGCGTCGTCCCAGTAGCCGATGCGTTCGGGACGGAACTGACGCAGATACCAGGGCAGCGGCCAGTAATTGTCCGGGGTCACGACGTGAATGATCAGGTTGCGGCCTGCGGGCGACGCCTCCGCAAGACGATCGAACGTGCCGGCCAGGTTCTTGATGTCGCTGGAGGTGTGGGCGTAGACGTACGGATTGCGGCGGTCGGCGGCAAGACGGAAGTTTAGCCAGTAGCATTGGTGCGCCGAGTGCCATACGCAGGCGAGCAACAGCGCGGTGGTGGGGATGGCCACCGCGAGTCGGAAGCAGAAGGCGGTGGGGGACGGGGCTGACTGGCCGGCTGGCGCGCTCCCCGTTGGGTCGCGGTTAAACGAAGTGGGTGGCTGCCAAACCAGGCGCAGCAGAAACCACGCGCCGACGCCGGCCAGCAGGATCATGCCGTGAAAGAAGTTCAGCAGGCACCAAGGCGTTTTGTAGGAAATCACGGCGTAGAACGCGGTTAGCGTAGCCGTATAGAACGTGAGGAACCGGCAGAATCCACGCTGCGGAACAGGCAACACGCTACGGCCCAGGCTGGCCAGACCGCCAAACGCTGCCAGAGCGACAATCAGGCCCTCCGTCCAGAAAAAGCCCTTGGCAGGCCGGAAGGCCAAGAGCAACTCCAGGTAGAAGTACCAGGGGTGCGTGTGAATTCCGGCCTCGCTGCCGCGGCGCCAGTACGTGGCGTAGGCCAGGATCGAATCCAGCGGACCGCTGC
>CAYUFW010000159.1:9515-17199 GCA_964443915.1 uncultured Pirellulaceae bacterium
GACCAGAGCCGCGAGACAAGCGGCAGCCAGAAAGCCGATGATCGCCGTTACGGAAAGAAGATCGCGGAGCCTCGGCGGAGTTGCTTCGCGCCACCGAGTCCACAGCCACGTCAACGCCAGCCCCGCTCCGGCGGCTGCAGCCGAGATGACCCAGGTCTCCTTCGTGGCGTGCATCAGGCCGATGGCGGCACCGCACACAATCGCCCAAAGGGCCTTCTCCGAGCGCACGTACCGCCAACCAGCAGCCAGCGCAACGAGCGCAAAGAAGACCAGCAGCGTCTCCTGGATGTAATACCGCGAGTAGAAGACGAACGCAGGCGAGATGGCCGTAAACAGTCCTGCCAGGAGTACCGCCCCGCGTCCCAGCCCATCCGCCAGCATCCAAAGCAGCAGCACCAAGCCCGCGCCGAAGACGACCGGAACGATGCGGTAATCGGTTTCGGTCGTCTCGGCAAAGCTCGTGCGGCCGTGCAGCCACAGCGAGGGCAGGGTCAGCCAGTACAGGCTGGGGCCGTGATGCTCCTGGGGATCGTAGCGGTACTCGCCCGTTTCCAGCAGCACGCCGGCTTTGACCGCCTGATTGGCTTCATCGCCGTGCATCGGACGCTGGCCCAGCCGCGGCAGGCGGATCGCCAACGCCGCGGCCGTCAGCATCAAGAGGCAGGCGACAAACCAGACCTGCGAACGGGTCATTTCGCGGGCTTACCGTACACGCCGACTTCGATGTAGTGGTTCAAGTCGTTCGACGTGTTGCCGCGCGAGTACAAACGCACGTAACGGCCCTTCACCGGCTCGCCCTTTTCGTTGCGGGCGTCGATCAGCTTGCCGCGGAAGTCCTCGACGAACTCGAGGTTCTTGCCCACGCCCAGACCGGCCGAATTGTCAAAATCGTTGTTGAACACGGTCTTGACGTTCTCGATCAGATCCGGGTCGTCGGCAACCTGGATGACCAGGTCGTGATACACGCGGCCCTCGGCGTGATAGTGCCAAACGACGAAGGCATAGATGTCGGACTTCTGGCCCAAGTCGATCTGGACCCACTGCAAATCCGGGCCGAGTTCGACAAAACAGCCGTCAAAGCCGTCGTTTACCCCGTCGGTCACAAAATCCAGTTCCCCGATGATCGGCGCGGTGTCGCTGGAGGTGACTTTCTTCTTCAGCGCGAGATTGGTTGTGCCCTCCGGCGCCATGAAGGGCGGGCGCGGCTTCTCGCTGTATTTTTCCAGCGTCGGCGTGGGCTTGATGTTCTTGGGCGTGCCTTGGAACAGCGGCCGCGGCAGTTTGATCTCCACCGGGACCAGTTTCGCATCGCCCTCCGCCGCCACGGCCGAACCGTGTACTGCCAAAACCAAGCCAGCTAAGGTCAACCAGACCAGGACCGAACCGAAATGCATCCGTTTGTTCATCGCTAACTGTGCTCCTTTGCTCGGAAGAGTAGGAATGGTGGGTAATGGGTGCCTGCTCAAATCGGCGAACGGCGGGCGTTAGCCCACCGGTTCTTCCCAGGGTCGGCTTGTGTTCGTCAAAGCAACCGGTGGGCTAACGCCCAACGCCGCCAGGAACCGGTGGGCTAACGCCCACCGTTCGCCAGACCCCGAGGCGACTTCGCCGAGGTCGGACAGTCGAATTACGCAGCTGTTGTGTAATACTGTAGTCTGGAAATGCATTTGTCTCAAGCTGGCGACGGGCATGAAAGTTGTCAGAATCGGGCAACACGGAACCATCCCAGATGGCGAATACCATAGCACCCGTAACTCTTGGTGAGACTTCCACTTCTGTCAGCTGCCGTGGCGTGATCCGGCGTGTCGGTGCGACGGTGGCGTCCGCGGGGTTCTTGATCGCTTCCCTGCTGACTTTTCCCGGCGCAGTTGCCTGGATGATCGGAGCCTGGATTCTGGGACATACTTGGCTGGTCGTGCGCCGTCGCCCCGGCTGGATGCCGCTGGTCGTGTGCCTGACGATTCTGCTCGTCAAACGGGTGTACTGGCCGCCGCCGCTGTACGTTCTGAGCGTGATGTTGCTCTTGGCCGCCGCCATGGGCCGTGTCACCGCACGGTTCGCCACGCACCGGGCGTTCGTTCGGCTGCGTTGGGGCAGCGTCGTCTTGCTGTGGGGTGTCTGGATCTGGTTCGCCTACCAGTGGCATGCGGACGCGCATTGCAGCCGACCACTTGTTCTCGACAAGACCCGGCCGGTCGCGTGCATCGGAGACAGCTTGACCTCCGGCGTGCCGCCGTTCGGAGGCTATCCCGACGACCTTGCGGAACGGCTGGCCGTGCCCGTGGTCAATCTGGGCCAGGCAGGGATCACGGCCGAGCAGGCGTTGTCGTCGCTGCCCGAACTGATCCGCGCCAGACCGCAAGCGGTGGTCATTGAATTGGGCGGCCACGATTATCTGCGCGGCCGCAGCCGGTCGGAAACCCGCGCAGTCCTGGAACGTATTATCACCACGCTGTGCTGCGCGGATGCGGAAGTCATCCTGATGGAAGTCCCACGCGGCTTTCTGTCCGATCCCTATGCCGGTTTGGAAAGAGAGTTGGCCCGCTGCCACGATCTGGAATTGATCTCCGATTCCGCCATTCGACAGCTGGTCTTGTTCAGCCCGTACGCGCCGCCGGGCATGTGGATGCAGGAGGGTCATTTGAGCGACGACGGGCTGCACCCCAACGCACACGGCAATTCGCACTTGGCGGATCGGGCCGCCCGGGCGCTACGCCGGCTGTACGGCCAGGAAATCACCCGCCGCTGACGGTGAACTCAGCCGTTTCCTCGACGACCTCGCCGTCGGGCCAACGCACGCGGACGGTGATCGTGTGCCGGCCGGGTGCAAGTGCCGACGTGTCCGCCTGCAGGCGAAAGTGGTGGGCCATGGCCAAGCCGATCTTCTCGTTCCTGGCGGCAAAGGCCGGCATCGGCTGCCAGGTCCCGTCGTCCAGGCGGGCTTCGGCGGTGGAACCGTGAGGCGCGTCGTAGCAGTTAAAGACCAAGGGCACCGCCGTGCCACGCGCAACGGGTTTATCCAGTCCGTAGAATTCGCCCTGGCGGTCCACACGCGATTCGCAACTGGATTGGTAACGATGCGTCACCTTGGTCCCATCCACCGAGACGATCCGATAGCCTCGCGGGCAGCCGTCGACGCCGCGTTCGAAACCCTGGCCGCTCTGGTACCAACTGCCGGACAGGGAGATCGAGGCGACGTATTCGACGCCTTTGACCACGGTGCGTTCGTTCTCGTGCATGTGCCCCTGGAGCACGAGTCGCACGCGATGCGCGGCCAGCAGGTCGGTCAGCACGTCGCGGTTGGTCACTTCCCAATAGGGCGCGTCGGGCGGGCTCTCGCGGCGCCGCTGGGGATACGAGGTCACGATGGGGATGTGAATGCCGACGACGATCGGTTTGCCCGCAGGTTGCGCCGCCAGATCGGCGCGCAGCCACGACAACTCGCTGCCCTCCACCGCGCCGTGGACGGCCTTGTAATCCTTGATGCCCGGAATGGTCTTGTTGCCGTCGAGCACGATGCAGTGGATGGCTCCCCAATCGAACGAGTAATAGGTCGGGCCGAAGAGCGCCTCGAAGTCTTCGCGGGGATTGGCCTTTGCGAGCATCATCTCGTGATTGCCCGGCCCATTGCGGACCGGCATGGCGGCCAGCTTCAGACCGGCGACATAGTCCTGCCCCGCGTGGCCTTGGAGACAGATGTCGCCCTGGGCCCAAAGAAAAGCGGGCCGCGGCTGCAGGGTGTTGATCTCCTCCAGACTGGCCCGAAACTTGGCCAGGCCGACCTTCCTGTTGTCCAGGTGCATGTCGGTGATGAAGACGAAATCGAACCGCTCGGGCTGCTCGACGCGGCGCAACGCAAAGTCCGCGCGGCCCGCGGTTGCGGCATGGTCTTTGGACACATAGAACGCCTCGGTCCAGTAGCCCGCAGGCGTGGTGACGAACACAAAGCGACCGCTCTTGTCGCTCAAGGCCAATTCGTAGCCGCCTCGCGCATCCGTCCGCACGACTTGGCAGCCGTCGGACACCAGCACGCCGGACAGCGGCGAGCCTTCCGCATGCACCGTTCCCCGCACGGTCGTCACCGGGGCCGTTGCCGGCGCCGGTTGGACTCGCTTCTCGACCGGTATCTCGCCGCCGTTGGCCCGCGTGACGGACGCCACCAGCAGCCAGATCCCCCACGTCGCCACCATCGCTCTGCTTTGCATCAGACCGTCTCCTGTTTGTCGTACTGTGTCAAATCACAACCCTACCCGTCCGATCCGGGAACTGCAAGACGGTTCGTCGCCTCGTTGTCATCGAGTCGGATTTCACGGGGGCGTCCGGACGCAATTGACACGGACCATCGGCCGTTGCTCCGTTGCTCCCCTGGCTTCAGGCAGGGCGCACCGTCGTGCCGTCGGTTCGCTTCGCCATGTCGGGCCTTTCCCAAGCGGGCTGTCGTTCAAAGCCAGAACTACACCGGCCTGCCGGTGAAGTCAACAAGTAGCGGAGATGGCGGCAGGACAGCGCGACGTCCGCGGGATTTCCTTACCAGCGATGGGCAAGGCGCTCCGGATTGGTGAGCGTGACCCCTTCGCCGTTGACAAAGGCGCGGCGGTGCGCCAGGTCGCCGTGAATGCGGCCGAACCGGAACGCCGTTGTCTCCCGGCCCTCGCCCCCGATGCGGGCAACGTGACGCGGCGCCGCGCGAATGCGCGCGAGCGAGCGGGCGCCGGGACCGTCAGACCGTCAGGGGCCTGGTTTCGGCGAGGGGCTACGGGATGGCTCTTGGGCAGCCGCCAGGGAGCGGATTTCCGCCTCGTCCAGCGCGCGACGGTACAGCCGCAGGTCCTTCATCCGTCCGTTGAAGTAGTCGTGCTGGCCGAAGCCGATCCGTAGCGGCGAGGGCGTGGAGAGGTCGTACTCCGCCGGATCGAACGGCGACGATTGCGACGTGCATTGGCCGTCGATGTACAGCTTCAGCAAGCCGCCGGCCTTCACGGCGACAAGGTGCCGCCAGCCCGGCGCCAGTTCGCGGTCGTAGGTCACGCACCTGCCGGCCTCCCACGAAAACACGTGTCCCGACGGCAGGGTTCCGGCGAACAGCTTGCCTTGGAAGACGGCCATGGACCAGACGCGACGGTAGGTGACGTCGGGCGTGGTGTCCAGCTGGCCGGTCAGCGTCCACTGGTTGGGGCCGTCGTAGCGAAAGACGGCGCCCAGGGGGAGCGTGCCGGCGTACAGCTTGCCGTTGTAGACCGCCACGCCCATCACTTCCTTTTCCTGGCCCAATCGCCCCACGTTGGTCCACTCGTTCTTCGCCGGATCGTAGACGAAGACAGAACCGTTGGGCCAAGTACAGACGTGCGGCTTGCCCTGGTACACGGCGAAAGAGTAAACCTGCGTCGTCTCCGGCACCTGCCCCAGGTCGGTCCACTTGGACTGGCCGTCGTAGCGCACCAGATGTCCGTAGTCGTAGCTGCCCCCGTACAGGCAACCGTTGTAGACGAACAGCGGCTGGACCCGCCGGCCGGGATCGCCACAATGCGTCCACTGTTGGCCGCCCTCATAAACGTAAAGCCCCTTGCCGTCCTGGTACAAGGGCGCGGCGTAAAGCTTGCCTTGGAAGACGGCCATGCCGATCACTTCGTTCGCCTCGCCCAGCTTGCCGCAGTCGGTCCATTGTTGTCCGCCCTCGAAACGGTACACCTTGCCGCCGGGCTCCCAGTTGGGCGATTTCACCAGGGCCGATCCCTGCGCGTTGTAGCGGGTGCTGCCGGCGTACAGCCGGCCTTGGTACACCGCCAGGGACCCGATGGCGTTGGCCTTGTCAGGACTGCCGCAGTCGATCCACTTGCCGCCGTCTTCGTAACGGTACACGTGGCCTGCTTCGTTCTCTCCCTCCTCATACGTGCCGACGAAGAGCTGGCCGTCGTGGACGGCCATGGCCATCACGAACCGGGCGTTGCCCGGCCGGCCGCGATCGGTCCAGGCCGGCTCCACCCGGCCGGAGTCGATCCCAAAGGACACATTCCGGTAGTTCGATTGCGACGAGGTCACGCCCGCGGAGTTCAACAGGCCCAACGTGAACCCCGTCCGCGTGGCCGGGTCGTACTGGCTGAGGATGTCCCCCAGCACGTCGCTCAACTCCGCCTCGGTATGCACCCAAACGGCGATCGAGAAGTCCTGCTTGCCGAGGTTCAGCGTGTCCCTGACGGGGACCTCGATGAAATCGTCCCTGCCGTCGAATCGCGCGCCGTCCGCGGCGCTCAGGTCCGCGCCTTGGTTCGCCCCATGGTTGTTCCGGCCGGAGCTGTCGCGGCAGTCGCCGGCCAGTTTCCAGTGCCCGACCAAATCGAACGGCTGCTCCGCCAAGCACGCACCGTTCAGGACACACCACATCGCGAGACTGCAGCAGATTCGTGTCATCATGGCGGTTTCCAAAAGGCATCTCTTGGGCGATCTCAACTCCACGCGCCATGGTAAGTACCGGTGCATAAGTTTCCAAGTCCTTGTAGGACGGAATGACATTCCGTCCCGGACAGTTTGCCAAACCGTCCTACGTGGGAACTTATGACGGGGTACTTACCATTCGGCTGACCGCGTTCCTGGTTTCCCGAGAGCCGCGCCGGTCCTCCGTTGATGCTTGGCGACGTTTCTTGACTGCACGGCGGTCATTCCACCTGCACGTCGACCGTGACGGTCCGCTGGCCGCCGGGAACGGTGACACTGGCCGAGCCGTTGCGGAAGCGGTTCAACGCGGCGCCCGTGGCGCGGAGTGTGTAGGAACCGGGTGGGACGTCGCGGAAAGTGAAGCGGCCTTCGCTGTCGCTCGTGGCGACGCGGTTCAAGCCCTCCAGCGTGACGCGGATGCCCGAGACGGGACGGCTGATCAGCACCACTCGGCCCTGGATGGTGCCGGTGTCGGGCGGCGGTTTCGCGGCCGGGACGTCTTTGCGCGGCGCGACGATGGTGACAACTCCGCTGGCCTTGGCCGCCAAGCCCACGCGGTCCGTGGCCTGGACGACGAGCGTGTATCGTCCGGGCTGCAGGTCCTTTGTGGGCAAGGCCGTCGTCCAGACGCCGCCGCTGGCGGGTCGAGAGAGCAGCAGCGGTTTGTCCGCGTCCTCCAGGTCGCCGGAAGCGTCCAGGTCCAGTCCCACTCGGCCTTTGGCCACGCCGCTGAGGTCTTCCGTGACGATCGTGACAGGGATCTCTTGGCCGGCCATGATGGGCCGGACCGGCACTTCCACGCGCAGGACCGGAGGCGCGCCGTCGAGGACGATCGACACCTCGTGCTGGTCCGTGAGCGGCCCCTGCCCGGTGCCCGGCAGATTCACGATCAGCCGCGCCAAGACCGCGACCGGTTTGTTTCGCAGGCCGCCGGCCGCGAGGGCCACCTTGAAGTCCGTGACCTCGGCGTGGAACTGAATCTGCCCGGCGGGGTCAACCTCGTGCAGCCGGACGGTGACCTGACGATCGCTGGACCACTGCCGCTTGCGTTCCTGCCGCAGGGTCCGGTCGCCGTCTTCGTCCAGGCCGAGTTCGACGACGTCGCCGGGCTTCTGAAACGCATCCTGCGGGGCATCGACCTGAAACTCGACAGGAATCTCTTCGGTCGGGGCCAGGAAAGCGTCGTCGGCGGCCGGTGACGTGATCCGAATCCGGCAAGGGGAACGTTCGAGTTCAGCCGGTCGGCCCGTCC
>CAYUFW010000159.1:17302-17519 GCA_964443915.1 uncultured Pirellulaceae bacterium
CAGGAAAGCGTCGTCGGCGGCCGGTGACGTGATCCGAATCCGGCAAGGGGAACGCTCCAGTTCAGCTGGCCGGCCCGTCCGGTCGCAACGGACCCCATACAGAAAAGCACGCGGATAGCCGTCGATGCTCAAGTGGACGGGGATCATCTTGTCCGCCTCCGGCGCCACCCTGGCGAACAACGTCGCCTTGTACTCCGGAGCCGCCAGTTCTGCCTGA
>CAYUFW010000159.1:17552-17906 GCA_964443915.1 uncultured Pirellulaceae bacterium
GCCGTATCCCACACCACGGCGATCGGTTTCTCGACGGCCGAGGGTGGCAGAAGTCTCGTGTCGGGTTGTCCGTCGCCGTCGGCATCACGCGGCTGGACTCGAATCGCGATCCGTTGCCCGGCGGGATCGTACACGACCTGCGATTGGAGATAATCCCTGGGAGGCCGCAGGGCGAAATCGATCCACGTGTTCCATTGCAGGTCCGGCCTGGCCGCGTCGGCCACGGCGCAGACCAGGCCCGCGCTCACGACCGGCCGTTTATCGGCGGCAGGTCCTGACGCCGCGCCCGCCGCAGGTTTGCCTGACTCTGTGCCGCTGGCGAGAGGCGGCGGGAAGGGAATGCCGACCGGCGCC
>CAYUFW010000160.1:0-575 GCA_964443915.1 uncultured Pirellulaceae bacterium
CGCGTGCCAAAGAAAACAAAACTGCATGCGCAAATCTCGTGCCGAACAGTATTGGGACAGGTCCAATTTATGCGCGACCAGAGTCCCACCGTGCGAGACGCTTCACAAGCCCTTCTCCGGGCCGTGTTGGATCTTCACCTTCCGGGTTTTCTTCGCTGCGGGCAACGACGGCGTCGGCGGTGCTGCAATCAGTGCCCGGACCCGCGGCGAAAACGGCTGCATCGGACTTCTGGAGCAACTCGTTGCTTGATTTGCGCGGATCGCCGTGTGACAATGCTCCGGTCTACGAGCGAACTGACCCCCATCCCTCCGGAGGCGAATGCCATGAAGCGTCTGCTGCTGAACACACTGGCCATTTCCTGCTTGACGATCCCCGCTGCGTTGGCGGCTGCCGCCGACCAACAGCCGACCCGCGAGGCCTTGCGGATCTATGTCGGCACCTACACTTCGGGTGCCAGCCAAGGCATTTACGTGGGCAGACTGGATTTGGACACAGGCGCGCTGAGCCTGGACGGCGTGGCGGCAGAAACGAAGAACCCGTCCTTTCTCGCCCTGCACCCCCAGGGCCGATTTCT
>CAYUFW010000160.1:656-17790 GCA_964443915.1 uncultured Pirellulaceae bacterium
GACTTTGCCGGGAAACGCACGGGGGCCATGAGCGCTTTTCGCATCGAGCCCGCCAGCGGTCGGCTGGAACTGCTGAATCAGCAATCCTCCGGCGGCGCCGGGCCGTGTCACGTGACCGTCGACCCGACAGGCCGCAACGCGCTGGTCGCAAACTACGGCGGCGGCAGCGTCTCGGTCCTGCCGCTTGGCGACGATGGAAAGCTGGGGCCCGCAAGCGCGTTCGTCCAACACCAGGGATCGAGCGTCAATCCGCGGCGGCAACAAGGGCCGCACGCGCACTCGATCAATCTCGACCCGGCAGGCCGTTTCGCCTTTGTGGCCGACCTGGGATTGGACAAGATCATGGTGTACCGCTTCGACGCCGCGGCGGGCACGCTGACGCCGAACGATCCGGCCTGGGCGGCCGTCGCGCCGGGCTCCGGGCCGCGGCACTTCGCCTTTCATCCCAGCGGCAAGTTTGCCTACGTGATCAACGAACTGGCGTCCAGCTTGACGGCCTTCCGCTACGACGCGCCGCGCGGTGCCCTGGAAGAGGTTCAAACCGTGTCCAGCTTGCCCGCCGGCCCGGTGGAGGGCAATTCGACGGCCGAGGTCCAAGTGCATCCGTCCGGCAAGTTCGTCTACGGCTCCAATCGCGGCCACGACAGCATCGCAGTGTTTGCGGTCGACGGCGCTTCGGGCAAGCTGAAGCTGGTGGAACACGAATCGACGCAGGGCAAAACGCCGCGCAATTTCGGCGTCGATCCGACCGGCCGATTCCTGCTGGCCTGCAATCAGGCCTCCGATACGATCGTCGGCTTCCGCATCGATCAAGAGACCGGCGCCTTGACGCCGACGGTCCAGACGCTCAGCGTACCGTCGCCGGTGTGCGTCAAGTTCACCGCTCTGAATCCTTGAAACCGTCGAGATACCAAGGCAGAACCCCGCACGGATGGCAGAGCCAGAGCACGGATGAATTCCCGGTGATTCGGCACGCTACGGCGGTCGCTTGCCCATCCGTGCTCTGGCCCTGCCATCCGTGCGGTGCAATCCGAACTGGAGTTGTCCCGGATATTCAGCCCACTCAGTCGCCCTGAGGCTAGGGCAGGCCGCACTCATCGTCTTCCCACACAGTCCGGTAGCCGCCCACGGACTCCACGTATTCGATCAGGCGGCTGTAGAACGGGTGGTGCGCCAGCGTGGCCGTGTCGCCGATGATCAGCAGCTTGCGACGCGCTCGAGTCAGGGCCACGTTCATGCGACGGATGTCGGCCAAAAAGCCGATTTCGCCCTGCGGGTTGGAGCGGACGAGCGAAATCACGACCGCTTCCTTCTCGCGGCCTTGAAAGCCGTCGACGCTGTCGATCTCCAACCCGGGGACGGGCAGTTGGCTGCGCAGCAGACGCACTTGGGCGGCGTAGGGCGTGATGACCGCGATGTGCGGCGGGGCGAGGCCGCTGTCGAGCAGCCGTTGGACGTGGCGCACGACCAACGCGGCTTCCTGCGGGTTCAGCCGGCTTTCTCCGTCCGGCTCCGTCTCTTCGTCGAAACCTGCACCGGCGGTGTCCAGCCACTCGAACGGCGTTTCCGTCAGCGGCATGGTTGCGACGCCGGGCAAATCCGTGAGCAAATGGCCGCGGACGGAATCGTGCGCCGTCAATTCGGCTTCGTAGAATTCGAGCGACGAAAAGTCCATGATCCGCTCGTGCATCCGGTACTGGACCGTCAGCCGCCGGGCGATGCTCCGGCCGTACTGCTCCATCAACCGCTCGAACAGGCTCACTCCCAAGCCCTCCGCCGCAGCGGCCTGGCTGACGACCGTCGGCGGCAGTTGGCAGTGATCGCCCGCCAGCACGACCCGCTCGCAACGCAGCAGCGGAATCCAGCAGCCGGGCTCGACGCTCTGGCAAGCTTCATCGATCACCGCCAGGTCGAACCGCCGCGTGCCCAACAACTCGCTGTCCAACCCGGTCAGCGTCGCGCACAGTACATCGGCGGTGTCCAGAATGTGCTCGACCGCCTGACGTTCCAGACGCCGCGCGTCGTCCAACAGCGAGCGGGCTTCCTGCCGCGTCTCGCGGCGAGCGCCCGGTTCCGGCTTGGCTCGCGTGAACCGTTCAGCGCGGCGGAACAAGCCCATCGCCTCCTTGACCAGCTTTCGCGCCAAGCGGACGTCGGGATGTTCGGCGACCAGCAGATCCAGTGTGTGGTCCCGCAATTGCGGCAGCACGCGGGCCGGGTGCCCCAGTCGCACGACGCGTTCGCCGGCCCCGAGGAGCCGTTCGAAGAGGTTGTCCACGCCCAGATTGCTGGGCGCACAGGCCAGCACGCGCTCGCCGCGCCGGATTGCCTGACGGATCAACTCGACCACCGCCGTCGTCTTGCCGGTGCCGGGCGGCCCGTGAATCAGCGCCACGTGCCGGGCGGCCAGCGCGAAGCGGACGGCAGCCTGCTGCGTGCCGTTCAGCGCGGGATCGAGTGGCGGAGCGTCTGCCTCCTTTGCGAAACGCGGTTCGCGCTCGCCCAGCAGCACGTCCCGCAACTCCGCCAACCGGTCGCCGGCAGCGGAACGCGCCCGCTGCAGCGCGAACTTCTGACGCTCTGCGGCGACCTCGTCGCTGGACAGGTCCAGCCGCCAAGCCTCGCAGTCGCCCATCTCGTCCGGCACGGTCGGCAAGGCAACGCGAATCGATGATTCGTCGCGCTGATAGACCACGCCCCGCCATCCGATCGCAACCTTCCGCGCCGCCTCCGGCGAGAGCAGCACGGGGCTGCCGACGTCCAAGCGCGTCCACGGCAGCGGACAGCGGCGGCGTTTGACGAGTTGCACCAGGTAGCGGCCGCCCAGCCCGGTATCTTCGTCCGCGACGGCCAGGTCGACGATCGAGTTGCCGGTGCGTTCCGCGTCCGCGCCGGAGAACCGCCTGGCCAACTCCGCCGCCTGCTGTGCCTCGGCTTGGCTTTCCAGCTCCAACAGACGGGCCAATCGCTGGAAGTGATCTTCGTCGCCAACGTGACTCGCCCGCGCATCGTCCGCCCACACGCGGAGCCGCCGCTCGCCCAACAGTTGACCGTCCAGCGCCCGCGCCAGCCGCGCCTCCCAGCCGTCGGGAACCTCGATCGTGGCCCGGCTGCCGTGCAACTCGATTTTTCCCACGCGGCTTCGGTCCAGTCCGCCGACGCGATCCAACAGCGCGAGCAACTCCGCTTTCGACGCCCGCCGGGGCAGAGGTTCCAGGTGCAATAGACCCATAGACTGCATGTTTCGCTGCGGGTGAACCGGGCCGCGGGGACGCGTTGCGCCGTAGCTTCCTCCGCGCTCCCCGTTGGGTCGCGGTTGAACGGACGGACCTCACCGTGCGGTCCACACCAACTCCGACCAAAGCGGCGCCAAGGCATCCAACACTTTGCGGTAACGGGCGTACTTGGCCTGGTACACATCCGCCAGCGCGCGGTTCGGTTCGCAGGTCCGCGACATGTGGACCATCGCGGCGCAGGCCGCCTCGTACGTCGGGTAGCAGCCAGCGGCCACGGCGGCGCCGATCGCGGCTCCGAGGGCGCCCAGTTCCGTGCCCGAGGGGACGGCGACCGGCGTCTGCAGGATATCGGCGAACATCTGCACCCAGATTTCGCTCCGCGCCGCGCCGCCGGAAAGCCGAATCTGTTCCGGCGGAGCGCGAAACTGCAGCAGCCGTTCCATGTGCCAGCGGTGCGAGAACACAATGCCTTCGTAGATCGCCCGCAGCACATGACCGCGAGTCTGCCAACCGTCCAGACCCAACAATCCGGCCTTGCCGTCCAGGCTCACGTTGCAGCCATACAAGAACGGCAGGAAGATGACGCCCGACTCCTCCGGCCGCGTTTGGGCCACCAGCGCATTGCACAAGTCGTACACGCTGCCGCCGCCGGACTGGGCCAACTGCTCGCGCTCGGCCTGCAAGAATTCGCTGACGAACCACTCCAGGTTGCTGGCCGACGTGGCGCTGCCCTCGAGCATCAAGTAGTAACCCTCGATGGCGTAGCACGTGGTCATGAATACCGATTCATGGACCACCGGCGTCCGCGAGATGTACTGGTTGTTGCCCCAGGTGCCGACGATCATGCAGAGCTGCGTTTCGTCGATCATCCCCGAGGCCAGCCCACAGGCGTCGACGTCGAACATGCCGCCGGCCACCGGCGTACCGACCGCCAGTCCGGTGACGGCCGCAGCGTCGGGCGTGACCGACCCGCAGAGATCTTCGGAGCGGCGAAGCGGCGGCAGGAGCCGCCGCATGTCGGCGATTCCGAACGCCTCCAGCACCGCCGGATCGTAGTCGCCCGTGCCGACGTCGATCAGGCTGCAGCCGGAGATGTCCGAGCGCTCCTGGTAGATTTCGCTGGTCAGCCGCAGGCGGATGTAGTCCTTGCAGGTGAGGTTTGCGGCGGCGCGTTGCAGCGCTTGAGGCTCGTGATCCCGCATCCAAGCCAGCAGGGCGTTGGGCTGCGCCGGCCAGATCGCTTGCATCGTCTTGGGCCGGATCGCGCGGTCCACGCCGTCCGCCAGCCAGCGGTCGATGTACGCGCGAGCCCGCGTGTCAGCGCCGCGGATGGCGGGCCGGATCGGACGGCCCGCCTGGTCGACCAGGTACAGCCCGTTGCCGTGGCCGGTGCAGGCCACGCAGGCAATCTCCGAGGGCGGAATCTGGGCCTTCGCGACCGCCTCCCGAACCGCCTCTGCCGTGAGCTGCCAGAGGGATTCCATGTCGACTTCGCTCCAGCCGGGGCGCGGGGCCAGCAAGTCGACCTTGCGGCCCGCCACGGCCAGTTCCGAGCCGTCGGTCCGGAACACGGCCGCCTTGACCATCGTGCTGCCGTTGTCAATGCCCAGCAGGTACTGGCCCATCGTGATGCTCCGTCACCCGATCCCCGCGGCCGCCTTGCGTGCCCGGCCCACCGCGTCGGCCGCGAACATGGCGTCGATCGCGCTGTCCACGGTCACCTGGAAGCAATGATTGTGGCACAGCGAGCCGGGGCCGGCGCACGCTTCGGCGATCGGCCGCAGGCGGTCGCGCGTGACGTTGTGCAGGTTCAGATCGGCAAACGTCACCGGCAGTCCGATGGCGATCTGAAAGTCCACGATGCGGTTCATTTCCGCCGTCTTCGTGTCTTCGTCCAGGCACAGTTGCGTCACGATCCCGAAGCTGACCTTCTCGCCGTGCATCAAGCCCTTGCACTCCGGGTAGTTCGACAGCGGATTGGCGATCATGTGAGCCGTGGCCAGCCCGCCGCTCTCGAAACCCAGGCCCGAGTGCAGGACGTTGGCTTCGACGATCTTCTCGACTGCCGGCGTCACGACCTTCTGCCGCACGGCTCGCAGCGCCTCCACGCCGTACTCCATCAGCAGCTCAAACCCCAGCTTGGCGATCGCCATCGCCGCTTGCGTGGCCACGCCCCCGGCGATGTTGCCGGCCCGCGACTTGTAGGACGCCTCCGCCTCGACCCAGGTCGACAAGGCGTCGCCCATGCCGGCGGCGAACGTGCGGGGCGGGCCGTTGGCAATGACGTGCGTGTCCACCAGCACGATGTCCGGGTTGAACGGCCAGCAGTCGAAGCCGAGGAAGTTCGACTGGGCGTCGTACCAGACCGTCGCCGCGCTGGTCGGTGCGTCGGTCGCCGCGATCGTGGGGACCGTCATCAACTTGACGCCCGCGCCCCAAGCCGCGGCCTTGGCGATGTCGATCACCTTGCCGCCGCCGATGCCGGCCACCGCGTCCGCGTTTTGTCCGCGCACGAGTTGGGCAACTCGCTGGCCTTCCTCCTTGGTTGCTTCCCCGCCGAATGCCACGTCCAACAGTTCGAGTCCGGCAGCATCGGCGCTCTTCAGCACCGTGTCGCCGACCAGTTCTCGAACCGTCGCGTCCCAGAGCAGCAGCGGGCGTTTGCCGAGCATGCCCAAATAGGTGCCGATCTCGGCCATCACTCCACTGCCCTGCACGTACTTGCGCGGTGCGATCAAGACCATTTTCATCGTGGTTCTCCCAGAAAGGTGTGTGGTTTTCCGTTCCCAAGGCCCGGCTGTTCGGAAAAGCCGGGCTTCTGCGGCATCGCCCTGGCGAACGGTGGGCGTTAGCCCACCGGTGTTGCCTAGGCTTGTCCTGGCAGCGCCAGAGGAACCGGTGGGCTCACGCCCACCGTTCGCCAAAACAAGAGCTATTTCGGTTTGGCAGCGGCGTTTCCGATCCGCGTGTTCTCGAACAGGACCGGGCCGCCCCATTTGCCGGTCGTCACGATATCCAAGTCACCGTCCTGGTCCATATCGAACAGCCAGACGTTCATGCCCGAGCCGATGCCCTCGTCGTAGGAGACCACGTGGCGGGTCCACTGCGGCTGCGGACCGCGGCGCAGTTCATACCAGTACACGCACAGTTTCCCGAACGCGTCGGGGTCGCCGCCGTTGTGGGCCATGAAGCGTTTGCCGGTGACCAGGTCCGGGACGCCGTCGCCGTTCAGGTCGCCGAAAGCCAGGCTGTGGGCTTGGGTCCAGCTGTCGTCGATCAGGCGTTGTTCCCAGCGAGTGGCGCCGTTTTCGCGAATCTGCTTGTACCACCAGATCCCGGAGGCGTGCGCGGAACTGGTCACCACGTCTGGCAGACCGTCGCCGTCCACGTCGCGGACCAGGATTTGCGGCGTGTGGTCGGCCTTGCCGTCTTTGCCTCCCAAGCCGAGTCCCCACGAACGCTCGATCCAGTTGCCCTGACGCGGGTCGGCCGGCGCTTCGAACCAAGCCGCCGGGCGGAGGATGTCGGGACGTCCGTCGCCGTTGACGTCGCCCACGCCGCCACCGAACGGCATCGGCTTGTTCGACACCACGTGCTTGAGCAAGCCCTTCTTGCCGTCGGGCAGGGTTCCGGCCTCGAACCACAAGGTGGCCGGCGTGTCGGCCAGGATCTCGTTGGCCTTGCCGTCACCATCGATGTCGCCCACGTCGCCGCACTCGTAGTTGCTGTCGACGACCTCCTGCGCCAGCGGCCACTCGCCGTCCTGGCCCAGCGTGTTCCGGAACCACTTGACGCTTTTGGAGAACCAGCCGCAGGAAACGACATCCGGCCGGCCGTCGCCGTCCACATCCAAGGGCAGGTTCGTGAAGTCGTCATAGTAGCCCTTGCCCTGTTCGTCGACGGATCCCGCCAAGGTCCGGATCTTGACCGGCTTCCAGTCGGGAGCCAGGTACAGGTACCGGCCCGCGACGACATCCAGGCGGCCGTCGCCGTTGAAGTCGGACACACCGCACGCTTCGCTGCGAAACGTGCCGATGCGGTGGGTGATGAACTTGACCTCCGCTGCCGCGGGCTGGACGGCAGCTTCTTGGGCGTGCGCCCAGACGGCGAACCCAGTCGCAATCAACACCACAGTCAGAGCAGAATACACGTGGCGAAACATGCTTCACGTTCCTTTCCCAAAAAAACCGAGGTGGCGCGGACGAAGCGGCAAGGGATACTTATACCCGCTTGGGCGGCGATTGTCGCGTGGGGCAAGCGGCGAAGCAGAAATTTGCCGATCAGAATGGCCGCTGAACACCGCTGCAGGAAAAGCAGCACAGATGGCCGATTTGTCCGGCAGGAAAGCGAAAGGAGAAATGCGTCAGAAACCGGGTCCGAGTTCGGGGCCCGGTTTGTACGGGAGAAGGAAAGCGATCAACGATTCCTGACGCCTCTTCCAGCCCAAATGCAGCATTCCTTGCGTCTTTCCATCCCGTCGTGATCCGGGCAGGGCGTTGCGCCGTCGGGAGCGACACAAACAAATTTCCGCCGCGTGTCCAGCGAAACGTTACGGCAAGATGCGGCCCGCACCGGCATCCAGGCCATCCGCGTGATCGACCACGTGGGCCAGTGGGTCGAAATCCGCAAGGGAATCCAGGACCGCGGATTACGGGACTAGGACGAACACACGGGGCTTGACGAGGCCATGTTGTGGGCAGCCGCCCCGGAAAACCGGTGGGCTCACGCCCACCGTTCGCCGGTTCGTTCGACCTTGCCACGGCCCGCGAGTTGCTGGCGCTCGGAAGACCGGTGGGCTCACGCCCACCGTTCGCCGGGGCGAGAGGGGATTCCGCGGAAGTTGGACAGGGGAATCAGATGGGCTTCCCTTTGGGTTGAATGAAGATGCCGGCCGCCCGCAGCTTCTTGACCAACGCGGGCTGGTCCTTCGGGTTCTGCAGTTCGACGATCGTGTCCGTGAGCAGTTGCGCCTTGCGGCCGCTGGCCGAGACGACGCGGGCCGCCGTGTCGGCGTCCGGACAGCGGACCAGGACCGCGTGCTTGAGTTCGACCGAACGGCACTGGCCGAACCAGCCTTCGATCTCGCGCTGAACGTTGGCCGGGAGTGGTTTGGCGGAAATGTCGCGGAGCGTCGCCAGGGCCTGATCGGGGGTGGCCCCGGAAGCCGCCGCCGCGTAGATGGTGGCCCGCGTGATTTTGAACAGCGCACCGATGCCGCGGCCGCCGCGAGCCACGGACGGCAGACGTTCGGCAAACCGGGCCAGCATGGCTTCGGCCAGCGGCGACGGAGAAAGAAACACGATCTCGAAATTGGGCTGAACGACAATCTCGCCGCCCGCGGCTTTCTCCAGACGGTAGCTGAAATCGTCGGCCAATCCGAGAATGTAGCGGCCGGCATCGGTCAGCCGAAAGCACAGCCGATCATCCTGTGCAACCGCCAACTCGGCGCCGGCCAGCGGAAGCAGGTAATCCTGCAGGTAGGCGAGCAGGATCCGGCTCCACTGCCGTTCCAACTCCTCAGGGCTCAGCGTCGTATGCCAGAGCAGGCGGGCAAGCGATTCGTAACCGTCCTGTCGGGCTTTCTCCAGCAAGGGGTTGGCCATTTCCGCATGCCATCGCAGGAAGTCATCCCAGACGACGAACTGGTCCGCGGCCGTGTTCCCAAAGGCCTCTGTGGCTCGCCGCGGAAGCTCCAACTGCAGGAAGCGGGGATTCCGGTATTCGTAGTAGTGTCTGAGCACGGGCGGATTCTCGGCGGACTTCAGGTGCCCTGCCACTCGCCGAATGCGTCCTTCGTCCGTGTCAGCCAGCCACTGCTCTGCCGCCACTGTCGGTGTGATGCGTAAGTCCCGGCCTGCTCGACCGGCGTACGCGATCATCCCTGTCTCACGCAACAAGGCGTGGGCTTCGGCA
Source organism: uncultured Pirellulaceae bacterium (assembly GCA_964443915.1). GTDB lineage: Bacteria > Planctomycetota > Planctomycetia > Pirellulales > Pirellulaceae > Anammoximicrobium. Next base: position 9,806 of record CAYUFW010000160.1, read on the forward strand.
AGTCGCCGCTGACGCAGCAGCGGCGTCAGGCCATCCAACCAGGCGGGCAGCGGGGCCAAATTCCCGCTGATCTGCTGCTCCGCCTTGGCAAATAGGCCGTAGTCGTTGGCACGCACCCGGATCGACTCGCCCGCCACGGCAACCAGCAGCGTGGTCATATCCTCAATGCGGTACGCCAGCTGAAATTTCTCGCGCGGCTCGATGGCGGAGGGAGGTGCGGCTTTGGGACGATGCAGCCGAGCACTGAGACTGGGCCAGAGTCCGATTTCTGCCGCGAGGTCCGTAGCACTCAGTCGAGGAAACAATACCAAGAGCCGAATGGCCAGGCGGATGGCCGCACTCAGCTGTGGCGGCGGCACCGCTGGGAGCCGTGCCGGTAATTCGTGGATGGCCGCCGGCTCGCGCCAGGACATGGCGTCATGCACCAACGATTGCGCGGCGGACAACGTCGCTGGAGTTGGCCGTGTCTCCGAATAGTGGAGGCGGTCCTGCATCCAATGCGCCGCATCCTGGGCCAAGAACCGGTTAAGCCACTGTTCGGACGCTGCTTGGACGGGCAGCGTGGACCGGCCGCCGATGTCATGGCTTGCCAGTGCCCTCTGCTCCTGACGCGAGAACACGTCGTGCAGGTAGGCCAGGAAGCCGGATTCGGAGCCGGGCTGCAAGGGGTGGCGGTACATCAAACGCAGCGTCGCAACGAGCCAGCGGGCCTGGTCGTGGATTCGGACACGCTGGCCGTCCGTGTACAGGGTCAACCACCTGCCGGCCAACAGCCGCTCCAAATCGGCACCAAACTTATCGGGCGGCGCCGCTTCTCCGCTCCGTAGCGACAGACAGGCCGACCGGGACGCCACGCTGATCTCGTTCCACGTCTGAAGACGGTCGCAGAACAGCTGCCAATCGAACTCGTAGGCTTTCATGCGTCCTCTGCCGCTCCCTGCCAGGCTGCGGCCTCGTCCGCGTCCCGGATCTCGTAGGTGTACCCCTGTTCGCACAGGAACAACTGCCGCCGCAGGGCAAAGTCCTGCTCTACCGTGTCTCGGCTGACCAGCGTGTAGAAGTGGGCCTGGTTGCGGCCCGGTTTGGGACGCAGAATCCGCCCCAGCCGCTGGGCCTCTTCCTGCCGCGAGCCGAAGGTCCCGGAAACCTGGATCGCCACGGCGGCGTCCGGCAGATCGACGGCGAAGTTGGCGACCTTGGACACCGCCAACACGCGCACTTCGCCCGTTTTGAATCTCTCGAACAACTCGTCCCGCTTCCGCTGGGAAGTGCTGCCGGTGATCAGCGGAAGCTGCAACTCGCGGGCGATCTGCTGCAGTTGTTCGACGTACATGCCGATGATCAGCGTCGGCTCGTCGGCGTGCCGCCGCACGATGCGCCGCACGAGTTCCTGCTTGTCCGGGTTCTCCGACGCGATGCGGAACTTCTGCCGCGCATCGGCTACGGCGTACGGCATCCGCAACTGGTCCGGCATGGGCACTCGGACTTCGGTGCAGACGGCGGTGGCAATCCAACCCTGGCCCTCCAGGACCTTCCAGGGAACGTCGACTTTCTTGGGCCCGATCAGCGCGAACACGTCGTCCTCGCGGCCATCCTCGCGGACCAGGGTGGCGGTCAGCCCCAGCCGCCGCCGCGCCTGCAAGCTGGCCGTGACCTGGAACACGGGGGCCGGCAGCAAGTGGACTTCGTCGTAGATGATCAGGCCCCAGTTGCGCTCGTCGAAATCGGCAGCGGATCGCCGTCGCAGTAGCCGGCCAGATCTTCGGCCGGAAAGCCGATCTTGACCAGAGCTTGCTTCAGCTTGCCGCGCGCCGCCGGTTCGACGAGGAACTCCAGCTCGGACTGCCGCTGGCCCAGCAGCGGCGCGACGTGCTTGTTGCGGCAGACTTCCTCCGCCAACGGTTCGTCCGCCGCGCGGAGCACCAGCCCGTCCACGCGGCGTTCCAGGCACAGCCGTCCGTACCGCGAGGCGTAGTCCCGGACCTCCTGCAGCACGTGGGCCGGCACGTCGTATTTCGAGTACCGGCAGAGCGTGGCCGCGATCTCCTCCGTGGTGGTCCGCGCGGCACAGGCGTTCCAGATCGATAGCGGCGTGATCCGGTAGGTGTGAATGTGTTCGGGGGATTTGACCAGTTCGGCAAACCGCGCCAGCTCGTCCCGCGCCGCTTCGTAACGCGGGCTGTCCACCTCGACCAGCACCGTGTGGTCGCCTTGGACGATCAACGGGTTTTCCGGAACATATTGAGTCACCAGGCATCCCTTGCCACGTTCAGCATTGCCGTATTCTTCGGACGGCTGATTCTACAAACGAATCGCGCCCCGGGGTAGCCGCCCAGCAAGGGAGGGAAAGGAAAAGAAAAGGACAGGCATCATCTACTCGATCGAGCCTCCGGGCCGAGCATCCGCATGATGCCGCTGGTGGGCACAGCGCTTCGAGCGTTCGCTGCAAACCTCCTCGGAGCGGTTCACGGAAACACGATTTCGCCGCGTGCGGGTCGTAACTGCCAATCGATCGCCAGGGACTTTGCCACGGTGGCCAGGAAATCGAGACCGACCAGCACCGGCGGCCGATCTCGGCTTTTCAGCTCGGCTGCCGTCGGACCCTGTGGGAACTTCGCCAGCATATCAAACGGTCCGCTAATGCGTCTGATGGATCGAATGAGGAACTGTCTCCGGTAACAGATGGGGCTCCTTGGCCGTCAAAGTGCCGTGGTCGATCTGGACTTCCATCGTGAGCAGGCTCGTTCTTTTTACTCCCCGTGCCTTCAACATCATCCGCCTTCACGCGGCTGGCAAGCCGCCAGCTTCGCGGTCCATTCCTGCAACTGTGCCAAGTTCATTTTGCGATCGCCACGGTACCAGTCGCGGAATTCGCCGCGGCTGGCGAGGGCTTTGCCAGCGTCGATCAGGGCGAGCGCTTCCGGCAACGCCCGCACGTGTGCGGCGGCGGCGGCCCGGTCGCCTGCATCCAGCGCGGCGCTCGCCTCGGCCACGTGCTCCACCCAGCGCAGCAGGCCGAGCATGATCTTGTGCTGTGCCAGCAAGTTGCTCTCGAACAATGCGCGGCCCGCGTCGTTCAACTTGGCCGCGATCGCTTCGGCATCCGCGCCGGCTTGTTCCACTCGCTCACGTTGGGCCCTCAGCTTCTTCAGCAACCCGGCCGCCTTGCCGTCGGACTTGCCGCCGTTCTCCAGTTGCCCGGCGAGCGATTCGGCGAGCCGGACGCCCGTATGCACGCATTCGCCGTCCAGCAGGGCCCGCTTGCCCGTCGCCGGGTCGGCCACGAAACTCGCGAAGTGGCTGCGGTAGGCCGACTCGGCGGCTTTTGCCTGCGTGCCGAAGCGGGCTGCGCACCACGCGGTGAGGAACTTGTCCGGATCGAAGGCCGGGAAATCGCGCAGCATCCGCGCGCTGGCGTCGAGGCCCAGCACGAACTCGCGGACGTTGGACACGTTCAGCATGGCGTAGTGCGTCGAGCCGCGCTGGACCGCCAACTGGAAAATCGCGTGCGTCTTCTGTGGCGAGACGCCCTGCACCAAATGCGGGCCGCTGCCCCAGAGCTGATGATGATAGTAGATGCCGTAGGGCCGGCCGGGCTCGCGGGCCACGGTATGGAAATCGCTCTGCAGTTCCCAGCCCGGACTGTTGTCCGAGAAAATCACCGCCACGCCCGGCGGGAAGTTCAAGTGTCCCGCGGCGTGCAGCGCCGCGCCCTCCATCCACAGCGTCGTCGTGGCCAGCGGCTCCGGCCGCGGATCCACGCTGCGGATGATCTCCCACTGAGCCGCCATCGCGTCCGAGATCAGCCGGCCACGGCCTTCGTCCGACTTGGGCACCCCGGGATCGGCCATCCAAACCGGCCGATCGGCGATGCCGCGCAGGCCGAGTTGCCAGACGACTTGCGGTGCGAACTTCGCCCACCGAGAAGCGTACTCGCGCCAGATTTCGTGGAACTTGTCGCGCTGTTGCGTGATGGCGAACGGCACCGGCTGGCCGCGGTCCTTCCAGAAGTTGTCGAAGCCGAACGCGCTCACGCCCAGCGGCTCGACGTGGTGCATGGTCACCAACAGCCCGCGCCGCGTGGCGTCCTCGATCAGCCGCGCCTCGGCCGGGTTGCGGATGTCCACGAACGAGGCCGGAATGATCAGGTTCACCTGCAGACGCAGCGCCGCCTCGAACACGCGCGCCGACACCGACGGCGAAATCACGCGGTGGTAGTACGGGTAGTCGATCCGCCGTGGGCCGCCGTCCAGCCGGAACTCGGTCAGCAGGTCCTCGTCGTTGATGAACCAGCCGCGGAACCGGAACGTCGGCTCGTCGGCCCGAATCCGGATGCTGTCCCAGGCCAGCGTCGCGCGCGGCAGCGGCGGGCGCGAGGCCCAGTAGTAGAGCGGGTCCACGCCGAGGTACTGCTCGATGAAGGCGTACAACCCGAACATCGTGCCGCGCTGGTCGCTGCCCGCGATGAGCAGTCGCGAGCCGACGTTTTCGACGCGGTAGGCTTCCCATTTGCCTTTCAACCCGTCGCTGAATCCCGGGGCGAACTGTTCCAGCAGCGCCGCGGATTCCGGCCGGTCGAGCGACGCCAGCACCACGCTGTGGGAGCCGCAATCCGCCTCGCGCCGCACGATGGCCGGCGCTTGACCGGTAATCTTTTTGACATCGCTGACCAGGTCTTCCGCCGCCAACCGCACGCACTCCGGCTCGCTTTCCGGCACGAGCACCGTGGCGGAGTGCGTCGGCGAGGCCAGCTCGAACGCGGCCAGCGCGGTAGTCGGAAGACACAGGAGGGCGATGGTGCAAACGAAGCGTTTCATGGGATTTCGTCCTTGCTCGCGAAGCATCGTATTGACGAAGACTCTACGCCACATCCTGGACTGCGCCAAGAAGCCGAGGGCGCTGGGGCCGACTCCTTGACAGCCGACGAGTACGGGGCTATGCATGGACGCCGGTTGCTGATCCTTGGAATATGTCAAGAACCCTCGGGTGCATGATGAACCGATTTTCGCTTTCCCATACGGCCGGCGCCGTGGCGGTCGCCCTGGCTGTCGCGGCGGTTGCCGCGGGCCAGGTCTTCCTGTGTTCATCGGCCGCGCTTGCGGCCGACGTGTTGGGCGAGTTCCAGGACCCGCCGCGCGAATTCTCCGTGATGCCCTTCTGGTTTTGGAACGACGACCTGAAGGACGAAGAGATCGTGCGCCAGATCGCCGACTTTGAGGCCCGCGGCGTGTACGGCTTCGTGATCCATCCGCGGATCGGTTTGCCGCGCGACATCGGCTGGCTCTCGCCCCGCATGATCCACGCCATGCACGTGGCCGTCGACGAGGCGGTCCGCCGCCAGATGTACGTCATTTTGTACGATGAAGGCATGTACCCGTCCGGTTCGTCGGCGGGACAGGTGGTGGCGCGGAATCCGAGCCACGCGGCGCGCGGACTGGCGAAGATCGACCTGCAGCCGGGCGAGAATCCCAAGCTGGAGGACGGTTGGAAGCTCGTGGCCACGCTCGAGCGCCCCAACGGTCAGCGATTGGCTGTGGTCGAGCGACCCACGGGCGGCGTCATTCGCGGCTTGCACTACCTCGGCGAAGAGACCGGCAAGTTCCAGGAAGAACTGCCGCCCGCTGGCGACATCCTCAATCCCGCGGCCGTGTCGAGCTTCATCGAGTTGGTCTACGACCGCTTTGCCCGGGAGTTTGGCCGGCACTTCGGCAAGACGATCCTGGCCATCTTCACCGACGAGCCGTCACCGACCGGCCGCGGCCCCGCGCGCGGCATCGTGCCTGGCAATGCGGCCCTATTCGAGCAGGTGAACCGCATCCTGGGCTACGACTTTCGACCGTTCCTGGCCGACTTGTGGTACAGCGACGGCCCGGACGCGGCGCAACACCGCGCCGACTATCAGCGGGCCATCGCGATCTGCCTGGAGGAGAACTACTATCGGCGGCTCAGCCAGTGGTGCGGCCAGCACGGCATCGCCCTGACCGGTCATCCAGGCGGCTCGATGGACATCGGCGCCGAACGTTACTTCCAGATGCCCGGCCAGGATCTGGTGTGGCGGATGGTCGTGCCGGGAGTAAAAGCGTTGGAGGGAGCCGATTCGACCACGGCCAAGTGCGCTTCCAGCGCCATGGTCCATCTGGGCCGGCGCCGCAACTCCAACGAGTTGTACGGCGCCTACGGGCACAATCTCACCTATGAGGAAGTGGAGTGGCTGGCCGGCTGGTGTTTTGTGCGCGGGCACAATCTGCTGTACCCGCACGCGTTCTACTATTCGATGCGCGGCCCGCGGAGGGACGAACGTCCGCCGGACGTGGGTCCGAACGCCGCCTGGTGGGACAAGTACAAACCGTACGCCGACTCTTGCCGCCGCCTGAGTTGGCTGAACACCGATTCGCGGCACGTCTGCGAAGTCGCGATCCTGGCCGAGCCGGCCCGGCTGCCCGACCAGTCGGCCAAGGTCTGTTATCAGCACCAGCGCGACTTCAACTACCTGGAGATGCGGCACCTGGGTGAGGATGCCCAGGCCGAGCCCGACGGCGTACACCTGGCAGGCATGACCTACCGGGCCGTGATCCTCGACGGCGCGTTGCACGTCCCGGCCAACGCGCTGCCCGCCTTACAGAAGCTGGCCGGCAACGGGCGGCTGATTGTTCTCGGCAACTCGCCCTCTGCGGCCCAATTGCCGGCCGCTCGCGCGGCGGCGACCGCCGCGGAACTTCCGGCCGCGCTCGACGCACTGGTGAAGCCCGATCTGACCTTGACGCCCCCGTCCACGAGCATCCGGTACCGTCACGTGGTCAAGGGCGGCCGCCATTTCTACATCCTGTTCAATGAAGAGGATTCGCCGGTGACGGCCCAGGTTGATGTGGCGGTACGCGGAACGCGCCAATGGCTTGATCCGTTCACCGCGGCGGCCACGCCCGCGCCGCCTGCAGAAGCCGTCGTCTTCAAACCTCACCAGTTAAAGGTGCTTACGGCGATGGAGCCGGCCGCAGACATCCAGCGTTCTCGGAAGGAGTGATGAATATGCTTTCTGCCCGCAACCATCCCAGTTTGCACTCAACGCGGCCTTCTGGCCGCAAGCAAGTAGGTTGGGTCTCCGACCCGACCGGGTCGAGTCAGAGATCCAACCTACCCTGGTCGGGTCGGAGACCCAACCTACCCAGATGCGCTCACGCCGTGTGGCTGACCGCGGTGTTCTGCACCCTGGCCGTGATGTCGGCCAGTGCTGCCGACTGGCCGATGTGGCGTTACGACGCCGGCCGCACGGCGTGCTCGCCGGAGAAACTGGGCGAACCGCTGCACCTGCAGTGGGTGCGTCGCTACGAACCGCTGCGGCCGGCGTTTTGGCAAGTGCGGCAGGAGCGGGTCCAATTCGACGCGGGTTACGAGCCGGTGGTGTGGGGCCGGACCCTGTTCGTCTGCTCGTCGCGCAACGACAGCGTGACGGCGCTAGAGACGGAGACCGGCCGCCAACGCTGGCGGTTCTACGCCCAGGGGCCGCTGCGGTTCGCTCCGGCCGTATGGGACGGCAAGGTGTTCTGCGCCTCGGACGACGGCTGCTTGTACTGCCTGGACGCCGCGACCGGAGCGCTGCGCTGGAAGCATCGGGCCGCTCCGTCGCAGCGTCACGTGCTGGGCAACGGCCGCCTGATCTCCGTCTGGCCGGTGCGCGGCGGCCCCGTCGTGGCCGACGGGCGAGTGTACCTCGTGGCCGGCGTGTGGCCCTTCGAAGGCATCTTTGTCTGGGCGCTCGATGCCCAAACGGGCCGTCCCGTCTGGGTAAACGACCGTTGCGGCTCGCTGTATCTGGAACATCCCCACGGCGCGATGGCCTTCGGCGGCCCGTCGCCTCAAGGATCGCTGCTGATCCGCGGCGGGGAACTGGTCGTGCCCAGCAGCCGGGCGTTCCCGGCGCTGTTCGATCTGCAGACTGGCAAGCTGGCCGATTTTGCGTTCGGCCACGGCGGGCACGGCAGCCGGCC